>CADAYK010000076.1 GCA_902792105.1 uncultured Ruminococcus sp.
GAAACGTGCCGTCAATCACCGTTTTCGCGGGTTTTTGACATTGTAAAGACCATGTTTTTCCAATAAATTTTTTAATTCATATTGCGCACAGTGCGATATTGTGCTACAATATAGTTTGATAAAATTTGAAAAATTCCTGTTTGAGGATTACTTTCAAAGGAGAACACAAAATGAAAATTCCGTTTTCTCCGCCCGATATCGGCAAGGATGAAATAAAACTTGTAACCGAAGTTCTTGAATCGGGCTGGATAACAACAGGTCCCAAAACCAAGCTTTTTGAAAAGAAAATAGGCGAATACTGCCACACCGGTCAGGCTGTGTGCCTTTCCTCGCAGACCGCCTGCGCCGAAATGACTCTGCGCATTTTGGGCGTTGGTCCCGGCGACGAGGTAATTGTGCCTGCCTACACCTATACCGCAACCGCATCTATCATTTATCATGTGGGCGCGACTCCCGTTATGATCGACTGCAAGCCCGGCTCTTACGAGATGGATTACGACAAAATGGAGGCGGCTATCAACGAGCGCACCAAGGTTGTAATTCCCGTTGACCTCGCCGGCGTTGTCTGCGACTACGACAGAATTTACGACGCGGTCAGAAGAAAAAGGGATGTTTTCGTACCAAACGGCAAGCTTCAGGAGCTTATCGGGCGCGTTATCGTTATGTCCGACGCGGCTCACGCGTTTGGCGCTCAGTGGCACGGACAAATGTGCGGCGAGATCGCCGATTTTACAACCTTCAGCTTCCACGCCGTTAAAAACCTTACCACCGCCGAGGGAGGCGCGGTCGTTCACCGTTTGCGCACCCGTATCGACGAGGAAAAGGTGTATAAGCAGTATATGCTGTGGTCGCTTCACGGACAAACCAAGGACGCTTTCACCAAAAACAGCGGCGCTTCGTGGGAATACGACGTTGTTGACACCCAGTACAAGTGCAATATGCCCGACGTTCTGGCGGCTATCGGCTTGGCTCAGTTTAACCGCTATGACCAAATTTTAAACCGCCGTCACGAGCTTATACGTTATTACAACGACGAGTTTAAAAATCTTGACATTCAGGTGCTTGATCACGCGGGCGAAAACCACCGCAGCAACGGACACCTCTATTTTGTCCGCTTCAACGGTAAGGACTCCGATTTCCGCAACGAATTCTACAACAAAATGGCGGAAAACGGCGTAATGTGCAACGTTCACTTTAAGCCTTTGCCCATGCTTTCGGCGTACAAAAACAAGGGCTTTGACATTGCGGATTATCCCAACGCCTACGATATGCACAAAAACCAGCTTACCCTGCCGATGAACTCGGTTATCACCGACGCCGAAGCGGAGTATGTTGTTAAAACCTTTAAGAAGGTTTATGACGAAATGGTTAATCAATAAAAATTCAGGGAGGCTTCACGGTCTCCCTAAACTTTTTGGAGGAGTTTATGACAAAGGTTCTTTTGTTTAATATCGAAAAAAACAAGGCTGTAAAAATTAAAGTACTCTGCCACAAGCTCAACATTGCCTCGCAAACCGTGGAAAAGAGCGACTTCGGACTAAAGCTCGGCACTGTTTTGGGGCTTGACAGCGACCAAACCAAAAAGCCCGGCTCGGATTTTGACGGCGAAATGCTCTATCTTTCGGACTTTTACGGCGCTATGCTCAACATCTTTCTGAATCAGCTTAAGCGGCAAAAAACTCCCGTGGCGCTAAAGGCTGTTCAAACCGAAGCAAACCTCGGCTTCACGGCGTTCGAGCTTTATGACGAGCTGTCCGCCGAACGCGCCGCGCTGGAGGGAAGTAAGAAATAATGAACCGGATTATAAATCTGTTCTCAGGTATTCCCGGTGTGTTTTAAATAAGGGAGTTTAGCTATATGTTAGAAGTCGGCAGTGTTATTGAAAATAAATACCGTATCCTGAGAACAATCAATTCAAAGGGGCGGCAACCCTGTTATTTGGCATATGATGAAGCCGGAAACAAATTATATATTATTCATGAGTTTTTAGTGGATAAAAACTGCGAACTGCAAAGAAAGAGTATTGGTTACTATTTGAGCACAATAAAATACATTAATCATCCGAATATTGTTCCGAAATTGATTGATATAATCATAAATGATGACAGTTTATATTCTATTGAAGAATATTGGGAAGGAACTCCGCTGAGTAAGATTGTAGAAGAATCCGGAGCGCAGAGCGTAAATTACGTCGTTGAATGGGCAATACAGCTTTGCAATTTGTTAGGGTATCTTCACTCAAAAGTGCCGTCGCTTATTTTTAGGGACATGAATCCCGATAATGTTATTTTAAAGCCTGACGGTAATTTGATGCTCCTTATCAATTTTGGAACAGTAATATCAACAAGAAAGCTCCGGTATACTGTTAAAACCTGTGATTTCAAATTTAAAGGCGCTAAAGGGTGTACTGCTCCGGAACAATACAGCGATGAAAATTCGGCAGATATTCGTACAGATATTTACGGGCTGGGAGCTACTCTGTATTTTATCGCTACAGGCCATAATCCCGGAGAACCGAACTGTGATATGTATACTGTTCTATACCGGAATCCTGCTATACCGGAAAGATTAATTAGAATTATAAAAAAATGCACTATGCCTTCTCCGGAAGACCGTTACCAATCATGCGATGAATTGCTGTGCGCTTTGGGTGCTAAGAATACGATTAGCGCAATATCCGGAAAAATAAAGCGGCAGGCTCAAAAGTAAACAGCCTGCCGCTTTTTGCGTACAATATTATAATTTAATGATTCCGAGCGAGCCAAGCAGCAGCGTAATGAGAAGCGCCGGCGCGACTACCTTTACCATACCGATATACAGGTATTTCCGCCCGAAGCGTTCGCCGTTTTTGGTTGCCTCGTCAATAACCGTTTTCGGCTTGGCGATCCAGCCTATGAGTATGCAGGTGAGTATTGCCACTATAGGCATAAGGATGTTGTTGCTGAGATAATCGAAGATCGTCAGCAGCTCGGCGCCCTCGTTGCCGGGCAGATCGAGCTTGATAAAGCCCAGGATATTGAAGCCGAGGCAAATCAAAATGCCGATAGCCATGGCGATCGCGCCTTCATAAATCGTGGCTTTTTTTCTTGTTGTGCCTGTTTTGTCGATCAGCGACGAAACAATAGCCTCGAGGATCGAAACCGAGCTTGTCAGGGCCGCAAAAAGCACCATCAGGAAGAACACGCAGCCGATGATCGTGCCGGCTATTCCCATGCTCGAGAAAATCTTCGGCATTGCAACAAACATAAGTCCGGGGCCGCCTGCCATGCCTTCGGGGCCGAGGAAAACGAACACCGCCGGAATGATCATAACGCCGGCGAGGAAAGCAACAACGGTGTCAAAAATCTCGATCTGGTTGACCGAGCGCATCATGTTGTCCTTGTCCTTAAAGTAAGAGCCGTAGGTTACCATAATGCCCATAGCCACGCTGATACTGTAGAACAGCTGTCCCATTGCGTCCATAACGACCGAGAAAATGTCGCCCGCGCTTTTACCGCTCACATTTGGAACAACGTAGTACAAAAAGCCGTCAATACCGCTTCTGTCTTTTGAGTTGATCGTGAGCGAGTAAATTGAGATGCCGACAATCAGGAACAGAAGAATAGGCATAAGTACCTTTGACAGCGATTCGATTCCCTTGTTGACGCCGCGGAATACAACCGCGCAGGTCGCCAAAAGGAAAATAACGTTAAAAATAATCATCTCGGTGGGGTTGCCGAGGAAGTCGGTAAAGTAAGAATCCCCTGCCGAGCTTGTTGACTGACCGGTGATAAACACAAAGAAGTATTTAAGCACCCAGCCGCCGATCGTGCAGTAGTAGGGCAAAATTATAAACGGAACCACTGTGGCGATGGGGCCGAGGAACGACCACTTTTTGTTGATTTTTCCGTAGGCTGTCAAACAGCCCTGCTTTGTTTTTCTGCCGATAGCAATTTCCGTAACAAGCAGCGTAAAGCCGAAGGTAAGCGCCAGTATTAGGTATACCACCAAAAACAGTCCGCCGCCGTCCTTAGCCGCAAGGTAGGGAAACCGCCAAATATTTCCCAGTCCGACCGCCGAGCCTGCCGCGGCAAGCACAAAACCGATCGAACCGGAAAAAGAATTTCGCTTTTCCATGATCTTTCTCCCTTTAATAATTTATAAACACATTAAATTTGATTTTACCACAAATTTTTAAGCATTTCAATATATTTTTGACTCTTTCTTAAAATAATCAGATATATTATGAAAAAATGTGCTTTATACTAATTCCTGATAGAAAGTAGACTTATATTTTGCGAGGATATTTTTCGCAAGACAAGGCGGAGGACGCGGCAAGGCTGGCGCCTTGCAAGGACGATTGTCTACTTTTTATTAGGTATTAGTATTATACTGATCCGCATAAAAAAAGGGAGGCGGTTGACGCCTCCCAAACAGATGATTTCATGCAATACCGCACGCCATAATTGTACGGTGTTGTCTTTATTTTATACGGATTATTCTTCGTCCTCGTCAAGAGCGGTCGTCTGCTTAACCAAAACCTTTTTGTTATAGCAGGAGAACGATTCCTCAACGGTTTGCTTATCGGGCTTGGGCGAAATCAGGCTTACAACCGGAACGATAATCAGGCCTGCGATCATTGCAAACGCGCCGCAGTTGATCGGCGACTGCAAAAACTCGGGGAAGATGCCCTTTGCAAAGAGGTTGAGCAGCATGATTCCGGTGCCGAAAATGAAGCTTACCCAGCAGGCGAGCTTTGTGGTCTTTTTCCAGTACAGACCATAGAGGAACGGCGCAAGGAATGCTCCGGCGAGCGCGCCCCACGAAATACCCATAAGCTGAGCAATAAACTTAACGCTTTCGTTCTTGCTCTGGGTTTGATAAATAGCGATGAACGCGGAAATAGCGATGAATACAACAACGAAGATCCTGATAACGAGAACCTGCTTTTTATCGTCCATCTTCTTAATGATGTTGCCCTTGAGCAGGTCGATAGTCAGGGTAGAAGAAGAAGCGATTACCAGCGAGGACAGTGTCGACATAGAAGCCGAAAGCACAAGGATCACAACGATTGCGATCAAAATCTCGGGCAGGCTCGAAAGCATCTGCGGAATGATCGCGTCAAAGCCGTCCTTGGCAACGTCAACGTTGTAAAGTCTGCCGAAGCCGCCGAGGAAGTAGCATCCGCCTGCAACGATAATAGCGAACAGGGTAGAGATGACCATGCCCTTTTTGATATCTCTTTCGTGCTTGATGGCGTAGAACTTCTGAACCATCTGAGGAAGTCCCCAGGTTCCCAGCGAGGTAAGTATTATTACTCCGAACAGCCCCAGCGGATCGGGCCCGAAGAACGAGTTGAACACGCCCGGCGCGGTGGTAACGGACTCGTCGGTCACCTTGGCAAGACCGTTGAGCGCCTCCATAAATCCGCCGTTGTTTATAAGCACTGCCGCAATAACGGCAATAATGCCGATAATCATAATAATGCCCTGAATAAAGTCGTTGATCGCGGTTGCCATATATCCGCCTGCGATAACGTAAATTCCCGTCAGCACACTCATTGCCACAATACACCAAATGTAGGGAATGTGGAACGCCATTTCAAACAGACGCGAAAGTCCGTTGTAAAGCGACGCGGTGTAGGGAATAAGGAAGATGAAAACGATGATCGACGAGCCTATTTTCAGTCCCTTGCTGTCAAAGCGCTTGCCGAAAAATTCGGGCATTGTTGCGGAATTAAGGTGTTGAGTCATAATTCGCGTGCGTCTGCCGAGTATAGCCCAAGCCAAAAACGAGCCGACGATCGCGTTGCCCAAGCCTATCCAGGTTGAGGCGATGCCGTACTTCCAGCCGAACTGGCCGGCATAACCTATGAAAATTACCGCCGAAAAATACGATGTTCCGTAAGCGAACGCCGTAAGCCACGGGCCTACGCTTCTTCCGCCGAGAACAAAGCCGTTTACGTCGGTGGCGTTGCGGCGGCAATAGATTCCTACGCCTATCATTACGCCGAAAAACAGCACCAACATAACAATTTTGATTACCATGTTTTTGAACCCCCAATTTTTTATGAAAACTTGATTATTTTAACTCAGTTTCCAATTTTTTTAAAATCTATTTCATTCTGCTGCGCTACAACACTTTCGCCGCAGTAGATTTTACGAAGCACGGGCTTTTCGATTTTGCCTGTGGGATTGCGCGGAACATCGGCGAAGATGATCTTCCTCGGGCGCTTGTACCTCGGAAGCTCCATGCAAAACGCGTTGACCTCATCCTCGCTTAAAGTGCGGTCGGGCTTGACCTCAATAACGGCGGCGGCAATTTCGCCGAGACGCTGATCGGGAAGTCCGATAACCGCAACGTCCTTTATCGCGTCGTTGGAACGCAGAAAATCCTCGATTTGAACGGGATAAATGTTTTCGCCGCCCGAGATAATAACGTCCTTTTTGCGGTCTACAAGGTAAATAAAGCCGTCGGCGTCGCGTTCCGCCATGTCGCCGGTGTAAAGCCAGCCGTCGTTGTCAAGCACCTCGTCGGTAGCCTGGGCGTCCTTGTAATAGCAGCGCATAACGCCGGGGCCTTTGACCGCAAGCTCGCCCACGCCGTGGCTTACTTCATTGCGGTTTTCGTCAACGATCCTGACCTCCCAGCCAAAGCCGGCAATGCCGATAGCGCCTACCTTTGAGGTGTTCTCTACTCCGAGGTGGACACAGCCGGGGCCTATGCTTTCGCTGAGTCCGTAGTTTGTGTCATAATCGTGGTGCGGGAACACGCTTTTCCAGCGCTTGATCAGTGTGGGCGGAACAGGCTGCGCGCCTATGTGCATAAGCCTCCACTGGTCAAGGCGATAGTCCGCAAGCTTGATTTTTCCGCTTTCGATCGCGTCCAGAATATCCTGCGCCCACGGAACAAGCAGCCAAACGATAGTGCAGCGCTCCTCGCTTACGGTGCGGATTATCCACTCGGGGCTTACACCTCTGAGTATAACCGCCTTGCCGCCCGAATAAAGGCTGCCGAACCAGTGCATCTTGGCGCCGGTGTGGTACAGCGGAGGAATACAAAGGAAAACGTCGTCCTTTGTCTGGCCGTGGTGCGCCTGCTCGACCTTTGCCGAGTGCATCAGCGCGCGGTGGGCGTGCAAAATAGCCTTCGGAAAACCGGTTGTGCCCGATGAAAAGTAAATCGCGCCGTTGTCGTCGTCGGTGATATAAACGCTCGGAGCCTGCGACGAACAGTATTTTATCAGCTTTTCATAACTGTCGGCAAAGCTCGGGCAGTCGTCGCCGACATAGAAGATGTTTTTGATCTTGGGAATTTTATTCAGAATATTTTCCACTCTGCCCGTGAACTCGGGGCCGAAAACCAGCGCGTCGGAATCGGACTTGTCAAGGCAGTAGGCGATTTCCTCGGCGGTGTACCTGAAATTAAGCGGAACGGCGACCGCGCCTGCCTTTAAAATACCGAAGTAAATCGGCAGCCAGTCAAGGCAGTTCATAAGCAAAATAGCCACCTTGTCGCCTTTTTTTACTCCGCGTGTAAGCAAAAGGTTGGCAAAACGGTTTGCCTTAACCTCAAATTCTCCCCAGGTCAGCTGTTTGCGGAACGCGCCTCCGCGGTTTGACTCAATCAGCGAGTATTCGCGCCAGGTAATGTGCGGAATACTTTTTACCTCGGGGTTGATCTCAACCAGCGCGATGTCGTCCTTAAAGTAGGTCGCGTTTCTGGTGAGCAGTTCTGTAATTGGCATATCTTTTCCTCCGTACAAAACGCCCCGAAAATATCATTTCAGGACGTCGATTTTATATATACTATCGCACTTTTTCGATTGTTTGTCAAGTAAATACAAAACAAACAGATTATATTTGTGCAGGCTACACAAAGAACGGCTGCTTTTTTGGTTTAAATTGCTACGCTTTAAATTGTAAAACTTTAAAGCTGTAAAGCGTAAAAGCAGTTGCCTATGTTTACTATTTACTTTTTTTACAATTAATGATAAAATAATTACGGAACAAATGTCTGAGAAAAAGTGTTTGGCTCTGCGAAACACGAAAGATTATTTTGCTGAAAAGGGGATTATTTATGTACTGTGAGCAATGCGGCAGAATTCTTACGGCGGACGACCGTTTTTGTCCCGTTTGCGGAACTCCGGCGGGAAAGTCCAAACCCGTAATCAACACAGATTTAAGCGAGGAAAAGACAGTTGGAGGTTACGGCGTCAGGAGCTTTGACCCAAGCGAGGAAAAGACCGTAGGAGGTTACGGCGTCAGGAGCTTTGACCCAAGCGAGGAAAAGACAGTTGGAGGTTACGGCAGAAAGAGCTTAGGAGCAAACGACGGCGTTACAGACGAGGGCTATTACAATGAGATCGTAAGAGCAAACGAAGGCGTTACCGACGAGGGGTATGACAACTCGACCGTAAGCGCAAACAAAGGCAGATCATCAGGCTCCGGCTATGGCAGGGTTGACAACCGTGGCGGCTACGGCGCTTTTGACGGCGTGTCGGGCTCGGGCTACGGCAGAGCTGAAAATCAAGGCGGTTTCGGTGCGTTTGACGGCGCGTCGGGCTCGGGCTACGGAAGAGCTGACAACCGCGGAGGCTTCGGCTCATTTGACGGCGCGTCGGGTTCGGGTTACGGCAGAGTTGACAACCGCGGCGGCTACGGCTCATTTGACGGCGCGTCGGGCTCGGGCTACGGCAGAGCTGACAACCGCGGAGGCTACGGCTCATATAACGGCGGCGCGGATACGGGCTACGGACAGATTTCTTCATCTGAGCGATCCCGTGACAAGGGCAGCGGTTCACGCAGAGGACTGGGCAAGCTTATCGTTGTTCTTGTCGCGGTAATACTGGTGCTGACCGCCGGCTTAGGCTTGTACCTTCTTGTCGAAAACTCGGACTGGTTCAAGCTCGCAAAGGCGGAAGCGGCTATTTTGGAAGGAAAATACGAAAGCGGACTTAACAAGATCTCAGACATAAACTCAGATCGTGCCGACGCTGTCCGCGGCTTTACCGAAGTGTTGAAAATCAGGGACGAATTCAAGAACAGCTACAGCAAGGATGACATTGTGGACACGGGTTCGGACGCCTACGGCTATGCCAAGGATTTTAAAGAGGAGCTGACGCATTTCACCGAGGATTACGAGCCCGAAGAACTCACCGAAAAGCTCAGCGACCTTTACAAGGATTATTCCGGGGCGGCTTCGGATGTTGCCAAGCTGATTTACGACACCGGGGTTTCCGACCGTTTTATGACCGCCCAGACATGTATAAAGGAATACGACAGCCGCAAGCACGGCAGCCAGTTTACCACCGACGCTCTTAACACGATCGAGAAGGAAACCGAGACCGCGTACGATTACATCAGGGAAAAACTGACCGAAACCGAGGAATACAAGGACTTTACCGATGAATTCGACGGCAAGGCGGAGGATGTAATGTCTGATTTTATGAATTCCGTAAACGCCCAGATCGAACAGGACAAGTACGAGATCGACAAGTTCGGCAACAAATACAGCGGAAAGGTCATCCACTACGATGAAACCGATTCAAGCCACAAAGCCTATGTCGCGGACGGCCTTGATTACGCCGACAGCGAAGCAAACATAGCAAAGAACGCCGAAAAGCTTGCAGCCACACTTGACTGCGCCATGCTTCTTAATTCTTTTAAAGAAAATTGAATAAAACAGCGAAACCTGCCAATCATTAAGGTGAAAGGCAGGTTTTATTTATGCGTGTAAAATGGCTTATCAAGGCGGCGTGCGTTGCGTTCGCGCTTTCGGTGATTTATTCGGTGGTTCCGTTTCAGGCAAACTGCTCGGGGCTGTACCGCGATGTTTTCAGGCTGCACATCCTCGCCGATTCCGACAGCCCTGCCGATCAGGAGCTAAAGCTCAAGGTTCGCGACCGCGTTCTTGAAACCACAAAAAAGCTTTTTGAGTCCGCCGAAAACAAATATCAGGCTGAAAAGCTTGTTCGAGATAACCTGCAAGCTATCGCGAACACCGCCTACCGCGAGGTTCTCGACAACGGAAGCACCTACACCGTGACCGCCAAGGTCACAAAAATGTACTTCACCACGCGACGCTACAAAAACTACACTCTTCCGTCGGGAATGTACGACGCGCTGCGCATTACGATCGGCAGCGGCAGGGGACACAACTGGTGGTGCGTAATGTATCCGTCGCTGTGCGTCGCGCCCGAACACGAAACCGACAGCCGCGCCCGAAAAGCTCTTGACGAAAACGAATACGGGGTTGTGCGCGAAGAACACACGGAGTATAAATTTAAAATCGTAGAAATTTTTGAAAAAATCCGCTCGTTTTTCTCCTAAGTCCTTTTTATGGTACACCCTTTTGTGATATAATAAACGCAGGAAGTCCTTTTTATGGTACACCCTTTTGTGATATAATAAACGCAGGAAAAGATTGCTGAATAAATCAGCGTTATGTTTTGCGTTTATTATATATATTTTTATTGCCCGCTCGATTTGCCGCTTTGCGGCAAGAGCGATGGCTGATTATATCATAAGCACCCTGTGCTTATGATATAATAAACGCAGGAAACTGGTAATAGTTCGAAAAAGTGCTGCAAAGAGGAGGCGATATTTTGCTCAGATTCATATTAGGCAAAAGCGGCAGCGGCAAAACCGCGTACATTTACGATCAAATAAAACGGCGCGTAACTGACGGCGAACCGGATAT
>CADAYK010000077.1:0-437 GCA_902792105.1 uncultured Ruminococcus sp.
TTCGCCGGCGAGGTACAGCGAACCGCAGACGAGCACCGCGCCGCCGTTTTGCCGCGCGTTTTCAAGCGCGAGGTCAAAGGCGTTTTCCGCACAGGCGCACACAGTGACGTTTTGGCAGTACGGCTTGAATTTTGCGGCAAGCTCCTCTGCCCCGAGTGTTCTGGGGTTGCTTACGTTTACCGTGTACACCGCTTCGAACAAGGGCGCAAGCAGCGAGATCGCGGAGCCGCAGTCCTTGTCGGCGAGCATTCCCATTACGCAGTAGATTTTTTTGCCGCCCAAAAACTGCTCTGCCGCCGCCTTTAAAGCCCCGGCACCGTTGGGGTTGTGAGCGCCGTCGAGCAGCACAACGGGCTCGCGGCACAAAAGCTCGAGCCTTGCAGGGTTTTGAGCGGCGAAAACTCCGTTTTTAATATCGGCGTCGGTCAGCTCTAAAA
>CADAYK010000077.1:495-8930 GCA_902792105.1 uncultured Ruminococcus sp.
CTGCCGCCGAGGTCTTGGCTGAGCACGCGGGTTTTTACGCTGCCGCTTTCTATCAGAGGAACCGCGGCGTTTTTTGCCGCCTGTGCGATTACCGCAAGCGCGCGGCTGTCCTGAGCCGAGGTCACGGCGACCGAGCCGGGCTTGATGATACCTGCCTTTTGCTCCGCTATTTCTTCGATAGTACTGCCGAGCACGGCGGTGTGGTCGAGCCCGATGGTCGTGATAACCGAGCACAGCGGCGGCTTGATCACGTTGGTGCAGTCAAGCAGTCCGCCCATTCCGGTTTCGAGCACCACAACGTCGCAGTTTTCCGCGGCGTGGATGTAAAACTCAAGCGCGTTAACATACTCAAACTCGGTTATAATAACGCCCTCGCCGCGCAGCTTCATAAGCACGGGATAGGTTTCCTCAACCGCTTTCGCAAGGGCTTCACGGCTTATCATTTGATTATTGATTTGTATTCGTTCGCGAAAATCGGTGATGTAGGGCGAAATAAACAGCCCGGTTTTGTAGCCTGCCGCCACAAGCACCGACGACAGCACCGCGCACACCGAGCCCTTGCCGTTTGTGCCGGCAACGTGGATAAACCTCAGTTTGTCCTGGGGATCGCCGAGACGTTTGAGCAGCGTGCGCATGCGGTCAAGCCCCGGGCGCGAACCGAAGCTTAGCAGTGAATGTATTTTTTCGAGCGCTTCTTCATAGGTCATCAAATCAGCTCCCTGTAGATTTCGTTTTTCTTAAAGCCTGTTTCAGCCGCCGCCTGCTTTGCCGCGTCGGTAGCCTTTGCGCCGTCCCTGACAAGCGCCCTTGCAAGCTTTACAGCCTCGTCAAGAGTGTAGGATCTTTCCGCTTCGTCGGCGCTTTTGCCCTCGAGCACAAGCACGATTTCGCCGCGCACACTGCCGTCTGACAGGTTTTCGGCGGCGTAAGAGGTCGTGGTGCGGATCACTTCCTCGTGAAGCTTGGTGATCTCGCGCACAATGGTCAGCTTTCGTTCGCCGAAGAACGCGTAAAAGTCCCTGAGCGTTGCGGGAAGCTTGTGCGGAGCCTCGTAAAAAACCATGGTGCGGCGTTCGTTTTCAAGGCTTTTAAGGTGTTCGCCGCGGCTTTTTTTATTAACGCTTAAAAAGCCCTCAAAGGTAAAGCGCCCGGTGCTGAGTCCCGACACCGCCAAGGCCGCGATCACCGCGCTCGGTCCCGGGATAACCACGGTTTTGATCCCGCGTTCCTCGCACAGCTTTATTAGATCCTCGCCCGGATCGGATATGCACGGCATTCCGGCGTCGGTCACGATCGCGCAGCTTTCGCCCTGCCGGATTCGGTCGCAGATGATTTCGCCGCGCTCGCGCTTGTTGTGCTCAAAATAGCTTATCATCGGCTTTTTTATGCCGAGGTGATTGAGCAGCTTAACGGTGACGCGCGTGTCCTCGGCGGCGATAAAATCGACCTCGCCGAGCGTTTGCGCCGCCCTCGGCGACAAATCGGACAGGTTGCCTATCGGCGTGCCCGTAACATATAAAATTCCGCTCATTTTACACCTCCGCGTTTTTGTAATTTCCGTAAATTTCCATCATCTCGTCCGAAAAACCGCCGTCCGCGTTTTCGATAAACAGCGTGGGAAGCGTTTCCATAAAGCCGCGCCTTCCTCCCCTTCTGCCCTCGATCAAAAACAGCTTGGGCGGCTTTGACTGCCGCTGCTGCACAAGCCGCAGAGCTTTGGGTTCAAGGTCAAAACGGCGCATACTTTCAAACACGTCGGCAAGCCTTTCGGGACGCTGGCACAGGCAAAACCTGCCGCCGAACTGCAAAAGGCGCGACGCGGCAAGACAAACATCGTCGAGTGTGCAGTCTGTTTCGTGCCTTGCGATCAGCTTTTTGTCAGCGGGATTCGGCACGCCCGTTCCGCTGAGCTTGTAGGGCGGATTGCAGGCGACAAGGTCGTATTTTCCGAATTCAAGCCTGCCCTTAAGGTCCTTTAAATCGGCGTTTATCACGTTAAGATCTTGCTCAACATGGTTAAACTCTACGCTTTTTTTGATAAGCTCGCAGGCGCCGCTTTGGATCTCTACCGCGTCAACCTTAATATTTTTGTTGTTTTTAAGCCACAAAAGCGCTATTGTTCCGCAGCCCGAGCCGAGGTCAACGCGCAGCCTGCCTCCCCTGCGGTTGGCAAAGTCGGCAAGCAGGATAGTGTCGGTGGAAAAATGATAGCTTTTTGAAACATAAATTTCAAAGCCGCCGCCCAGCGGCTCGCGGTGAATATCCTGCATCTTATTTATCCTTTCAATGTTTTGCATTTATTATACTAATTCCTGATAGAAAGTAGACTTATATTTTGCGAGGATATTTTTCGCAAGACAAGGCGGAGGACGCGGCAAGGCTGGCGCCTTGCAAGGAAGATTGGCTACTTTTTATTAGGTATTAGTATTATACAATAAAACCGCGGCATTATCAAGACCGCGGTTCTTCGCAACGGTTAGCATAAAGCAACCCGAGAGCAATAAAGGCGGCAAGGAAAACCCCTGCCGCCGTTCTTGATTTTGATTATTCAGCCTGAGGAGCACCTACAGGACAAACATCAGCACATGAGCCGCAGTCAACGCAAGCGTCAGCGTCGATAACATACTTGCCGTCGCCCTCTGAAATAGCAGAGCAGGGACACTCGTCAGCGCAAGCACCGCACATGATGCATTCGTCATTAATTACATATGCCATAAATCTGACCTCCTTAAAAGATTTCACTTATATTTTAACATATATTTTAAAAAATTCAAGTGGTTTTTAAAAATTTTATAATTTATGCTCTTCAAGCTTACTCAATGCTCTTAAGCTCTTCGATCTCCTTGCGGTTGACCTTGATGTAGCCGTCCTTTATAAGCTTGCATTCCTTTACGGTGAAGGTTTTGGGAGCGACGTCCTCGGGGGCGTTGTCAAGCTTGACCTTTAGGGTTCTGGCAATAAGGTTGTTTTCAACCACAAGCCCCTTGCCCTCGGGAGTTTTAACGATCGCGCCGACCTTGGGAGTATGCTTTAAAAGGTCGGTGTAAGCCTCCTGTTCGTATTTAAGACAGCACATAAGCCTGCCGCAGGTTCCCGAAATTTTGACCGGAGAAAGCGAAAGCCCCTGTTCCTTTGCCATTTTGATCGACACGGGCTGGAACTCGCCCATAAAGCGGTTGCAGCAAAACGGTCTGCCGCAGATTCCCAGTCCGCCAACCATTTTTGCTTCGTCGCGCACGCCGATTTGCCTTAGCTCGATTCGCGTGCGGAAAACCGAAGCCAGATCCTTTACCAGCGCGCGGAAGTCAACCCTGCCGTCGGCGGTAAAATAAAAGATGATCTTGCTGTTGTCAAAGGTGTATTCAACGTTGACGAGCTTCATTCCGAGCTTGTGCGCCGCGATTTTCTGCTCGCAGATTTTATACGCTTCCTTTTCGCGAAGCTTGTTTTCCCCAAGGTGGTTAAGATCCTTTTCGGTGGCGATACGGATAACCGGTTTTAGCGGCTGCTTGATTTTTTCGTCGTCCACTTCCCTGTTGGAAGCGGCAACCTCGCCGCATTCAAGTCCGCGCGCGGTTTCAACAATTACCATGTCGCCGGCATTCAGCTTGTTGTCAAGAGGGTCAAAGTAATAAACCTTGCCGACCTCCTTGAATCTTACTCCTATTACCTCTGCCATGATATCCTCCTGAACTCTCCGCACAGCCTTGTTGTGAGGAGATTGATGTTAACGTTCTGTTTTATTTGTAAAGCCGAGCTGTCGCACAGCTCAATCATTTCTATCAGTTTAAATTTGGTGAAGCGTGCCGCCAGATTTTTGGCAAGACCGCTGTCGCCCCTGACCTGTCCGCCCGACAGCAGCACCAGCGCGTCGCGGAAAATCTGTTTCAGCGCGGTTAAAATGTCGTCACGCAGCTGTTTGTCCTCAAGGGCTCTCAGCGCGAGCAAAAGCTCGTATTCACGCGCCGCGGTTATGCCTTCGGCTATTTTTGCCGCCGCGGCAGCCGCTTTTTCGTCAACGCTTGCCTCGCCGCCGAGCTTGATGACCGTACAGCGCGAGCGTATCGTGACAAGCAGCCTTTGAGCGTTTTCGCACAGCAAAATGAAGTAAACGTTTTGCGGCGGTTCCTCAAAAAGCTTTAAAAAGGTGTTTTGGCTGATCGTGCTCAAACGTGTGTCAGCCTTGTCAAAAACATAAACCTTTGCCGCAGCCTCGTTGGGCTTGATGTAGGCGTCCTTTATTAAATTCCGCATACTTTCGGCGTCGTAGGTTTTGCTTTTGTTTTTTGTTTCGGGGTAAAAAATGTCGGCGTGAGCCCTGTTTTTTGCCCTGACGCAGCCGGGGCACGCTCCGCACGGACGGTTGCCGCCGCTTTCGCACACCGCGTACATCGTCAGCAGCAGCGCAAGGCTTTGAGCCGCTTCGCTGTCGCGGCTTTCGATTATTACCGCGTGGGGCATTCTTCCTCCGCTGTCGAGCGAGTCAAGAATTCCGCGCGTTTTTCGGTCAATGTCAAAGCCGTCAAAATTCATCTTGTGTCTATCCTTACGATATTTGTAACGATATCTCCCTTTTCGGTGATGTCGATGTATCCGTAGCTTGCGCCGTAGCCGTTGCAGCTGCCGGGATTCATAATGTATAAACCCTCGTCATATTCGTTCAGGGCGCAGTGGGTGTGGCCGAACAGCAAAATATCAGCCTTTTCCTCCCTTGCCGCGCAAACCATGTTATATGTTGTAAACTTTGCCTGATACATATGGCCGTGGGTGACAAACAGCTTTTTGCCGCCGACAGTAGCCGAAACGGTAACGGGCAGGTCGCTTGACCAGTCGCAGTTGCCGCGCACACCGATAAAGGTTTTGCCGGGATTTGTCTTTTTAAGGTACTCAAACTGCTCTGCGCCGTCGCCGCAAAAAACGATAACCTCGGCTTGGGGCTGGGCGTTTACGGCAAACAGCGCCGAGCGCAAATCGCCGTGTATATCGGATAAAACTAAAATTCTCATAAAAACTCCGTGATAAATTTAAAATTCCGGCATAGTATATTGCGAGGTGGTTTTATGTCTGAAAATATCAACGGGCTTATTTCCCGTCTTTCACAGCAATTGGGCACTTCGCCCGAAGAGCTTTCCGACGCCGCGAAAAACGGCGATATCGGCGCTGTTCTTAAAAACAGCCAAAATCCGCGGGCACAGGAAGCACGCCGTGTTTTAAGCGACCCCGAGCAAACAAAAAAGCTTTTGCAAAGCCCGCAGGCTCAGGCGCTTATGAAGATGCTCGGCGGCGAAAAATAACCACGCGAGGTGAAAAAGGATGCCCGATATGCAGGATCAAATCAACAAAATACTGAGCGATCCCGAGGCGCTTAAGCAGGTGCAAAGTCTTGCAGGGCAGCTTGGGCTGAACACTAACGCTCCGCCCGCGCCAAAGCCCAAACCGGCAATTGCTGCGGGCACGGACTTGACAGGCGTAATGAGCACGCTTGCGCCGGTAATGAGCGCCGCGTCGACCGACAGCGAAACCGACGCCTTGCTAAACGCGCTAAAGCCGTTTTTAAGCGGCGAGAAAGCGCGCAGGCTTGACAGCGCACGGCGAATAATTAAGCTGATCAGGCTGATCCCGCTGATAAAAGACAGCGGTTTGTTTATATAGATCGCGCGGTGAAAAATTAAAATTCACCGCAAGCCATTGTTAGGAGGAAAATATGCCGAGCTTTGAAGAAGAAGCCTTTGCGCGGGCGCGTCAGCTTCACCGCAGGCCTGAGCCTAAGCCCGAACCGCGCCCAAAGCCAAAGCCCGAACCGAAACCCGAGCCAAATCCCGAGCCCAAGCCCGAGCCGCAGCCCGAAAAGCCGAAGCCGCCTGTCAAAACGCCGAACCTTATCGACACGCTGTTCCGCGACAGGGACAAAAGCCTGATTTTAATGCTTTTGCTTTTGCTCGCGGACGACCGGGGCGACCCGTCGCTGCTTTTCACGCTGGCATATCTTTTAATGTGATCAGCGGATCTGACCGTTGCCCTTAATAATATACTTGCTGCTTGTAAGCGACGAAAGTCCCATGGGACCGCGCGCGTGGAGCTTCTGTGTGGAAATTCCGATCTCGGCGCCGAGACCGAACTCTCCGCCGTCGGTAAAGCGTGTTGAGGCGTTGACATAAACCGCCGACGAATCAACACAGGAGGTAAACCTTTCAGCCGCGGCGTAGTCGCTTGTTACTATGCTTTCGCTGTGGCCTGTGCTGTACTTTGCAAGGTGGTCGATCGCCTCGTCAAGGCTGTCAACGACCTTGACCGCAAGGATATAATCGAGAAATTCCCTTGCGTAGTCGTCCTCGCAGGCAGGCACCACGCTATCGCCCAAAATTGCGGCGGTGCGCTCGCAGCCGCGAATCTCAACGTTCTTTTTGTCGAGCTCCGCCTTGATAAGCGGCAAAGCCTCTTTTGCAATATCCTTGTGAACCAGCACGGTTTCAATTGCGTTGCAAACCGAAGGACGCGAGGTTTTTGCGTTGTAAACTATATTTTTAGCCATTTCCAAATCGGCTGACTTATCAACGTAAACGTGGCAGTTGCCCACGCCTGTTTCAATTACGGGCACCTTGGCGTTGTTGACAACGCTCTTGATAAGGCCTGCTCCGCCGCGCGGGATCAGCACGTCAAGGTAATCGGTGAGCTGCATAAGCTCTGTGGCACTTTGGCGCGAGGTGTCGGTAATAAGCTGTACGCAGTCGCGCGGAAGGCCGGACTGCTCAACCGCTTCGCGCATAACCTCGGCAATGGCGGTGTTGGAATTGATCGCTTCCTTGCCGCCTCTGAGGATGACCGCGCTGCCTGCCTTTAAGCAGAGCGCCGCAGCGTCGGAGGTAACGTTGGGACGCGCCTCAAAGATAATTCCGATAACGCCCATGGGCACGGTGATCTTTTCGATTTTCAAGCCGTTTTTAAGGGTTCTGCCCTCAAGGATCTTTCCCACGGGATCGGGCTGGGCGGCAACCTCGGCAACGCCCTTTGCCATGCCCTCGATCCTGCCCTGATCAAGCTTTAGTCTGTCGATCAGGCTTTCGGTAAGCCCTGCGGCTCTTCCGTTTTCTATGTCAATATCATTTGCCTTTATAATTTTGCCGCTGTTTTGGATCAGCGCCTGAGCGATCGCGTTAAGCGCGTCGTCTTTCTTTGCGCCGGCAGTCATCAAAACTCTTGACGCCGCCTTTGCGTTTTGTCCCATGATTTCAAGTGTAGTCAAAATATACCCTTCTTTCAATTTTATGTTTATTTTTGCGTTTAACTAAACTCTTAAAATATTATTCCTGAGCCAAAAATACCGTTCCGGGGTTTTCGCCGTCGAAAACGTCGTACAAAAGCTCGGGCTTTTCGCCGTTTATAACATAAACCTCGATACCCCGTTTTGTGGCGTAATCTGCCGCGTAAAGCTTTGTGATCATTCCGCCGGTGCCGCGGTTAGAGCCCGAGCCCGCCGCCATTTCGGTAATATCCTTGGTGATTTTTGCCACGACCTCAATTTTTGAAGCGTTTGGATTATTGCGCGGATTTGAGTCGTACAGACCGTCAATATCGGTCAGTATAATAAGCCTGTCCGCCGCCACGATCCTTGACACGATCGCCGACAGCATATCGTTGTCGCCGAAGTTGTTGCCGTCGAGCTCATCGGTGGCAACGGTGTCGTTTTCGTTGATTATGGGTATGATGTCCATTTCAAGCAGGGAATCAATGGTGTTATAAACGTTTTCGCGCTTGCGGGTGGTTTCAACGGTGTCTGCGGTCAGCAAAACCTGAGCCACATTGTGGTTGTACTCGCCGAAAAGCTTGTCATACATGAACATCAGCTCGCACTGTCCTATGGCAGCCAGCGCCTGCTTCTTTTTTGTTTCCGAAGGGCGGCGCGCAAGTCCCATTTTTCCCATGCCTACGCCGACAGCTCCCGACGAAACAAGCAGCACGTCCTCGCCGCTGTTGTGCAGATCGCTGAGCACCTTGCAAAGATGCTCGATCCGCCTGTAGTTGATTTTGCCGTTTTCATATGTAAGGGTGGAGGTTCCCACCTTGATAACTGTTCTTCTCCTTGTCATATGCACACCTGTTTCCGCATAAAATTCCATTTTCAATTATACCACACGCCGCCGCAAACATCAAGTATTTTATTTCCCGTTTTTTTACTTCGCGTTCTTGATGTTTTGCTTATTGGTAACGTTTGGCATTTCGCGAGAAAACATAATCTGTCGGAAGCTGTGAGGGCAATGGGAACAACGTTTGGTATTTTATGTTCTCTCACTGATATTTGTTTCGGCTTTAATGCTGTTGAATTTGCGGCTAAGGTAAAAAAAGCCTTCTCCCTGCGTGGAGAAGGTGGGCAATTTGCTTGCAAATTGGTCGGATGAGGGGTCGCCGAAGGCGTTTTTTACTTCGCGTTCTTGATG
>CADAYK010000078.1:0-6375 GCA_902792105.1 uncultured Ruminococcus sp.
TGGCGTATATAAATATGATAACCTCCCCGATAATCGCAAGGGCGGAGGAGGAAGCCGCCGCTCAGGCAAGATCCGAGGTACTCAGCGAGGCTGACGGTTTTGAAAAGCTCAGCGTTGACCTCCCCGAAGGCGTGACGGAAGCCTACAAAGCCAGTAACGGCTCGGGTTATGTGTTCATGCTCAGCACCAAGGGCTACGGCGGCGAAATAGTTCTTAGTTGCGGAATAAGATCCGACGGCACTATCGAAAAAACCGAAACTCTTATTCACAGCGAAACAAGCGGAATAGGCTCTAAGGTTGTTGATAACGAAAGCCCGTACCGCAAACAGTACGAGGGAAAAACCGCTGATGATTTAGACAGCGTTGACGCCGTTACAGGCGCGACGATTTCGTCAAAGGCATATAAAAAGGCGATAGCCGCGGCGTTTGAAGCCTATGACAGTGTAAAGGAGGCAAAGTGATGAACACCCTGCAAAATTTTTCAAAGGGCTTGATCAAGGAAAATCCCGTGCTCGTGCTTGTGCTCGGAACCTGCCCCACACTTGCCACCTCAACCAGCGTAATAAACGCCTTGGGAATGGGTGTTGCCGCAACGGTTGTTTTGATTTGCTCAAACATTGTTATTTCCCTGTTGCGCAAGGTTATCCCGGACAAGGTGCGTATTCCCTGCTATATTGTGCTTATTGCCGGCTTTGTAACTATGGTTCAAATGCTGGTAAAGGCTTTTGCTCCGGCGCTTGATGATTCACTGGGAATTTATCTTCCGCTCATTGTTGTAAACTGCATAATTTTGGGCAGAGCGGAAATGTTCGCCAATAAAAACAAAGTGTTTGATTCCGCAGTTGACGCTGTAGGAATGGGCGCTGGCTTTACGCTCGCGCTTGTTATGATGGCTACAATCCGCGAGGTTTTCGGCAACGGCTCGTTTATGGGAGTTCCCATCCCGTTGTTGTCCGAAAATAAAATTTCCATAATGACAATGGCTCCCGGCGGATTCTTTGTTTTCGGCTGTCTTATCGCGCTTGTAAACAAGTTCTCGTCGAACAAGCCTAAGAAAGAAGAATTCGGCTGTGCAGGCTGTCCGTCCGCGGCGGTTTGCGGCAAGCTTTCCTGCGACGGAAAGGAGGCGGCGGTAAGTGACTAAGCTTATCATCATCCTGCTTTCGGCAGTGTTTATCAACAACTATGTGCTGACGCGCTTTTTGGGAATCTGTCCGTTTTTGGGTGTTTCAAAAAAGCTTGATTCGGCAACGGGCATGAGCCTTGCGGTAATATTTGTAATGCTTATGGCAACCGCCGCTACATGGCCGATTCAAACCTATTTGCTCACCCCGAACAACCTCGGCTATCTGCAAACCATTGTATTTATTCTTGTTATCGCGGCTCTGGTTCAGCTTGTTGAAATTGTACTCAAGCGCTATATACCCTCGCTCCACAAAAGCCTGGGCGTGTATCTTCCGCTTATCACAACAAACTGCGCGGTGCTCGGCGTTACCATTCTGAATATCGACGAGGGTTACACCTTCCTTGAGGCAATGGTCAATTCACTGGGAAGCGGACTCGGATTTTTCCTTGCGATGGTGATGTTTTCGGGCGTGCGCTCAACCATCGAGGGCTGCGACGTTCCCAAAAGCTTCAGGGGCTTGCCAATAACCCTTGTGGCAGCGGCAATCACCTCGCTTTCCTTCCTCGGCTTCGGCGGAGTAGTTGAAAATCTGTTTGCGTAAGGGAGGAGCAAAGCTATGGATATTACACCAATTCTTACAGCCGTGATCCCGGTTGTGATCATCGGCGTTATATGCGCGGCGGTGCTTGTCGTCGCGTCAAAGGTGATGGCGGTCAAGGAGGACGAACGCTTTCCGGCTGTCCGCGACTGCCTTCCCGGAGCCAACTGCGGCGCGTGCGGCTTTGCCGGCTGTGACGGCTACGCAAAGGCTCTTTGCGAAAACCCGGACACACCTGCCAACCTTTGTATTCCGGGCGCCGACGGAGTTGCGCGTCAGCTGAGCGAGGTGCTCGGCGTTGAATTTGAGGACGTTGTCGAGAAGGTCGCGGTCGTTCACTGCGCCGGCGACTGCAACTTTACCGAGGACAAGGTCGATTACAGCGGTATGCAATCGTGCGCTGCCGCAAAGCTGATGTACGGCGGAAAAGGAAGCTGCACATACGGTTGCCTCGGCTTGGGTGACTGCGCCGAAGTGTGTCCCCAAGACGCGATTTGTATTGAAAACGGCATTGCGCACGTTAATACACGCAGATGTATCGGCTGCGGGATCTGCACCAAAAAATGTCCCAACCATCTTATTTCGCTTATAGCTGACGTCAACCGCGTTGTGGTTACCTGTTCAAACAAGGACAAGGGAGCGCAAACCCGTAAGGTTTGCAAAAACGGCTGCATAGGCTGCCGCAAGTGCGTCAAGGTTTGCCCCAACGGAGCAATTACCGTTGTTGATAACTGTGCCGTGATAGATTATGATAAATGCACGGATTGCTCTGATTTTGGAGCCTGCGCACGTTCCTGCACAACGGGCTGCATTATGATTTCCGACCTTTCGGGAATCCACAGGGTAAAGTGACGGCGGGAGGTTTTCTCGCTTGCGGCGGATAATGTGCGCTGTTCGGGCAGGGGCACGGCACAGGTTGACATAGTTTCAAAAAACAGCGTTAAAATTTTTGCCTTTACGCTTGATATTGCCTGCAGCGACACAGAGGTTGAGTTTGTTAAGGCAGAGAAATACGGCGACGGGAAAATTTCGCATCACAGCGAAAACGGAAGAACAAAACTTGTGTATTACTGTAAAAACGGAAGAAGCCTTTCCGTGAACGATAAGCTGTTTACCCTCCGCTTCAAATCTCAACGCCGCACGGATTTTTCGCTGAACTTCAGCATTTCGCAGTGTGTGAACGGTGACGCGGAATTTATGGACAGCGGAGGAAATTTTTCCTGCACGGCAAGCTTCACAAACGCTTCCGGCTACTCCGGAACCGCTAACGGTTCATCACGCAAGGCGGATAAAAGGGTAAAAACTTCGGCTGCCGGAAACCCGAAACAAAACAAGCCCGAAAAACCGTCTTTGCCCGGGAACGATCCGCAGCAAACGCCTCCTGCCTTAAACGGAATTGACAACGATTATGCGCCGAAGCAGGATTTTGACGCTGCTGTACCGATTATAATCGGAGGATTTTCGGTAATTATTGCCGGTCTTTCGGCTGCGCTGATCCTTCAACAGCTGGCAAAAAAACGCGCCGAAAAGCAAAACGAGCCGCCACGGGACAGCGGCGAAGATATTGAATAAAAATACCGCTGACGGATTTTTTGTCAGCGGTTTTTTAAAATACTTTAAACCAGATGTTAATGGGTTTTATTTGATAACAGCATAGGTTATATCAGCGTATAAATGTCGTCTATGTTGACTTTGTAATCATCTGTAAAAATCAGCTTGCGTTCGGTGTGATCGATCCGCCGCACATTTCCGTGGACGGTCATGTAGCTGCCGCCCGCTTTTTTAGAATCCGGTACAAAAAAGTAAACCGTCACCATAGGCCGGCTGCCGAGGTTTTCTTCAAGCCAATGCATTTTTTCGTTCAGCATGCGAATTTGTTCCTCGCTCAGCTCCAGCTTTTTATCCGTAAGCCGTGCGGTTTCGTCAATCGCTTCGTCGTAACCCGTCAGCGCGGCAAACGGCGCGAACTGCGCTGCGCGGTCGTGAACCGGCATTGGCGGATGCTTTTTTGATTTGCGGTACGGCAGGTTGATAATATCGCTGTAATCGTCTGTCATGCTCTGTGTCCTCCGATCTGACCGTTGCGCTCAACCGCGGTTGCGCCCTCCTTGAAGTTCATGCCCTTCAGCACGGCATTTTTGCCGTATTTTTCCTGCAGCTTCAACACGGTGTTTTGAATATCACGCTCTTTTTTCAGCGCGTCGCCGTCAGGCTTTTTTACGGCTGAAAACAAACTGAGCTGTTCGGCGCTGCCCTTTATTTCGTCCTCATATGCCGTATGGTTTGCTACTACATACATCCTGCGCACAAGAAGTCCGGGGTTTACCACACGGTCAAACAATCTAAGCACAGCGTCAACGATCGCCTTTGACGACGAGGTGTAGCGGTCGATGTTTTCGGTGCCGTGCGCGTGGGCAGGCACCTGTCTGCCGTAATAGTCATCCGTAATTTTTCCGCTGTAGCCCTCGCCGAGACTTTTTCTGTCATATCCTACGGTAATTACCATTTGGTTTGTGACAAGTCCTTTGCGCACCAGGTCAAGCGCGAGTCCCTCGGACATCTCCTGCACGATCAGTCTTGCCTTTGTAAAGTCATAGGGAGTTGAAAGCACCTGCCCAACGCTTAACGAGGTGTTTTCGGGACGGTACGCCTTTATATCGCTTATCCTGCACGGCTCCCAACCCCAGGCGTGGTCAATCAGCAGCTCGGCGTTTTTACCGAACAGCTTGTAAAGCAGATCCTCGTTATAAACCGAGCACCTCGCAACGTCGCCCATTGTGAACATGCCGTATTGCGCAAGCTTTTTTGATATTCCCTTGCCGATTCGCCAAAAATCTGTAATAGGCTTGTGCTGCCAAAGCTGTTGGCGGTATTTTTGCTCATTAAGCTCGGCTATCCTTACGCCGTCCTTGTCGGCTTTAATGTGCTTTGCCACAATGTCCATCGCGATTTTGCATAAATACAGATTTGTGCCTACTCCCGCGGTCGCGGTGATTCCAGTTTGCGACAACACATCGCGTATGATCGTGTCGGCAAGCTCGGCGGCTGTCATCCTGTAGGTGTGAAGATAATCGGTCACATCCATAAAAACCTCGTCGATCGAGTAAACGTGAATGTCCTCGGGCGCTATGTATTTAAGATATATCTTGTAAATTTCGGTGCTTATCTTCATATAGTGCGCCATCTGAGGCTTCGCTACAATATAATCGACCGCCAAATCGGGGTTCCTGCTCAAAAAATAGTTGAAGTGAGACGCGCCTACAAGCTTTCCGCCCGGCGCCTTGCTTCTGCGCACCGCGTTGATTTCGCGCACCTTTTGCACAACCTCAAAAAGTCTTGCCCTGCCGGGGATCCCGTATTGCTTGAGCGACGGTGACACCGCAAGACAAATGGTTTTTTCGGTCCGGCTCAGGTCGGCGACAACCAAATTGGCGTCAAGCGGATCGAGTCCGCGCTCAACGCACTCTACCGACGCGTAAAAAGACTTTAAATCTATTGCTATGTACTGTTTTTGCATATTGTCACCGCCTTAAATAAACGTTGTGACTATATTATAGCAACAAATGTTCGATTTTTCAAGTGCGTTTATGCTATTTATAAAAAAACTTGCAGTTGTATTCCGGCATGGTTTATGTTATAATTAAATATTATATTAATACTAACGGAGGTGGGTTAATGAAACTGACTTCACTTTTTAATCAGGATAAAACGGTTTTTTCCTTTGAGGTTTTTCCGCCCAAAAAGGAATCTCCGATCGAATCGGTATACGGAAAGCTTGAAGAAATCTGCGCACTGAAGCCGGATTTTGTCAGCGTGACCTACGGTGCGGGCGGCTCGGGCGGTCACAGCCGCACCTGCGAAATTGCCTCGCGCATAAAAAACACCTACGGTGTTGAGAGCATGGCGCACCTTACCTGCGTCAACAGCACAAAACAGATGATCGACTTTATGCTCGGCGATTTTCAGGCGCACGGAATCGAAAACATTCTTGCGCTGCGCGGAGATCATGTTCCGGGTGTTGAGCCGAAAAAGGACTTTTGCTATGCGAGCGACCTGACGTCATACATTCATTCCAAGGGCAGCTTTGACGTTTGCGGAGCCTGCTATCCCGAGGTTCACATCGAGGCTGAGGACGAGGTTGCCGATATTTTGAACCTGCGCAAAAAGGTTGACGCCGGCGCTACTCACCTAATAACCCAGCTGTTCTTTGACAACAGCGTTTTCTACAGCTTTCTTGAAAGAGCGAAAATCGCAGGCGTAAACGTGCCGATCGAGGCGGGAATCATGCCTGTTACCAATAAAAAACAGATCGAACGCATGGTATCGATGTGCGGCGCAAGCCTGCCTGCAAAGTTTTCCAAAATGATGCAAAAGTATGAAAACAAGCCCGAGGCGCTGCGCGACGCCGGCATTGCCTACGCGGTTGAACAAATCGTCGATTTGATTTCGAGCGGCGTTGACGGAATACATCTTTACACCATGAACAACCCCTACATCGCAAGAAAAATCACCGAGGCGGTGTCGAGTCTTTTATGATTTCGATCAAACAATTAAGTCACAGCGAAGCGCTGCGTTATCTGGGCGGGGCAAATGCCGAGCCCGATGAAAAAATGCTGGCGCTTATGGACGACTGCGAACAGCACATAATAAA
>CADAYK010000078.1:6413-12431 GCA_902792105.1 uncultured Ruminococcus sp.
GTTGATTTGCCTTGCGAAAATATTATGGTTGGCAAAGATATACAGAATCATCTTAAAGGGTGCAAAAAGGCGGTGCTTTTGTGCGCCACGCTCGGAGCGGATGTGGACAAGCTTATCCGCGTTACTCAGGTTTCAAATCTTGCGCGTGCCGTTGTGCTCGACAGCTTCGCGACCGTTGCAATCGAGCAGGTTTGCGACAGTGCAGAGCAGGAAATCGCCGAGGCTTTTCCCGGCCTGTATATGACCTTCAGGTTCAGCCCGGGCTACGGCGATTATCCGGTTTCGCTGCAAAAATATTTTCTCGGCGAGCTTGACGCCGGACGCAAAATCGGGCTCAGCGCTAACGAAAGCTATATTTTAATACCGGCAAAATCGGTTACGGCGGTAATCGGGCTGTCGGAAAACCCTATAGAAAAAAGAAAACGCGGCTGCGCGGTTTGCAATATGCGCGCCGAATGTCAATACAGACGCAGGGGGGAACATTGTGGATTTTAAAACACTGCTGAAAACCAAGGATTTTATAATTCTTGACGGCGCTATGGGAACAATGATACAAAAAAGCGGAGTTATCTTCGAGCATTCTCCCGAAACTCTTAACATTACCGAGCCTGAGCTTATTCAGTCCTTTCACAGGGCATACATTGACGCCGGCGCGGACATTATTTATTCAAACACCTTCGGCGCCAATTCCTACAAGCTCGAAAACAGCGGATATTCCGTTTCGCAAATTGCGGGCGCGGCGATAAAGAACGCAAAGGCAGCGGCAGAGGGAACAGGCGCGCTTGTCGCGCTTGACATAGGCCCCGTGGGTATGCTGCTCGAGCCCGCCGGCTCGCTTAGCTTTGATGAAGCTTACGACTATTTTAAAGAGCAAATTCTGGCGGGAGACGGCGCAGACCTTATTGTTTTTGAAACAATGACCGATCTCTACGAGCTCAAGGCGGCTGTGCTGGCGGCAAAGGAAAACAGCTGCAAGCCCGTGATCGCAACCATGACCTTTGAAAAAAACGGCAGAACCTTTACGGGCGTTTCGCCTGCCTCGGCGGCGGTAACCCTTACCGGACTGGGCGTTGACGCCGTGGGCGTAAACTGTTCGCTCGGTCCCGACGAGCTTGAACCGATCGTTGCGGAAATGACGCGCTATACCGACCTTCCGCTCATCGTGAAGGCTAATGCCGGACTGCCCGACCCCAACAGCAACGAATACAGCATTATGCCTGAGCAGTTTGCCGAAAGCGTCGGTGGACTTTTAAAGTACGGCGTAAAAATTTTGGGCGGCTGCTGCGGAACAACGCCTGATTATATAACCGAAATCAAGAAGATACTCAGCGGAAAACAATTTCAGCCCTGTCCTAAAACCTCGGACACAACCGTGTGCAGCTCAAGCACCGCTGTTGAAATAAACGGTCCGCGCATAATCGGCGAACGCATTAACCCGACGGGTAAAAAGCAGTTTCAGCAGGCTCTTGCCGACAATAATATAGATTACATTCTCACCCAGGCGTTGCAGCAGGTCAACGGCGGCGCCGAGATCCTCGATGTAAACGTCGGTCATCCGGAAATAGACGAAAAAAAGATGATGACCGCGGCGGTAAAGGCGATCCAGAGCGTTTGCGACGCTCCGCTTCAAATCGACTCGACCAAGCCCGACGTGCTTGAACAGGGACTCCGCTATTACAACGGAAAACCGATTGTAAATTCGGTCAACGGCGAGGAGAAAAGCCTTTCCTCGGTGCTTCCGCTTGTAAAAAAGTACGGTGCGTCGGTCGTGGGACTTACGCTTGATGAAAACGGAATTCCAAAAACCGCCGAAGGCAGATTTGAAATTGCAAAGCGAATCGTCAGCCGTGCCGAAGCTCTCGGTATCGACAGAGGCGACGTTTATATCGACTGCCTTACTCTTACCGTGTCCGCCGAACAGGACGCGTGCCGTCAAACCCTTGAGGCTCTTCACAGAGTAAAAACCGAGCTGGGCTGTAAAACCTGCCTCGGCGTTTCAAATATATCGTTCGGACTTCCGAACCGCGAGCTTGTAAATTCCACCTTCCTCACAATGGCGCTGGAGGAAGGGCTTGACCTGCCGATCATGAACCCAAACGTTGAATCAATGACGGGTGCGGTGCGCGCTTTCCGCGTGCTTAGCGGCACAGACAAAAATTCCGCGGACTTTATTTCGGCATACAATAATACGGCGCCGGTAAAGAAAACAGCCCAAAGCAGTGAAGTGGATATTTTCACGGCTGTATGCAGCGGACTTAAAAATGAGGGCGCCGCGGCGGCTGAAAAGCTTCTTCAAACCACCGATCCCATGATTATTGTGAACGAAATGCTCATCCCGGCTCTCGACAAAGTGGGCGAGGATTTTGAAAAGGGAAAAATCTTTCTGCCCCAGCTTATCCAGAGCGCAAACACCGCTCAGGAGTGTTTTGAGGTGATTAAGCGCCATCTGTCAAAATCGGGCGGTGAAAACGTCAGCAAGGGAAAGATAATTCTCGCGACGGTAAAGGGCGATATCCACGATATAGGCAAAAACATTGTGAAGGTGCTGCTTGATAACTACGGCTACACAGTTGTCGATTTGGGCAAGGATGTTGACCCTCAGCTTGTTGTTGATACCGCGGTCAAGCAGAATATTAAAATGATCGGTCTTTCCGCGCTGATGACCACCACGCTGAAAAGCATGGAGGATACAATAAGCCTTGTTCGCGCAACCAAGGAGCTTCAAAATCCCGACGGCAGCAGCAAGTGTGTTGTTTTCGTTGGCGGCGCGGTGCTTACAAAGGACTACGCAATGAAAATAGGCGCGGATTATTATTGCAGGGACGCCAAGGAAAGCGTGGATACCGCTAAAAAGGTTCTCGGCTGATTTCCAATATATATGCACATTATTCTCAGGAGATTACGGATGAAAAAGATTAAAGCTATGATTTGTATAACCCTTGCTTTGCTTATGCTTGCAGGTTCTCTGACGGGCTGTAATGATAAAAAGAACGAAACGGAAGCAACGGGATATACCGAATATGTTACGCCGGACGATTACGCCACCACCGACGAGGTCAGGATAAAAGACACCTTCAAGGGCAGCGGAAAAAACAGCAAGCTTGAGCCTTCGCTGAGTCTTTACGGCAAAACCTACACTCTCGGAAAATCTACAGTCGCCGATATGCTGAACGACGGCTGGCAGAAGGACGAGGAAAACTGGATCAAGTTCCCGCCCGAAAAGAAAATCCCGGCACACAGCGTAAATATTATCGCTAAAAGTATGTTTAAAGGCGAAAATGAAAACAAGCGCAAATTGTTTATCAGCTTCCGGAATATTACCGATTCCCCCTGCACCACCGACAATTGTGTTTTGTCAAAAATTGAAGTTGACGGAAGATACGACACTTTTCTCGGCGAGGCAAAGGCGAGCTTTTTCGGCGGTAAGCTTGATTTTACAAAGTGCGTTGACGCTAAAAGTTTTGAGGCGGAGCTTTCAAAGCTTGTGTCAAAGGCAACCAGGGCTGTTGAGGGATATTATTACAGCACATACAATAAATACAGCTTCAAGGTTCAGAACGGCAACGCTTATATCATTGTGCGTACAGACACCGATACGGGCAAGCTCAGAAACATAAGCGCTTCTATCACGCTTAGCTCAACATATAGTGCTAAATAAACACACAAACCACAAGATGTTGTATTGTAATAAAAACAAACAAAACGCCGAAATAATGTCGGCGTTTTTTTGTTAATTATTTTAAGCATGATTTGGGAAAATAATTCTTATTTAGAATTATAAACAATATTCAATAATATATAATATCTTCGGATATCTGTGAATATTTTGTTAAATTGTACAAAATTTATGCAAAAGTTTCATCAGTTTAACCAAAAGGCGAATGGATTGACGTCTTTAAAATTTTATAAGAAAAGGAGGAGAAAATTTGCAGAATTCTTTAAGTAAGAAACGTTTGCTGACACGAAGGGTTCTTCCGGTGGTACTTGCCATGGTGCTTATTCTGTCAACGGCGGTTGTTGCTTTCGGAAGCTTCGGAGTCGGCGCAACAGGCATTGCGGCAAACGAAACGCTGTATTTTAACCTGAGTAAAAACACCTCATGGTACACAAACGGCAGCGGCGATTTGTACGCGCGTTTCTATAAAGGCTCAACGCTTGTAGGAAACGTAAAATGTACTATGCAGTCAACCAATATCTACAAGGCTACTTCACCTGCTGTCGCGGCGGATACGGTTCAGCTTGCTGTTTATAACAGCGACGCCAAAAAGGACATCGTTTTAAACGATTCCAAGTCAAACCGTGTTTACTACGACAACTCGGCAAAGCTGTGGGCGTCACCGTATGTTTACAACTGGAAAGACGGCAGCAATAACTCGGGTGCATGGCCGGGTACAAAAATGACGAAGCTTTCGGGTAATATGTATTATTACGATATTACCAACGGCGAAAGCTACAAGTACGTTATTTTCAGCAATAAGGGTGACGACAAAACCGACGATCTCGAAGTTTTTGACGACCTGAAGTACTGGAACGGTACAAGCTGGGTTAAGATTTTCACAGCTTCAACCTCAAAGCTTAACCTTTCAAGCAAAGCAAGCGATGCAAATGAAATTTACCTTGAAGGAACCAATCTGCGGCTGAGTAAATATCAGTATCCTAATCATAACAACATCAGCACCAAGACTGTCTATGTTTACAATCCGAACTGGACAAGTACCGCTTATGTTCAATATGATTTGTCCGACCCTTATCAGAAGTTTGTACAGATGACCAAGGTGTCGGGAAAGCCCGCGGGCTTTTATCAGGCTGATATTCCGGCTACTGCAGAGTTCAAGTTTTCGGCGACGTCTGCGGGCGTAGGCGCTTCGCTTCAAACTCAGTTTCCAAGCGATTCTTCCCTGAACTGCTACAAAATGGGTTCAGGCGCGGAGCTGTGGGTGAAGCTTGAGGATGCTCAAAAGAAAGTTACCGACTATTTTGCCGATAAAAATACTACCGGCGACAATAGCGGCAGCGCGTTTTGGGTTGACGCGACCTACTACGACTACCTGTCGGATTCCGAGATGACCAACGGTTGGCTTAAACCCAATAAGGTGGGTACAAAGTATAATAAAGACGAGTACCTTACCCCTGACGACTGGTATCCCTTCAAGAACTTCAACACTTACATAAGCAAGAATACTTCGGGAGTTACATATCCGTTGTATTTTGGTAACTTCTGTAATACAAATGGTTCTTACACCATTATGTATGACGGCGGACAGAATAACCTTTACAACCGTAACGGAGGATATGGCAGAGAAATTTTAAAATATAACAATTTCAGCTACATTGCCAACAACTCCAACGGTTTGCCCAGCTACAATTATTCTGTTCAGAACCTTGCCGCTTCAAGCCTTAACAGCGACGGCGACATTATGTTCAACGGAAGTACAAAAACAATGCCGTATTTCCAGCAGACAACATCAGATCAAGGATATGCAAAAACCATAAAGTCCTATTTCCCGTTCCGTTCAACCTCAACAGGAACAGGTAATAACAAAGTTACCACATATTCCTTTAATTCCAAGAACGCAACCGATAACGTGTTCTTTAAGTGGAGCGGCGGATCGCCCCAGTCTGTTGCTTACGGACAGGGCACAGGCTATGGTGTGAAGGACGGCTTGGCTGATTTTAACTATCCTGACTATCAAAATAACCAATATCGCGGTTATGGTATTTTCCCGTTTAATAATAACAGCAGTCATAACGAAAACAATCCGGGCAATAAAAATCTGAATTATGGCTTCGGCGTAAGAATGGATATGAACTTCCGTGTTCCTGCCGGCGGTACGCTTCCGGACGGAAACCCCGTAAAGTTCTCATTCACCGGCGACGATGACCTTTGGGTTTATATTTCACCCGTTAAGGATGACGGTACTGTTGATTATTCAAAGTCGCAGCTTGCTCTTGATTTGGGAGGCGCGCATAAAGAAGCGTCAGGTAACATTAATTTCAAGGAAATGAAATCAACTGTTT
>CADAYK010000079.1 GCA_902792105.1 uncultured Ruminococcus sp.
GCCATGATACCGATATTTCTGGTCTGTTCAAGTGATACCTGTCTTGGCATAAAATCCTCCTAAAAAAATTACCATCTGTAGTGAGCGAAAGCCTTGTTGGCTTCTGCCATCTTGTGAGTATCCTCGCGCTTTTTGAATGCGCCGCCTGCGCTGTTAACAGCGTCCATGATCTCACCGGCAAGTCTTTCCTTCATTGTTTTCTCACTGCGGGCTCTTGAATAAGTTGAAATCCAGCGAAGACCCAGTGTCTGGCGTCTTTCGGGGCGAACCTCCATAGGAACCTGGTATGTGGCGCCGCCCACACGGCGGGCCTTAACCTCGAGAACAGGCATAACATTTTCCATTGCCTGCTCAAAAACCTCAAGCGGGTTGTTACCTGTCTTATCGGCGATAATTTCAAAAGCGCCGTAAACGATCTTCTGAGCAACGCCTTTTTTGCCGTCGTACATAATGTTGTTGATAAGACGTGTTACAAGTTTTGAATTATAAAGCGGATCGGGTAATACGTCACGCTTCGCAATAGAACCTCTTCTTGGCACTTTGCTTCCCTCCTTCACAATAATTGAGAGTATAGTTCCTGCCGCATAGCAGAACTTAATAATTTAAGTCAAGAGAGCTTTGTCAATTCCTTATTTCTTCTTAGGACGCTTTGCGCCGTATTTTGAACGGCTCTGCATACGACCGTTAACACCCTGTGCGTCGAGTGTACCGCGAACGATATGGTAACGCACACCGGGGAGATCCTTTACACGTCCGCCGCGGATAAGAACAACGCTGTGCTCCTGAAGGTTGTGGCCGACGCCCGGGATGTAGGAACTGACTTCAATACCGTTAGAAAGTCTTACTCTGGCGATCTTTCTGAGCGCTGAGTTAGGCTTTTTGGGGGTAGCTGTCTTTACTGCAGTACAAACACCTCTTTTTTGCGGGGAGTTCTGATTGATGGCAACTCTTTTGTTTGAGTTCCAGCCCTTTAAAAGTGCAGGTGCCTTTGCCTTCTTCTCGGAAACCTCTCTGCCCTTGCGTACCAACTGGTTAAATGTAGGCATGTTTTTCCTCCTTTCCTGATTTATCGGAATTGATAAAGTTGTAAAGCGGCTTCGACTGCCCCCGTACCTTAAAAAGGGCGCACTTATAGCCTGCTCCACGATTACCCATTATACCTTACTTGTTTATACTTTGTCAAGTGTTTTCTTCATAATATTTTCATTGCGGTTCCGCAAAATTTTTTATTGTCTTATACTAAAGGCAACACCGCACAATTTGCGGCGCACGCCTTGCATGAATATTATTCCGCCGATCTGCCCAAAAAATCTCGGCAAGGCGTCAGCCTTACCTCAATTTATTTGTGCACCCTGACGAAAAATATTTCAGCGCAATCCGCACACGGGAATTATGCGGTATTGCCTAAACTCAAATAAACAGATTTATAAGCTTTTTATACTAATTCCTGATAGAAAGAAGACTTATATTTTGCGAGGATATTTTTCGCAAGACAAGGCGGAGGACGCGGCAAGGCTGGCGCCTTGCAAGGACGACAACGCAGTATTGTGGAAAATAGTTATATCGCAGCATCGCGGCAGGCGCGTTTGAGTTTGCTTCTGACGGCGGAGTCAAAAAGGCAGACGAAAGTAAAATTTCCGTCTGCCTTAAGGCTTTTGTTATTTCCCGGCATTATTCAGCCGCGCTTACGTTATTATTTCCGTGCTTTTCTTCCTCGTTTTCACACTTATTGCAACCGGTCACTTCCCACTTGCCTGAGAATTCCTTCGACAAGTCAACACACCAAAGGTCTTTTCCGATTTCAAGATAGCAGTGTGAAATATCCGGTTCGGCTCCGATTTCTCCCTCAGAGCCTACTACATTTGTAATTTCAAAATCGCCGCCGTACTTTTCCCTGAACATTTCGCTGTTATAGACATACCGGCACGCCTCGATTAAGTCATCGTCCACCCCGTAACCGGTAAAAATATTTGATTGAGCTTCAATTGATTTTCTGCTTAACGGATTGCCGCTGTCCGCGGAAACCGCGCAGCCGGATACGACCGGAAGAAAAACAAGGATCAACGCCGATATTAATGTCAAAAGTTTTTTCAATGCATTACACCTATTTATTTTGACTTCAAAATTACCGAAGAATGTGCGGGCAAAGTAAGCTTGCCGTCCTTGAGCTCAACATGACCGTACTTGTTATCGCCCATAAGGTCGGCGCGAACAGTTGCGTTCTTGATCATATCGTCGGTGATTTCAAGCTCGGCGCTGTCCTCGGAGCTGAAATTGTGAATTACAAGCAGCTTTGAGTCCTTGTACTCAATATAGTAAGCGCCGATCGACTGATCGTCAAACTTTTCCTGCTTGGTGATCTTGCCGCGCGCGATCTCGGGATTTTGCAGCTTGATATTAATGATCCTGCGGTAATGGTTGAGCAGGGAATTTTCGTCCTTAAGCTGCTGCTTAACGCCGCCGGCTTCGGGAACCGTTTCGTCGCCGCCAAAGCCCGGAACGTCAATTTCCTGGAGCTTGTCCTTGTCGAAAATCATGGGAAGTCTGTAATTTGCGTCGCCCTCGCTGCCCGGCGCGGTCATGCCGATTTCCTCGCCGTAGTAGGTGTAGGAGTTGCCCGGGGTGAGCATATAGACATTCGCCGCGAATTTTTGGGTGTCAAGTCCCTTACCCTCGAGCGAGTTTGCGATCCTGACCTGGTCGTGGTTGGATAGGAACATGGCGTTGATGAAATTCTTGCTCGACTTTCCCATCTTTTCATCATAAGCCTTAAGCTTTTTCACCAGGCTTGTGCCGTTCTGGTTGTTGATCGCTTCAACGATCAAGCCTGTGCTTGTCGCGAACTTAAAGGCAAAAAGGCTGTCGATGTCGCTGGCGTAGAACTCCTTGATTTCGGAATCCTCCGACCAGTCCTCGCCGACGATGTATACTTCCTTTTTGATCTCGCGGCAGGTGTCGCAGAACCATTTAAGGAATTTAACGCCGTCGGTCTCCTTGTTGTTGTAATACTTTACAGCGTCAAGGCGGAAGCCGTCAACGCCCTTGTCAAGCCAAAACTTGGCGATCTTTTTGAATTCGGTCCTGGTTTTTTCGCTGTTAAGGTTCCATTCGGGCATATCAAGCGAGAAGTTTGCCTCGCAAACATAATCGCCGCCCATTTGAACGACCTGAACATCGCTGCCGAAATAATCCTTTTTATGAACCTCAAAATATTCCGCGTCGCCGTCGAGCTTGCCCTCGCCGACCTCCTTTTGCGCGTTGAGGAAAAGCGGATTTTGTGAGGAAATATGATTGAGAACAAGATCCATAATGACCTTTATTCCCCTGTTGTGGCATTCCTTAAGCAGTTTTTCGTAATCCTTTAGCGTACCGAAATTCTTGTCGATGTCGTAATAATCCTCAACATCATACTTATGATATGACTTTGACGGCATTACGGGCGTAAGCCAAATCGCGTCGGCGCCAAGGTCGTCGCCCTTTTCGGGATCGCCGTCGTTGATGTAATCAAGCTGCGATATAATGCCGTTGATGTCGCCGGTTCCGTCGTCGTTTGAATCACAGAAGGAGTTTACAAAAATTTGATAAACGTTCCTGTAGTTATCGGTTGAAGCAACAGCCTTGATCCCCTCGGTCGGGTCGGGCGCGTCGTTCTTGCTTTCAGCCTTAGATGATGAACCCTCCGAAGAAGAGCCGCTTTCCGAGGCTGAGCTTTGATTTCCGCCGCAGCCTGCAAATACACAGCCCCCGGCAAGCATGGCGCAAAGTAAAACTGAAATTATCTTTTTCATACAATAACCCTTTTTCATAAAAGTGCCGTGCGGCACCCTCATCCGCCTGTTTTCGCGCCGCGTGATACAAATTTCCGAAAAATCGGTTATCGGTATGAATCACCGGCGTCAAAGACGGAGTATATTTCCTGTTGAATAAATACAGGGCGGCAGCCTGTGACTGCCGCCCTAAAGAGCTTTTGAAATTTAAGGTTAAATCTATTAACCCTTAACGCCGCCGGCGGTAACGCCTTCAACGTAATATTTCTGCATCCTGAGGAACAAAATTGTGATCGGTACAGCAACGCAAACCGAACCTGCAAGATACTGTTTGTAATAAGCCTGAATAAATTCATTTGTTGTCATAGCCTGAAGACCGATAGCAACAGTGTAGTTAGCTCTGTCGTCACCCATGATGATCTTAGCCAAGATAAAGTCGCACCACGGACCGATAAATGAAGTAAGTACAGTGTAAACTACGATAGGCTTTGACATCGGGAGAATGATCTTCCAGAAGATCTGGTTCTTGTTCGCGCCGTCAATTGTTGCCGCTTCATCAAGAGCTCTCGGGATCGTATCAAAGAAGCCCTTTGATATCTGGAAGCCCAAGCCCGCGCCGCAGCTGTAGCAGATTACAAGGGCGACAAGCGTTCTTGTAAGATGCATTGCGTCGAGGAGGTAATACATAGCGATCATGGTCATAAATCCGGGGAACATGCCGAGGATCATACCAACGTTCATGAGTTTTTTACGTGCGCCGAATCTGAGACGGCTGAGTGAGTAAGAAACAGCAAGAACTGAAATCGTTGAGATAACGCAGCTGAAAATAGCTACAACCAAAGTATTAAGGAACCATCTGGGGAAGTTGATGGAAGCGTCGCCGCCTGTACCCAGGAACAAATCAATATAGTTTTTAAAGGTAAATTCGTGAGGGATCAGGTAGTTAACGGTTACATAACCCTCGCCGCGGAACGAGTGAAGAAGAAGATATGCGAACGGCGAAACCCAGATCAAGCACATTATCGCCAGGATAATGTAAATTAAAGTATTGGAAATAATTCTTCTTGCTTTATAACTTTTTATCATGAGAACGCCTCCTCATCCTTCATTGACTTAGAGTTGTTGTAAACAATCAATGACAATGTAGCGCAGATGATAAATACAAGAATACCGATTGCCGAGGCAAGACCGTAGTCTTGTTCATTACCCATCGACAGGTTATACAGCCACGTTACAAGGATAGCCGCCTGATAACAGGAAGATTACGTTAAAGTTGTTGATGTTACCGACAAACTGTGTAATCAGCTGAGGTGTTGTAACGAAAATCATGTAAGGAAGTGTGATTGCCGTAAATGTCTTTACGGGTGATGCACCGTCGATACGCGCCGATTCGTAAAGATCCTCGGGAATATTCATAAGAATACCCGACATTGAAAGGATCGTGTAAGGAATACCAACCCAGCAGTTAACAACCATTACCGTAATACGCGCGGTCCAAACATCATCCGTCAGGAACTTAATGCCCATACTTTCACCGCCGTTGAACAAATGACCGAGCAGTATGTTGACAGCACCGTTTTCCTGGAGCATCTGGTTCATAAGAAGAAGTGATACGAACTGGGGAACAGCGATCGTAATAACGAAAAGTGTTCTCCAAAGGCTCTTGAGCTTGATGCCCTTTTTGTTGATCATAAGAGCAACTACCATACCCAAGATGTAGTTTGAGAAGGTTGCGACGATCGCCCAAATAAGGGTCCATCCCGCAATTCCCATAAATGTTGTTGCCTTCTTGTTGCTGTTGATAACGTCGAACAGCTGACCGAAGTTTTGCAGTCCTACCCAGTCAAACAGGGTAAAGTGTTCTTTACTGTAGTTTGTAAACGCGATCAAAATCATGAATATCAACGGAAGAATGTTGAAAATTCCGATCATGAGCACTGGGAAGGAAAGCAGGGTAATGTGATATTTACCGTCGAGGAACTCCTGAGCGTCCTGCTTAAGAGTTGTGGGCTTTTCGCCGTTTTGCCTCATTATCTGGTGACGGTAAGCGTCCTTGATGTTCGCTATGTAAACAATGAACACAATAACGCTGATAACAATGGTCAAAGTCGAATAAAGCAAAATCTTCATTGACTCGTCGCCCGCGTGAACCTGCGGGAAGCCGAAATCGTCATAGGTTGTGTAGGTTTCACGGGTACCGAGGGTAAAGAAATCCTTGAACCAGTACCAGCCGAAGAAAACCATGTAGAATGCATAAAGCAATTCAACAAGGAAGAATAAAATACCTTTATACGTTTTGCCCTTGTGCAGGTCGCCCACACCAAAGATCAAATACGAAAGTTTAGTTGCCCAGTCACCTTTTACAAAGGTTAATCCGTAGTTTTTAAAGCCTTTGCCTATACCTAAAATGAATTTTTTGATTCCTCTGCCGCAGGCAGAAAAGAATCTGCCGAAAGCCCCGGGAATACTTTTAAAGAACTTCTTAAAGTTATAAGCAAATCTTTGAAACGGATTGAGCATTTTATATTCAACAAATGTCATATAAGCTCTCCTTTAAAAAGTCTGAAATCTCTCTTATTATAAGTACACCAAACTAATAATGCATTTTAATTTACGTTTTCTTCACTTATAATAAAAAACATTATTCGTTTGGTGTAAAGAAAACGTAAAGCGGTTTTGTGCGGAGAGCTTTTAAAAAGCTCTCCGCAACAATTAGATTCAATTAGTCAAGCTTAAATTAGCCTTCGTCTCTTACGTCGGAAATTGTTGTTTCAAGGAGCTTCTTGGTTGCAGCCTTATCGTCGGGCTTCCAACCGTCCTTCATCATTTCGTTTCCGAGTGTACCCATTGCCTGCCAGAATGTGCCCTGGATGTTAACCTGAGCAACAGCGTTCTGTGACTGAGCGGCAATAGCCTGAAGAGTTACATCGTTCTTAACAAATTCTGTTTCCGATACTTTCGTGTTGGAAGGACCCCAACCGAGCTTCTCGGCTCTGTCCTGCTGACATTTTTCGCTTGCAAGATAGTAAGCAAGAATGTGAGCGGTTCTCGGGAACTTAGTCTTGGCGTTAACGCCGAGATACTTGTAACCGAACATTGAGATAAGCTGCTTGTCTTTGCCGTTAACATTGATTGTGGGAAGCTTGGTTGCGCCGAAGTCATTGCCGAGGGTTTCTTTGTCTGCTACAGAGTTCCATGAACCGTCAACGCCTGCGCCGAGTGTTCCGTTCTTAAAGCCGGAAGCGATCTGTGCGGGATCCTGTGACTTCCATGTGCCCTTGTATTCCTTCATGAGCTTAGCAAAAGCCATGAGTGTATCAACAGCCTCATCCTCGTCATACTCTTTGAACTTCTGAGTTTCGTTGTCTTCCTCAAATCCGTCAATTACAGCGCCAGCCGTGAACGCGAAGGTACAGCTGTAGAAGCCGTTGCCGCAGTCCATAACAAACTCTTTCTTAGCGTCCTTACAAGCCTTGAGGATGCCTTCAAGAGTCTTGGCGTTGTCGTCGGAAACTACCTTCTTGTCATAAACAAGATAATAGCCGTTATCGTTTGTTTCGGGATAAGCGTAAAGAACATCTTCCTTACTCTTTGAATCCTTAAGTGTAGCAGCCTTAACGGTGCTTTCTGCGTTTGTCGCGGTTACGTCTTCAATAAACGCCTTTGATACAGGTGAAAGACACTTTGCGGCGTCGAGCTTATTGAGCTGGTCGCTCGGGAAGCTGAATACGTCAGCAGCCTTGTTCGGGTCGTTAACGAGCTGTGTAGCAGCTTCGCCTTCGCCCTGAGCAACAACATCAATTTTCTTAAACTTGATGTTGGGGTACATCTTTTTAAACTCTTCGATATGCTGTTTAGCAAGAGAAACACCCTTATCAGGAGCCCAAACCTTAAGGGTAATGTCTGTTTCGTCGCCGAACATAGCTTCGTCAACCTTGCCGCCGCTTGCTTTAGCTGAGCTGCCGCCGGAAGCGTTGGAGCTGCCGCCGCTTGAAGAAGCGTCACCTGAGCCGCCGCAGCCCGCGAAAGCTGTTGCGGTCATCATGCCTGCCAATAAAATGGCGAGAACTTTTTTCATTGGAATATCCCTCTTTCAAAAAAATTTTATTCTCAATGGAGCAAATTGCACAAACGCGCTCATGTTCCACTACATAAATGATATCAAAAACACAGCCAAATTTCAACCACTTTTGTACTTTTTTCATAGAACGCTAAATCGGACTTAAATTTTTGTACAATATAACGTAAAAAAATCGCGTTTTTGGCGGTTTTAACAAATTTAGACGCTTGTTTTTGTACATATTAACGGACATGCTGTTGTGCAAGTTGCTTAATGAACTACTCAATAATTAAGGTAAAAGCACAATTTTGAGCCTTTTATTTCTTTGAAATCAATTAGGCAAAAAAATTTTTCAAAAAATTTTGGTTAATTTTCACTAATACCCGAAAAACGGCATAATTTAGCCCAATAAACAATATTTTTATTGTAAACTTTAAGTTTTCTTGCTATAATATTATTATATTGATATCAAATAAAAATATTATCAGGAGATTTTACCATGAAGCTAAGTCAGATAATTTCAAAGTTAAGCATCATTTGCGCGCCGACTTGCGACCCCGAAATTTCGGACATAATCTATGATTCACGCAAGGTAAATCAGGGCACGGCGTTTGTCGCCCTTAAAGGCTATGCGGCAGACGGTCACAAGTATGCCGAATCCGCCGTCGAAAAGGGAGCTTCGGCTCTTGTAATAAGCGATGACCTTGATTTTACCGTTCCCGAAGGAGTCGCGGTTGTTAAGGTTGCCGACACACGCCTTGCTCTGGCGCTGATGAGCGCAGAGTTCTTCGGCAACCCTGCGCGCGAGCTCAAGACCATAGCCATAACAGGCACAAAGGGCAAAACCACGACCACAGCCATGATCGCCGAAATCTTTGAACGCGCGGGCATAAAGACGGGCACCATAGGCACGCTCGGAATAGTTTACGGCGGCGAAACATACAAAACCTCCAACACCACACCCGAAAGCTACGAGATCCAAAAGGCAATGCGCAGCATGATAAACGCGGGCTGCAAGGCAATGGTTATCGAGGCGTCCTCAATCGGGCTCAAGCACAGCCGTCTTGCCGGCATGGTGTTTGACGCGGGAATATTCACAAACTTCTCAAACGACCATATCGGCGGAGTCGAACACAAGGACATGGAGGAATATCTTTACTGCAAAAGTCTGCTCTTCCGTCAGGTAAGGCACGCCGCCGCGAACATCGACGACGCAAAATGGCAGGAGGTCACAAAGGATTTTGACGGCACGGTAAAAACCTTCGGCTTCTCTCCCGCCGCCGACCTTATCGGCAAAAACGACAGGCTGCTGTCGGAGGACGGCTTTATCGGAGTCCATTTTGAAACAGAGGGCAGCAAAACCCTCAGTCTGGACGTAGGCGTTCCCGGCAAGTTCAACGCCTATAACGCGCTTGCCGCTGTCAGCGCGGTTTCGTTCTTTGACGTTCCCGATCAAGCGATAATCGACGGGCTTCGCGCCGCTCACGTCAAGGGCAGAGTAGAACCCGTGAAGGTTCCCGGAAACTACAGCCTGCTCATCGACTACGCGCACAACGCGCTTTCAATGGAAAACGTGCTCACCACACTGCGCCGGTACAACCCAAACCGCCTTATCACCATGTTCGGAGCAGGCGGCAACCGCCCAAAGGTTCGCCGCTACGAAATGGGCGAAACCTCGGGCAGGCTAAGCGATTTGTCGGTCATCACCGAGGACAATTCGCGGTTTGAGGATGTTATGGACATTATAGAGGACATAAAAACCGGACTTCACAAGACCGGCGGAAAGTATGTTGTTGTACCCAACCGCAAGGACGCGATACGCTACTGTATGCAAAACGCTCAGGACGGCGACATCATCGTTCTTGCAGGCAAAGGTCACGAGGATTATCAGGAGATCAAGGGCGTTAAGTACCATATGGACGAACGCGAGCTGATCGCCGAAATAATCGAAGAGATGAAATAACGCACAAAAGGCTTGCCACAGGCAAGCCTTCTTTATTTATACAGCTATACTGCCGCCCGTTTGCACCCTGTAATACTAATTCCTGATAGAAAGTAGACTTATATTTTGCGAGGATATTTTTCGCAAGACAAGGCGAAGGATGCGGCAAGGCTGGCGCCTTGCAAGGACGACAACGCAGTTTTGCGGAAAATAGACCGCAAAGATTGTCTACTTTTTATTAGGTATTAGTATAAGCGCCGGGCGAATGCTTTTTATTTCGTAAAGCCTTTGCGACAAATCGACATAATACTTATGGGGATTTTCAAACCGCTTTACCTCGTCCCAAAGCAAATCGACCTGATTCGCGCAGTAAGCCGCAATTTCATTGATCGACGGACTTTCATACACACACTCGCCGTTTTGGAAAACGGGAACAAGCAGCTCGCGCGCCGAAAAATCGTAAAGCTCCTTGGTTTTCCACGTTGCGTTGGGGTCAAAAATCAAGTGGTTTTTGCTGTCGTCAACCACCTCGTCATAAACGCAAAGCTCGTCGGCAAGCGCCTTGCCGCTTTCGTTGTCGTAATAGCGGTAAACCTTTTTAAAGTGCGGATTGGTGATTTTTGCCGTGTTTTCGCTGACCTTGATTTTCGGCTCTATTTCTCCGGCGGAGTTTTCAACGGCGACCAGCTTGTAAACGCCGTCAAACACAGGAGAGCTCTGCGAGGTGATAAGCCTTTCGCCCACACCGAAGGTATCGACCTGCGCGCCCTGCATCATTAAGTCGCGTATAAGCTTTTCGTCAAGCGCGTTTGACGCTGTGATTTTACATTCGCCGAGACCTGCGTCGTCAAGCATCTTTCTCGCCTTTTTTGAAAGATATGAAATATCGCCCGAATCAAGGCGTATTGCGCATTCGGTCTTGCCCATCGGCAGCAAAACCTCCTTAAACACCTTTATCGCGTTCGGGATACCGCTTTTAAGCGTGTTATAAGTGTCAACCAAAAGCGTGGGATTGTCGGGATAAAGCTCGACAAACGCCTTAAACGCCTCGTATTCGCTGTCGAACATCTGGATCCACGAATGGGCCATTGTTCCGCATGCAGGCACGCCGAACAGCTCGTCTGTCAGCGTACACGCCGTGCCCTTGCATCCGCCGATATACGCCGCCCTTGCGCCGTAAACCGCTCCGCTTGCGCCCTGGGCGCGCCGCGAGCCGAACTCGACGACCGTCCTGCCCTGAGCCGCGCGGACAATGCGGTTTGCCTTGGTCGCGATCAGGCTTTGGTGGTTAAGGCTAAGCAGCACAAAGGTTTCGATAAGCTGTGCCTGAATTGCGGGAGCCTTAACGGTGAGCACCGGCTCGTACGGAAAAATCGGGGTGCCCTCCGGAATGGCGTAAATATCGCCCGTGAACCTGAAGTTCTTAAGATAATCGAGAAATGTTTCGTCAAATATTCCTTTTGAGCGAAGATAATCCAGATCCTCCGCGTCAAAATGCAGATCCTTAATATATTCGATAACCTGCTCCAGACCTGCCGCGATAACAAAGCCGCCGTTGTCGGGCAGCTTGCGGAAGAACATGTCAAAATACACATTCCTTTCGTGCATACCGTTTATTAAATATCCGTTAGCCATGCTGAACTCGTAAAAGTCACAGAGCATACTGAGGTTTTCCTTTTTCACCGTCACCATTCCTTAATTAAAATACAGATTAAACTTTGGCGGAAACTCCGCATAACAGCAGTTACCCCCGTCACGCCCAGGGATCTTCCGCTTCGGGGATACGTATATCCGCAAGCAGCATTTGATCCCACAAAAACCACTGTCCCGTGCTCGGCTTGCGTCTTAGCTGAATTTGGCGCGGACTGTCGGCGCCGGAGGACTCCAGCCACAGGGTAAGGTAATTTTCCTGCGGCCGCGAATACTGATTTTCATACACCGTCACGCAATAGGGCTTTTGCGGTGTATAGTTATTTTGCGGCGAGGTACCGGCAAAATACGACAGCGGCTTATACGCCTTGCCCGTAAGCCTGTCGCGCAAAAACTGTATCTCAAACTGCGTCATGGCTCTCGGTCCCCGCAAAAAGTTGAGCATCTCAACGCAGTCGTCCCTGCTTTCGCAGTAGCGGCACAGCGCTGCAACAGCAAGCGCGGCAACATCAAACGGATCGGTCAGCGCCGACTGAGGCAAAGCCTTCAGCTGCGCAAGGTTTTGCGGAAGGCTTTCAAGCACAACTGTTTTTTGATTGGTACTGTTCATGATCAACCTCTGTTTTCGTTCATTCGTTTGGTAAGCTCGTGCAGGGTGATTTCATAGCCTGCTTTTTCATATTCAAGATGCCGGGTTTCGGGTTGTCTGCCCAAAACGAGCTTAGCCGTGTATTCGAGAAAATGCGGATTTTTGATCAGCGCCGGACCTGTAAGATGGGTGCCGAAAAGGTTGTTGAGCCTTACGCCCTCCCCCGCGCAGCCTTCGCAGTCGCCGAGCCCGAGGCTGACCTTAAACAACGGGCTTTCATTGCCCTCGATTTCGCTGCACTTGTTTACAAAGCCCACAAGCGGTGTTTCAAGGAAATCAGCCTTATATATAACGTCCGAGGTCATTCTGGTTTTGTTCTGTTCCTTCACGGTAAAGCCTAAAAGCCCCAAGCCGTCATGGGTTTTGCCCTCGGCGTCGGTAATGCTTTTGCCGAGCATCTCAAACGAGTTGCCCGTCATTAGCGCGCATTTTCCGCTTTCGATATATGATTTAAGCTGATCCCGGTATTTCATAAAGTCGTTTAGCACAAGCTTTTGGTTGTTCTCGGTGCCCGAGCCGGTAAAGATAAAATCATAGCCCGAAAAATCGGCGCTGTCACCAAGGCTCAGTCTGTCAACCGCAACGTCCTCTCCGCTTTTTTCGAGGATACGGCACATTGCGCTGACATTGGCGTAATCGCCGTAAAGATTCATAATATCATGATACAAATGAAGAATTTTCACGTCAGTCACCGTTCACCTTTCCCAAAAACTTGCCCTTGTCCGAGAAGCAGGTAATAACATAAATATATTCCTTTCGGCCGCTGTCAAGATGATCGACCGCCTTGTCAATGCTCTCGAAAAGCTTTATTTTTTCCTGCGGAATGTCGGTGTAAGAGAACCTTACCGCAAGGTCGTTCACATATTTTCCGGCGAGGACGATCTGATGAATGTTGGGACTGCCGAGCATTTCAAAGTCGATGTCCCAAAGCCACGAAACATCGCTCGTAAAGTACTTTCGGCTTACCGCGTCAACGATGATCATAACGTCGCAGCCCTGCTTGTACGCCGACGCCACGCGAAGGCTCTGGTCATAGGAAATGCTGTTTTCGTGCTTTGAGGTAAGCATCGTTCCCTCGCGGCTGCCGAGCTTAAAGGTGATTACTCTGCCGTTTTTAAGTACATAATTGTTCATGTCGGCGGCAATTTTTTCGCCGTCGATCCCCACTATAGATGCGACGGTGTACGCCGACAAAATATTATAGATATTGTAAAGCGATTTAAGCGCGAGCGATATTTTATACTTGCCGTCAATCTCCATAACACCCTTGTCAAGGTCAACCGAAGTGATCGTGTATTGGGTGTCCATTCGCTTGTAGCCGCATTTTGTGCACCTGTAGTGACCGATGTGGTTGTAATGGTGGGTGCTGTATTCCATCTTTGCCTTGCACACCGGACAGTAAGCGCCGTCGTTATACACGCTTTCAAGCGTTTCGGTATCGGTCGAAAGCTTGTCCGCGCCAAACCAAACCACGTTCTTTTTGCCCCAGCCGAACCTTGAAACCAGCGGATCGTCGGCGTTAAGGATAAGCTGCGTGCCGTCGTGAATGCTGTCCTCAATGGCGTTGTAAACCCATTCGGGATGACCGTTGCGGGTAAGCTGGTCGCGGTAAAGGTTTGTAATAACATAATGCGTCGGCTTGATATATTTAAAGGTATACTTTGCAAAGCGCTCGTCGCTTTCGATCAGCAAAATATCAGCCTTGACCTTGCCCGAAAGCGTAGCGCTGTCAAGCACCAGCGTGGTAACGCCCTCGATCTGGTTCGAGCCCTCCTTGTTCCAGGCAACCTTTTTTCCGCTGCCGGTCAGAATATGCGCGATCATCTCGACCGTAGAGGTTTTTCCGTTGCTGCCCGTAACCGCGATAATGTAATCGGGCAGACTGATCCTGCTTAAAATATCGGGGCAAAGCTTAAGCGCCACCTGCCCCGGCAGACTGCTGCCCTTTCCCAAAAGCTTGCCGGCAAACCTCAGCAGCTTGCACACCAGTATGGTAAAAATCACTCTCATAACCTATCTCCGTTCAAACAAAATCAGTTTTGCTTTTGTACGATTTTATACTCGTCATAAAGCTGAAAATAATGACAGCTCTTAACGTTCTGAGTCAAAAAACGCTCCATCTCGTCCTCATCAAGATCAACGCTGCAATAGTCGCCGAACTCCTCGTCCTCAACAAAATGAGCGCACATTTCACAATTGTCAGCCATAACTACCTCTTATCATATTTGCTGTAAGCAAACGGTTTATAATTTTCAAGCTGTTCAAAAACCTCGTCCTCTGTGGTCGCGACCGAATAAAGTCCTCCGACCTTTTCATCCATGAAAGCTTCCCCGACCGAGGCGCGCATCATATCAAGCATCGGATCATAATAACCCTTTACGTTATAGATCACAATGGGCTTGTCGTGCTGTCCGAGCTGCCTTAGGGTGATCACCTCAAAAAACTCCTCAAACGTGCCTATGCCGCCCGGGCAAATCACAAACGCGTCGGCTTTGTCCTCCATAACAGCCTTGCGTTCGCGCATGGTCTCGGTAAAAATCAGTTCGGTACATTCGTAGTCAAGCACGTCAAGCTCGGTGAAAAATTGGGGGCTTACGCCGGTAAACGTTCCGTTTTCCGCTTTAACTCCCCTTGCGGCGGCGCCCATAACTCCGAATTTTCCCGCTCCGAAAATCATATGGTAACCGCGTTTGGCAATAGCACTGCCAAGGCTTTCGGCGCTGTTAATGTATTCCTTATCTATCGACTCGCTCGACGAGCCGAAAACGCAGATGTTTTTCATTTTGCAAAGTCTCCAAATAAATTATTCATAGTTGCGCACAAGCGAAATCACCTTGCCGAGCAAGACGACCTCGTCAACTATAATAGGCTCAAAGGTATCGTTTTCGGGCTGCAGGCGGTAATGACCGTCCTCCTTGTAAAACCGCTTAACTGTGGCGGAATCCTCAACCAGCGCAACCACGATCTCGCCGTTTTCGGCAACGGGTGTACGGTTTACGATAACGATATCGTTATCGAGTATGCCGGCGTTGATCATGCTTTCGCCCTGGACTCTCAGCGCAAAAAGCTCTCTGCCGCGCCTCAGCTGTTCGGGCACCGGCACATAACACTCAACATCCTCCACCGCGACGATAGGGTTGCCGGCCGCGACCCTGCCGAGCACCGGAACGCTGGCGCTTTTTTCCTCGCCTGCGATCTGAATACAGCGGTTTACGCCGTGTTCGCGGACGATCAGCCCCTTTTCCTCAAGCGCCTTAAGGTGGTGATGAACGGTTGAGGTTGAGCTGAGCCCCACGTTATCGCAAATTTCGCGCACGCTCGGCACCCTGCCGAACTGTGAGCAGTCCTTTAGATAATCCAAAATTTTCTGCTGGCTTTTGCTTAAAGCTTTCATAAAAACTCACCTCTGAGTACTTTATATATTTTCCTTATTATAGTATACCACAAAATTTTCAAAAAATCAAACATTTGTTTCAAGTATTTTTAAAAATTTCAGTGCAATTTCAAAAAAATTTCACACAGTTTTCATAAAAATGATGTTTAATATAACCGTACTCAAAAGACGGAACCGCAACCGTCGAGTATGATTGTTCTACCCTCCTCAATACGGACCGACTCAGAGGTCCGTAATTGTACCCCTCATTTTTTACAGACAGAAAAACCCTGCCGTCCCCATAGGCAGGGTTTTTCATGTTTATTTATACTAATTCCTGATAGAAAGTAGACTTATATTTTGCGAGGATATTTTTCGCAAGACAAGGCGGAGGACGCCGCAAGGCTGGCGCCTTGCAAGGACGACAACGCAGTATTGTGGAAAATAGACCGCAAAGATTGGCTACTTTTTATTAGGTATTAGTATTAATTTATGGTTTTATTTTACCACACAACAGACTTAAAGTCAATTTAT
>CADAYK010000080.1 GCA_902792105.1 uncultured Ruminococcus sp.
AGCCGGGAACAGAAGTGTTTTTCCCAACACATCTGTCTGCCCGACCGAAACTAACCACTAATCACTTAACCACTGACCACTAAAAAGGGCACGGCTCGTGTGAGTCATGCCCTTGTGGTTTTTCTGTGAAATATTAAGTAAAATATTTACTGTAGCCGTCCCAGCCGGAGGTATAGCGCATCAAGATCGCGGAATCCATACCGTTTACCTTGCCGTCGCCGTTTATGTCAGCGCAATCAAGGTTGACTTTGTCGGCGTAGCCGTCCCAGCCCGAGGTGTAGCGCGCCAAAAATGCCGCGTCCTTGCCGTTGATTATTCCGTCGCCGTTAACGTCGCCTGTGATATGTTCGGGTGCAGGCGGCTCGGTGGGTTCAACTGTCGGCTCGGTGGGCTCGTCTGTAGCAGGCTCGGTGGGCTCTTCTGTAGCAGGCTCGGTGGGTTCAACTGTTGCCGGTTCCTCGCCCGAAACCTGAGCGCTTGCGGTAAAGGTGAACTGGTTTTCCATATACCTATCAAAATCGATCAGGAAAATATCGTTACTCATGTTAGCGTTGGTGTAATCTGCCTGATCGGATCCGGTCAGAACATCTACGGTAAGCTTTACCGTTGTGTCGCCCGTTCCGATAATATTAAAGGTTTGGGTATAAAAAACCTTTGATGTTTTGAAGTTGTAGAAGTTTATCTTGGAAGCGTTAAAATACACATAGTTTTCAATTGCGGTATTTAATATTCCCGAACCCTTATTGAGCTGGGGGAGGTTTTCATCGAGATCGATATTGCCGAGCTCGAGAACAGATGAATCGTATTCAACATAAGCCTGTGTGCATACTATTGAATGCGGTGACTGAAGCGAATATGTTACCGTGACCGTGTCGTTGTAATAATCATAATCCACATATACCGGTTCTGAAAAGTTAGATGTAACGGTGATCGTGCCGCGCTTTTCGCCGGCAGCCTGTTCCGCCGTCGTTGCCGCCGAAGCCGCAAAATGCACAGCCGTCAGAAGCAAAACAGCCGATAAAATAACGGCAAGCGGTTTTTTTAATAGTGTTTTCATAGGTTGACCTCCTGTTTACAATTGTTTTTAGTTTTTAGTTTATTATATCATACTGTGCCTTAGCGCACAATCCAAAAAATTAATCAATATTTTAGCGCTTATGCACAAATCAGGGCATGGCTCAAAAGAGTCATGCCCGGGTAATTACTGATTTGAATAATTGGCAGAAACGGTAATTCCGTTAATAAGACCGCCGTTGTTGTCGCAATACTTTTTCTCGCTCAAACCGGTGATAACCTCCCAGTTGATCTTAGGCGCTGTTTTGCCTGCCTTTAAAACCTCATACTCAACAGTTACGAAAGGCTTTGACTTGGTGTAGTTGTAGCCGTTGAGGTTTGAGCCGTTAAAGCGGATCTCCTGGTTGAGGTCAGCGTTGAGCAGTCCGCCGCTTGACGCCGAGCCTTCAAGCTTTGCGTTTTTAACCTTAAGGTAGGAGCCGTCATATTTGATGAAGCCCTGGTAGTTCAACAGCTTTTCGGACGCGTTTTGCAGGTTGTAGGTGCAAACAACGGTGTCGCCCACGTTGAACTTTTTGTTGCCGATGCTCAGGGTGTTGCCCGAGGTGTTTGAGCTCTGCGAAGAGCGTGACGACTGCTGTGACGAGCTTGAGCTGCTGCGGCTTGACGAATTGTTGTTATTGCCGGATTTGTTTGAATTGTTTGCGTTGTTTGAATTGTTTGAAGCGCTTGAGCTTGTTTTGTTTCCGCCGGAGGTTTTAGCGCCTGCCGAAGCGGTGCTCTGCTTGCTTTGGCTGTTTGAGCCAGAGGCTTTTGAGCTTGATGAATTCGAGCTTCCCGATGAAGCTTTTGACTGCTTGTTATCCTTGCTTGAGCCGGAAGCGGAGCTTGAGCCGGAGCTTGATTTTCCGCTTTCCTGCTTGTTCTTGATCGAATCGGGAAGGCTGGGTACTGTTTCGCCGGTCTTTTTGCCGTCCTTGTCAAGAACATTTCCGTCCTGATCTACAACAACGCCGTTGACCTCATAGGTAGCAACCTCGGTTCCGTGTACGACCTCGGTTTCTTTTGAACTGTCTTTATTGTCGGACGAGCAGCCTGTCATTACGCTGGCTGTTACAATTGCCGAGGCAACAAGCGCCGCCATAGATATGTTGAAGAAAAGTTTTGATGTTTTTTTGTTGTGCATAAAGCCACTTCCTTGTATAGTATTTTCCGGTCTGCAAAGTTCTCTTTTGCTTCGGTATATATTATATCAAAGTTTTTCAAAAAAATAAAGTGAAAAATAAAATATAAAAAAAATTTGAATAAAAAGGCTTGCATATGTGAAGTCCAAGTGATAAAATATAAATAAAGTATAATTTTTGTCATATTTTTTTGTTAAATTTTGTCCCCGTAACTGTTATATTTGCTTTATCGGACAAATTTTTTGCAAAAAAATATTCAATAAATGTTTTTGAAAGATGAAACCAACAAAGACATTAAATTGTGTTTATTTAAGGAGTTGTTATCATGAAAAAAATAATCTCGGCTGTTCTTGCCTCGGTTCTCGCGGCAGGCTCGGCGGTTTGTGCTGCGGCGGCAGGGGGCTTTCAGGTCGGCGACGTCAACTTTGACGGACAGGTTTCGATCAAGGATTCAACCATGATCCAAAAGCACTGCGCCGGCTACTTCAGGTTCAGCGACGCCCAAATGAAATACGCTGATTCCGACGGCAACGGAAAGGTCAATATTTCCGACGCTACCCATATTCAAAGAAGGGTGGCAGGCTATGCTCAGCATAAGGTTTACACCGATGAAGAGGCTGCCGCCGCAGGCAACAAGTCGCTTGCGAACCTCGGCGTGACTTTGCTTCAAAAAACGCGCGAAGACAGCAAAAACACATTGGTGTCTCCGCTTTCGGTAATGTACGCGCTGGCAATGACCGCAAACGGAGCCAAGGGCACTACGCTTAAACAAATGGAGGACACCCTCGGGATCGAGCTTGACGGAATGAACAAGTTCTTAAAGAACTACCAAAGTGACGTTAAAGCTCCCTACTACAACGACGAAAAGTTCAGCATTGCCAACTCAATTTGGTGCAACACACTTTACGGTCAGCTTACCTACAACGAAAGCTTCAAAAACACCGTTACGGATAATTATTCGGCTGAAATCAAGGACCTCCCGTTTGACAACGCGGCGCTTAATCAAATCAACGGTTGGGTTAAGGATAACACCGACGGCATGATCGAAAACATCCTTGACCAAATCAATCCTCAGTCCTATATGTACCTTGTTAACGCGCTGGCGTTTGACGCGGAATGGGATGAACCTTATGATCCGCGCTATATGGTCAGGGAAGGCACGTTCACCAATTATGACAAGTCAAATTCCGACGTCGAGTATATGAGCTCGGAGGAATTTAAATACATCACCGACGGCACCGCTCAGGGCTTTATAAAATACTTCAAGAGCCATAACTACGCTTTTGCCGCTCTGGTTCCGTCCGGGGAAGCTTCACTTGACGACTATGTCGCTTCACTTGACGGCGAAAAGCTTGTACAAACACTCAGCGCGGTAAAGGAACAAAAGCTTGAAGTAAAGCTGCCCAAGTTCAAGGCGGATTACGGCAATGACCTCGCCGAAATTCTTCAGGACATGGGAATAACACAGGCGTTCGACCCCGAATCAGCCGACTTCTCCGGCATGATTTCAAACGCTCCGTTTAATCCCTGCATCGGCGCTGTGATCCACAAAACAGCAATCGACGTAAACGAAAAGGGAACAAAGGCAGCCGCGGCTACTGCTGTTGAAATCAAGGCGGGCGCCACACCCGAGGAACCGATAAAGCTCAACTTCGACCGTCCGTTCCTCTATATGCTCATCAACACCAAAACAAATACTCCGTTCTTTATCGGCACGGTTGACAAGCTGTAACAGAATTTAATACGCGCAAAATAAGGGAGGCTTTCGCGCCTCCCTTTGGTTTTGAAAAAACGTATTTGATTATAAAAGTACAAACTCGTTTCTGATTTCAACCGTAGTTTCCGGCATTGTGACGGGCGCGCCCGCGTTATTTGCCGAGCATCCGGCGGCAGCGGCGCAGGCAGCGCAAATTGCCGCGATCACAAAAAGCTTGTTCATAATAATCTCCTTTGCTTTTTTTCGGTGAAATCAGGCTTATTGTTTATGCCGCCATGCGTGCGTTGTTTTCAAATTCGTTTTGCCTTGCGGCGTTTTCGCACATTGCAACAAAAATGATGAACAGCGGAGTTCCTATCGGCAGGGCGATGTTAACAAACGCCTGAGCCATATATGAAATTACAACCGCGCAGTAAACAAGCGCGACGGGATTGTTTTTTACCGCCTTGATCGCTCTTGTAAGCGCGCCGCCCGTGAACGCAAGATAAGAAGCAAGACCTAAAATACCAAGGTTGATAAGGTACTGGATATACTCGTTGTGAGCCGCGTCGGTTGAGCCGTCGCCGAACTCGTAAAGGTCGGGGAAGTAGGGCTGGAACTTAAAGTAGAAGCTTTCGGGACCGGAGCCGAACAGCTTTTCAAAAATTGAATTGTCTCCGAATATCTTCATCGAGTCGATCCACATTACTCCGCGGTGGGTACCCCAGGCGTTGTTGAACCGCAGCACGCGCTCAAGGCTGCCGAGGTCGGTTTTCGTGTCAACAGCGCTGAAATAAATTATAGCGCCCAAAACAGAAACGACCGCCGCGGCTACAAGCGAAATGATAACAACAGGCACAGCCTTGGGAAGTAAGATCCCGGGCTTTTTTAAGTCCAAAATGAACAGCGCGAGAGTTACAAGCGCGGCAAAAGCCAGCGCAATATAGGTTGAACCGGACTGCATGATCTTGCAGGGGATCGCGGAAAGATCCTTGTGATTGCCGCCTGACGCGGTGACGATAAAGCTCATGACCTTGGCGGCGGCAAGCATTACGGTCAGCCCGAGGAAATATTTTTTCAGCTTTGAAAAATCTCTTGAATACGCAACCAGCAGCGCGATCAGGAACGCCGCGGTTCCGAGCACGGCGGAATCGCTGTCGCATACGATCATCGCAGCCGTGCACAGCGCGATCGTAACAAGATAGATTATTCTGCATGCGAGCTTTTTGGTGCAGACCGACATTGTAAACGCCGACGGCAAAGCTATGCAAAGGTAGGTCGCGAACATGTTTTTGTTGCCGATGGTGGTAAGAAAATCATTGAAAACCTTTTCATCCTCCTTAAACAGCTCAAACATATTCAAAGGATCTATGTAGAAGGTGTTCAGCACGGCAATAAGGCAAACGAACGAGGATGTAACCGCGAACGCCGCGAAAATATGCTCTCTAAAGCGGTACGCGCGCGAAACCGCGAAGTACACAAGCACATAAACCAAAAACAGCAGCAGTCCGTTGTTGCGCCCGTGGGTGTTGTTCCCGACGGTGATCTCGCCGAACAGCGCCATTTCCTTATATGAGGAAAAAATGGTGGATATCGCCGCGGTCAGCAAAAACGCCAGCGCCGACCAGTCGGTGAAGGAAAGCTTGTCAATAATGCTTTTACGGTCGGTCAAATTGTATTTTTTCCGGATCTTTTGACCGCCCTCGGTCAGCAAAAGCAGAATTTCGGCAACAACCGTAATTGCAGCTATAATCATAAACAAGCTGTATTTTTGATGTCTTATGCCGTAGTATCCGCGGTCAAAGTGAATAAACGGAAAAATTTCATTAATGGTCAGGTTCACAAAAACCGGAAACAGCACAAACATCACAAGAATAAAGTAATTCACCAGCACGTTTCCAAGCGAAAATCCTTGGTGCGGCGGGACAGATTTATCCTGTTTCTTTGCGTTCAAGGTTGAATTTGACATATTACGATCCTCTCGAAAAATTTATGTTTTAACAACACTCATTAATTTTATAACTTTTAAGTAGTATTGTCAATTAAAATCATTGCTTTTAACACAATTTTATGTTAGAATATAATCATATTAACACAATTTTATGTTAGAATATAATCATAAAGCACAAGAAGGTGTTGTTATGAAAAAACTCGTTATTCTGGGCTTTGACGGCACAATTGCCGACACCGCGCCGGGAATTCTTTATTGTATGAACACAACCGCAATGGCAATGGGTTATAATCCCGTTCCGCACGAGGCGCTTTTCGGAGTTATCGGGGTGTCGCTTGAGCAGGGATTTATGAATATTTACGGCATGAAGCAAGACGAAATTGAGTACGCGATGAACAACTACAGCAAGCTTTACTCAATGAAGGGCGAGGAAATGATCTTGCTTTACGACGGGATCCAGAATTCGCTCGAAACGCTGAAAAACGGCGGCGCCAAGCTTGCCATAGTAACCCAAAAGAACAGAAAGTACGTGTCGAATATGCTTGACGCGTACAGGCAAATAGGCGAGCTTTTCGACATTGTGTGCGCCACCGACGTTGAGATCCGTCGGGAAAAAAGCGATATGCTCATGGATGTTTTCAACCGCTTTGAGATCGATCCCGCCGACGCGGTTTTTGTGGGCGACAGCTATGTTGACGCCGAGGCAGCCGCAGCCGCCGGAGTTGATTTTGCCGCCGCGCTGTACGGCTGGGGCTTTCGCAGCCGCGAGGACGCCGAAAAATATAATCCCAAGGCGTACATAAACAACGCCGCCGAGATCGCCAAGAAAATCGGCAACATCTGATTTTTGTATTGACAAATTTTTTCTTTTCATATATAATAATTTAGCTGTCGCAAAAGCGGCAGATTTCGGGGTGTAGCGCAGCTGGTAGCGCGCCTGCTTTGGGAGCAGGATGTCGGGGGTTCAAGTCCCTTCACTCCGACCATTTGGATTTTTAAAAATGCCCTTTGGGTGTTTTTAAAAATCCTATTACATAAGT
>CADAYK010000081.1 GCA_902792105.1 uncultured Ruminococcus sp.
CCTGTACGCTCAGTCAAAATAAAACAGCTCTTCAAATTTTTTGTCGAGTGCTACGCACAAAATCAGCGCGAGCTTTGCGGTGGGATTGAACTGACCGGTTTCGATCGAGCTGATGGTGTTTCTCGACACGCCGACCAGCTTTGCAAGCTCGGACTGCGACAAGTGCTTTTCCTTTCTTGCCGAAGCAAGGTTATTTTGCAAAACTAATTCACTGTCCATATCAAGCCACACCCATTAGCTGCATTATCCATCTTGCAAGCATTGACAGCGCGGTTATTCCTAATAATATCGCAACAACCAACTCATGACGTTTTCTGAGACGGATATATTTTGTCACGAACAATGCGCAAATCATTGAAAACAGCACAAAATCCGCGCCACTGTTGACATAATCCAACACAAAGCCGTTCACCGTGTCAACAATTAAGAGCAAAACCACACCGATAATATAGGCTATCCACGCGCCGCTTCTCTGCGCCTCCAGATCGGGCAGATCCTTTTCCTTGCCCTCGTTTTGCGCCATTGATAATATCTTATCTTTATTCATTGCAAAAGCTCCTTTCTGTTTTGCCAAGTTTACTTGGTATGCTTAGATTATAGCACTGCCAAGTTTACTTGTCAAGAGTTTTTGCAAAGTTTTGTTGGCAAAGCCCTTGCGGCTGTCCGGCTGTGGCGGCAGGTGTTGCGGCACAGCGGAAGAGTATGCTTGTGAGGAAACCGCCATAGACGCGAACCACGGAAACAAATCGCGGTTTATCGGACGGATGCAGCCAGATTGGCGTTTTTGTAGGCGGGGTCGCCTTCCGGCTTGACTCAAAGGCACCCACAGCTTCTTACCGCGACTTCATCATGGGCGAGGTTCGTTACAACGCTCTCACACGTTCCTTCCCCGAAAGAGCAGAGAAGCTCATTTCCGTCCTCTTTTTATGTGCATTATTAATACTAAGTATTTACCGTACTTATACTGCAACAAAAATTTTATTCAAAAATATTGTGGAAAACCCGCAATCCTGTGGTATACTAATATTGTGAAAACAGTCATCATAATTTGGAGGACGATTTATGAAGGCGTTATTCAAAAAAATACCTGCAATACTGCTGTCGGTAATGCTGATATTAACATTGGTGGTTTCTGCGGCTCTGGCGGCAATAATATCGAAGCGATCCGCCGGTAAAACCGGTTTCAACCCTGTCAGTATCGGAAATGTTACGGCTGAATTGACTACATATGAGCCCATGGGAACAACCGGGAAATCAGCGGTTAAACTTCAATTTCCGCCTGAGTCTGAGGTTAACTCCGGTGACAATAACGGCGACGGCGTAATTAACAGCAAGGGCGCGGATTTTTCGGCACGCCGCATCTTCGGGCTAAACATCTTTGCCGGCAAAGTTAATCAGAATGCCGCAGACATAAACGGCGACGGAAAGGTAAACGGAATCGATTCCGCAATTTTATTACGCTATACCTCCGGTTGGGACGGCTACGACGGCATGGTCAACCTCGGTGTCGCAGACATAAACGGCGACGGAAAGGTTAACGGAAAGGTTAACGGCAAGGATTCCGCAATTTTATTGCGTTATACCTCCGGCTGGGACGGCTACGACAAATATTTTCAGCATAGCGACGTTAACAGGATGAATTACATCTATGTTTCAAATGAGTATAGCTCTGCGACCGAAGGCTTCGGCAAAACCCGCTTCAACTCGATCATTGACGCAAACGACAGCATAACTGACAACAGCAAAGACAAACCGTACACGATTGTAGTTAAATCCGGATTTTATAACGAATTCGAAGAAAGGTACGGCGGCACTGCGGACACAACATCTTTGCAGGGCATAGTAACAAAGGATTATGTTTTTTATGAATCCGAAACGCCCGATGATCCGTCCGGCTGCGTTCTTAGTTGGGACGGTTCGGCAGGATATAACGGCGGTTTCTGCGATGATTATGCGGTAAAAAAATGTATTTTTCACATCGTTAACGGTTTAAAAGGCATGCATACTCATATAAAGGGCTTCACAATAAAATCAAAAAACACGCGCTACGGTATTCATATGGAATCGGGCGGCTATGGGCGAAACGAAGAGTGGATTGTCGAAAACTGCATTATTGAGTACGGCGGCAGACCTGCGACCGGAAGCGTAACGTCTGTAATAGGAATCGGAATGTCGCCGCACGAAAAAGGAACGCTGAGAAATGTTAAGGCATTTTACTCCGAGGAATGTCCGTCAGGCAAAAGAGCTTTGATTTGTCATGACAATTACGAAACCTCACAATATTCCATTGCGCCCGCGGTAAAAGCAGGTGCGCATTTGACAATTGAAAATTGCGACTTTTGCGGTAATTCAGCACGCTTCGCAACGATTTATAAGCAGGCAAAGGGCGAAATCAGCGAAACTCCGTTTGTCGCGGAAATAATTAACAGCGTTGACATCTCTACAATTGAAACAAACAGCTGGGAAGTTAAATAAAATGGATGTTGACAAAACAATTAGTTAGTCGTATAATTGGGTTAAACGTTTTACTAAATTTAACCTAAGGAGCCAACTTTGTCATGACCATTAAGCAAATCGCCGAAAAAGCCGGCGTAAGCGTTGCATCGGTTTCAAATGTTATAAACGGCAACTTTCATAAGGTGTCCAACGAAACACGCGCCAAAATCGAGAAAATAATTAAAGAAACCGACTACAAGCCAAACGCTGTAGCCCGCAGTCTTGCCACTCAGGAAAGCAGAATCGTGGCTCTTGTTATTCCGAACATCGGCGATTATTTTTCCTTTAACTCTAACCCTTATTACGCCGAGCTGATTGCCGAGGTGGAAAAATACGTCCGCGCTCACGATTATTGTCTGATGATCCGCTGTATTGATCGCTGCCGCGATATTGTTCCGCTGCTTTCGTCGTGGAACGTTGACGGTGCTTTTTTTGCCGGCGCTTCAACCGAAGAAATCCACGAGGTGCGTAAAAATTTAATGTGCCCCGCTGTTTTTATTGACTCCTACTGCAAGGAAAAAGGCGTTGTGTGCGTCGGAATCGACGACTACCGCGGAGGTTTTTTGTCGGCACAGCATCTTATCAACAACGGTCACCGCAATATTGCCTTTGCCGCGCCTGCTTTTGGCAGCGAGGGAGTAATTTGGGAGCGCTTTTGCGGTTTTCGCGACGCCTGCCTTGAAAAGGGAGTTGAGCTTGAAAAGGACGATATTTTTGAAGTTGACACGATCGAGAGCAACAGCGTCGTGGCAGGAAATGATATTGCGCTGTCCCCGAAAAAATTTACGGCTGTCGGCGTTATGTCCGACGTTTCCGCCTGCGGAATAATCGACGGCTTGCGCCAGTGCGGACTTAGTGTTCCGCAGGATATATCGGTAATCGGCTTTGACGACCTGCCGATTTGCACCCTGTCTGTTCCAAAGCTTACTACCATTTCGCAGGATATTGAAACCAAGGCAAGAAAATCAGGCGATTTACTTTTTAAGATGATGAAGGAAAAAAAGGAGATAACGGTTTTCGAGAAAAGCCCCGTGAAGCTTATTGAACGCGATTCTGTGCGCAAAATTTAATTATATACAGCTTTTTGCGAGTTTTGCGGCGTTTTTACGCCGCTTTTTCTTTTTTTTGCGCGGTTAAGCGCTTTACTAAGAAATGCTCTTTATCAACTTGACTTATTGCATAAATATTTGATGAAATTTTGTTAAAACTCACCTAACTTGAAATTTTTTTGAAAAAATATTGACTTTTACAAGGAATAGTAGTAGAATCAAGTTAAACGGTTAACCAAAACAAACCGAGAGGAGCTTTGAAGATGAAAAAGGGATTAAAAAGGATAGGCGTTTCGGCGGTATCCGCGGCAATTATTCTCGCACAGACATTAACAGGAGGGATTTCCGCAATGGCTGCCGAAGCAAACACGGGAGCGCAGATAAACGAGAAAGGTCTTTCGCAAACGGTTGAGGGCGGCGCTATTTTACACTGCTGGTGCTGGGACTTCAACACAATTAAGGAAAACATTCCCGAAATTGCGGCGGCGGGCTTTTCGGCGATCCAGACCTCGCCGATCTGCGAAGTAAACAACGGCGGCGACGGCTCGCTTTCGATCAGCGGCGGCGACAACTGGTGGTGGCATTATCAGCCCACCGATTACAAAATCGGCAACTACCAGTTTGGCACAAAGGAAGAGTTTAAGGAGATGTGCGACACCGCGCATCAGTACGGAATCAAGGTTATTGTTGACTCTGTTTTGAACCATACCACAGCTTACTACGACAAAATTTCGGACAACATCAAGAACCTGCCGGGCGGCGCGTTCCATCCCATGGGCGACGAAAGAGAACCCGGTCAGAATTGGTCGGAGGTTGATCGCTATGAGGAAACCCAGTATGACCTTAGCGGTCTTTACGAGCTGAACACCCAGAACAAGGCGGTTCAGAACTATATTCTTGACTTCCTCAAGGATTGTGTGGAAAACGGCGCCGACGGTTTCCGTTACGACGCGGCAAAGCTTATTGAGCTTCCCGACGATACATCCGAAAAATACGGCAACGATTTTGCAAGCGACTTTTGGCCTACGATCCTTCAAAACGGTTCGTCGTTCCAGTACGGAGAGGTTTTGCAGGAGGGCGGCAGACACACCTATAAAAAAGACGCTCAGGGCTATGACGACAACGACAGCAGCCGTCTTTACGCCTACCACAGCCAGTCCTTCACCGACAAGGACGGCAAAACTCACGGCATGAACACCACAAACTCATACACGGGCTTCAGAGTTCGCGACGCGATCGCCAACAAGAATCTTGACGCTGACTTTATTACCGACGCAATGCTTCCTTCGGGCGCAAAGGCGGATCAGACCGTAACCTGGGTTGAATCTCATGACAACTACTGCAACGACGCTTCATATAAAGAGCTCACCGAAACCCAGCAGGTAATTCAGGCTTGGGCGGCTATCGCGGCAAGAAAAGACGGCACTCCGCTGTTCTTTGACCGTCCCAACAACAGCACCTCGTCTAACCCGTGGGGCGACAATAAAATAGGCCCCGCAGGCAGCGATATGTTCAAGGATCCTCAGGTAGTCGCGGTCAACTTCTTCCGCAACGAAATGGGCGATTCACCTCAGAGCGCGAAAAATCCCATTGATGGCAACAATCAGGTAGTAATGATTGAGCGCGGCGACAAAAACAAGGGCGTTGTGATCATCAACGCAAGCGACAGCGACGTTGAGATCAACACCGCTACAGGCATGGCAGACGGCGAATATACCGAGCAGGCGTTTAAGGGCAGCTTCACCGTAAGCGGCGGAATCCTTTCGGGTACCGTAAAGGCAGGCAAGGTAGCTGTTGTTTATAATTCCGAAATCAGCGAGGAAAGCAAAGAGGAGTTCAAGCCGGCAGTCAACCTTTCGGCGGCTTCGGGTTACTTCCTTACCGATACTCTCAGTGTTGACGCAACCGTTCGCAGCTGCGACCACGCAGAGTACACCCTTGTAATCAACGGCAATGACGACGAGGCGACCACAGGTTCAGTAAAAAGCGGCGACACGATCGTGATCGAGGGCTTGAAAAGCAACGAAAAAGCGAATCTTACCCTTAAGGGTTATGACAGCGAAAACAACGAGCTTTGCTCGGTAACTCGCGAGTATACAAGATGGGTCAAGCTGGACAACACCGTTGTATATCTTGAGCAGGAGGCTCAGCCCGACTGGAACCAGAGCTACACCTACATTTGGGGCACATCAGAAAACGCAAGCTGGCCGGGAGTCAAGATGGAAAAAACCGCGCAGGGTCTTTTCCGTTATGTGCTTCCGTATCAGTATGAGCTGGAGGGCAGCCTCGGCAACGTAATCTTTAACAACGGCAGCGGCAAACAGTTTGACGCCGGACAAATCAAACCCGGTCAGCAGATGGTTTACACCGCAAGCGGTCAGTGGAAGGCTTATTCCGAAGAAGAATACTCAAAGCCGTCGGTTTCTTTGTCAAAGAAAACAGGTTATCTCCTTACAAGCGACGCGGATATAACGGCATATGTTAAAAACTGCGACCACGCGGAGTACACGGTTGTTGTTAACGGCGACAATGAAAACGCGGTTTCGGGAACAGTTGCATACGGCGATAAAATTTCGCTGAACATCGGTCACCTTGACAAAGCGGTCGTAACCCTGACAGGCTACGATGAAGGCAACAACCAACTCGCAAAAACAGCCGCGACCTACACAGGCTGGGAAAAGCAGAACAACACCATCGTCTATATGGATCAGGCTGCAAAGCCCGAATGGAAAACCTGCTACGCTTACGTTTGGGGCACGGCTCAGAACGCAAACTGGCCGGGCGTAGAAATGGAAAAGCTCAGCAACGGCGTTTACAAATATATTCTTCCTTATGAATACGAAATCGCAAGCGCAAACGGCAACGTTATCTTCAACAACGGCAGCGGACAGCAGTTCGACGCGGGACAAATCAAGCCCGGTCAGAAGATGATTTACACCGCCGACGGAAAGTGGATCGCGTACGAGGAACCCAAAACCTTAATGGGCGACGTTAACCTTGACGGCAATGTAACGATCGACGACGCTACGCTTATTCAAAAGGCGGCGGCAGACATGGTGGTATTAAGCGACGCTCAAAAAACAGCGGCAGACGTTGACGGCGACGGCAGAGTAACTGTTTCGGACGCAACCT
>CADAYK010000082.1 GCA_902792105.1 uncultured Ruminococcus sp.
CCTTGAAATCATCTGCGTAAACGACGGAAGCACCGACACAAGCCTTTCCGTTTTGCGCCGATATGAGAAAAATGACAGCAGAATAAAAGTGATCGACGTACCAAACGGCGGCGTTTCAAGGGCGAGAAACATCGGTCTTGACAACGCTTCGGGCGAATACATAGCTTTTATTGATTCCGACGACCGGGTTCACAGGCAGTATTTCGGAATTCTTACACATTACAGCCAAAAGCTTAATGCCGATATTGTTTCCGCCGACTATGTCCAAACAGCGGCTTTTATTGAAGATAAGGAGATAGAAACGGATTCAGTACAGTATCTAAGCTTTGACGGTTACGGCGCGCTCAAACATAAACAGAACAGGTTCTACGTTTGGGGAAAGCTGTTTTCAAGGGAAGCGGTCGGCGGAATAAGGTTTGATGAGGATTTGGGCTTCGGCGAGGACAACCTTTTTGTCCTGGACGTTTACGGTAAAAACAAAAATCTCAGAACCGCCATGCTTAAATGCGCTCTCTGCTATTATTTTGTCAGGGAACAGTCCGCTTCACGCGAAAATTTCATTGAAAAGCAGATAGAATTATATAAAAGGCAAATGCAAAGAATTGAAGGCTATAATGACAGCGCCCTCGCAAAGGAATATGTAATTGTCGGTCTGCACAGCGCGATAAAATACCGCCGTCAGTTCAGAAAAATATCAAAAAAACATCCGATGACAGCCGAGTCAGACGGGCTGCTTGAAAAATATCTGGATTATGATAAAAAGCATCACGTGCTCTCGCGAAAGCAGCGCTTAACCAACAGCGCGTTTGCAAAGCATCCGCGGCTGTTTGATATTTACTGGAAAGCCGGAAAAGCGTTCAGGAAAAATTGATGTTTATATAATAAGGTGTGAAGTTTATTATGAAGCTTAAAAAAAGAATAAGTCGTTTTGTTAACGACAGAAAACACAGGTTCAAGGTACTGGAGCGCAGAGGGCTTTATAGCAAATTGGACGACAGAAAATATTCAACCAAAAAGTGGAAGGCGTATTTCGGAACAAAAATTGATTTTGACAACCCCAAAACCTTTAACGAAAAAATGCAGTGGCTAAAGGTTTACGACAGAAAGCCCGAATACACCATGATGGTTGACAAATACCTGGTAAAGGACTATGTGGCAAAGCTTATAGGAGAGGAGTATATTATTCCCACCCTTGGCGTATGGAACAGCTATGATGAAATCGACTTTGACAGCCTTCCCGACAAGTTTGTGCTGAAATGCACGCATGACAGCGCAAGCGTGACGGTTATCGAAGATAAAAATTCAATTGACCACGCTTATTTGAAAGAGTTTTATTCGTCAAGGCTCGCCGTTAATTATTTTTACAAGCACCGCGAGTGGCCGTATAAAAACGTAAAACCGAGGATAATTGCCGAAAAGTTTATCAAGGATGATATTAATCCCGAATTAAGAGTATACAAGGTCTTTAACTTCGGCGGCGTGCCCAATACCATTCAGATGATAAACGGCGACAAAACAGGTCACGAGTATATTAATTATTATGATACCGATTGGAATTTGCTTGAACTCAGACAGAACTATCCCAACGGTCCCGTGGATGAAAAACCCGCCTGTCTGGATGAGATGCTCAGGCTTTCCGCAAAGCTGTCGGGAAACTTGCCTTTTATAAGAACCGACTTTTTTGTTGTTAACGGCAAGGTGCTGTTTTCCAAGTTTACCTTTTTCTCCGACGCCGGTTTTGCTGAGTTTGAGCCTGAAAAGTGGGACAGAATATTCGGAGATTTAATCAAGCTGCCGGAAAAAAGCATAGGCTGATTTGCCGGGAAGCAAATTTTGATTACCTGCCGAAAGAATATCGCGGCAGCGGCAGGAGATTATTGAAGGGAAATATTTGAATAAGAGTGATAAAAGTGCAGTATCCGATAAAGGTAAGCGTAATAATACCTGTTTTTAATACGAAAAAATATTTAAGAGAATGCCTGGATAGTGTTGTTAATCAAACGCTGAAAGACATTGAGATTATTTTGATTGATGATGGTTCAACAGACGGAAGCGCTGAGATTTGTAAATCATACTTATCAGATTCCCGTGTGAGTTATTATTATAAAAAAATGAAGGCCCTGCCGCTGCCCGCAGGTACGGTGTTGAGCGCGCAAACGGAGAATATATCGGATTTGTTGATTCCGATGACCGGGTTGAGCTTAATATGTGTGAAGTGATGTATGCGTCGGGAGTTCGTGAAAATGCTGATGTCGTAATGTGCAATGAATTTATCAACGATAAAAAATGCAGCATATTAATGGAAAACTGCGTGCTTTCCAAGAATGACATTGAAAGAAAAATTCTTCCCGATTTTTTTGCGAAAAAAACAGATGATACATACCAAATGGGCGTTACGGTATGGTGGCATGTTTATACAAAGATTTTTCGCAGACAGTTTATTGAAAAAAGCGGCTTGTGCTTTGATACGCAGCTGTATAGCGGAGAGGATTTTCTTTATTCGTTAAAGTCTTTGTGCTTAGCCGAAAAGCTGGTATGTATTTTTGACGCTCACTGTTACCATTATATGATCCGCAGCTCATCAATAACTCAAAATTATCGTTATGGTTTTATTGAAAAAAATTTTAAGATTTTTTCGGAAATAAATAATTGTGTTACTGATAATCAGAATTTATTCGAAAGGATAAACTTTTATATTATTATAGCAGCGGCTGATATGATAAACAATGAATTGTTAAAGTCTCATTTAAATAAAAAAGAAAAGATAAAAAGACTTGATTTAATCGCAAAATCTCCCGAAATAAAAGCGGCTGTGCAAAATGTTTCAAAAGATAAACTGTCTTTTCAATACAGGGGGTTATTATGATGTTCTGCTTAAAAAAAGCGGCAGTGAAATATATTATGCTTTATGTCATAACAGGTGTTATAAAAAGATTAAAGCAAAATTGCGGCTCAAAGGAATTATAAGCCGAAATAAAGCTTTGGAAAATTCATTCACATATGCTCGAAAAAAACTAAAAAGGGTTTCAGAAATGAAAAAAATAGTGTTTATAATTAAAGATTTTTTTAACGCCGGGCTTGAGCGCCGCGTCACAAACCTCTCAAACGAGCTGGCAAACGGCGGCTGTTCGGTTATTATCCTGGCAACTCACGGCGTCGCCGAAAGTACAATTTTCAGGCTCCATCCAAATGTATCGGTTGTAATGGTTGATGAGGGCAAAAAAACCTTTACCGAAAAAACGCCCAAGCTGAAGGATGACGCCGAAACAATCGAAAAAGAAAAACCGCAAACAATTACCCCGGCGGCGGTACACAGCGGCGGCAAATCTAAAGGCGGACTGAAAAAGTCACTGAAAGAGCGCGGCTATGAGTTGGTGTGCAGCAATAACCTTTTCCGCTCGGTTTACTACAAAAAACTGAGCAAAAGCGTATACAGAGATTGGTTTTTAAAGCAAAAACCCGACGTCGTTGTCGCTTTCGGACTCAGCCGCTTTCAAAAGGCGGTTTTCGCGACACGAGGAATGGGAATCAAGGTGTTCGACGCGGAACTGCTTACGCTTAAAAAGTCGATTTCTCAGGACAAAAAGACATATTCCTATTACTCGGGGCTGCTTAAAAAGTCAAACGGAATTATTGTTCAGACAAAGGAAGAGGGAGAATACTTCGGCAAAGAAAAGGACATAAAAATCCATGTAATAAACAATCCCGTAAAGCCGGGCCTGCCTGAAGCGTATCGCGGAAAACGCGATGAAGTAATCGTCAATTACTGCAGAATGACGCCGCAGAAAAATATAGAGCTGTTGATTGACGCCTTTGAAAAGCTCCACGGTGAATATCCGCGCTACAGGCTTGAGGTGTACGGCAACGCGCAGGATAACGAGGAAAGGGAATATAAAAACAGAATCCTCAGGCTTGTCGGCGAAAGGAATTTAGACGACTGCGTGTCTGTGTATCCTCCCGCTGCCGATGTTCATAAAAAAGTGCTTAAAAGCGCTATGTTTGTTTCCTCCTCGGATTACGAGGGGCTTTCAAACTCAATGCTTGAGTCAATGGCGATCGGCTTGCCGTGTATCTGTACCGACTGCCTCGGCGGCGGCACGCGTGAGGTTATGACGGACCATGAGAACGGCCTGATTGTTCCGATGAACGACGCTGAGGCGATGTACCGCGCTATGAAGGAGTTTATTGAAAATCCCGCGCTTGCACAAAAATGCTCGCAAAACGCCATGAAAATCAGAGAAAAGCTGTCTGTAGAAAAAATAACGCGTCAGTGGCTTGACGTAATCGAGAATAACTGAAGAAGAAAAAAGCCGCGCGCAAACCAGCAAATCTTTATAGCAATACTCTGAGGTTATTTATGAAAATATTGTTTATACTAAGAGGCTTTGTCAACGGCGGAGTTGAAAGGCGCGCTGTTAATCTTGCCAATGAATTCGCTGCCCGCGGGCATATTGTCGAAGTGGCGGCATTTCAGGGCAAATGCTTTCCGCCCGTGTTTGAGACCGCCGAAAATGTTTCGTTTTATTTTTCGGGAGATACCGTTAAGCCTCAGCCTGCCTATAAAGCCCCTGCCGCTAAAGGCGATAAAAATACTAAAACCGCGCATACCGCAAACCCCAAAAAATCAAAACACGGTGTAAAGCGGATTATAAATATAATAAAAAAGCGCCTTCCCAAAAGCATTAAAAAGAAAAAAATACTGCGTAATTCATACGAAAAACATAATGTAAGGCTTATGGAAAACTATTTTTCCGCCGCCAAGCCCGATGTAATAATCACATTTAAAATCAATCTGCTTCCCTATGTTCTTTCGGCGGCGGAAAATAAGGATTTCAAAGTTTTTTTCGCGCTTACAAACGCTCATCAAAAAATGTCTTTACCTCTCTACTCCCGTAAAAACGGGGTTTTCGATTTGCTTAAACAAACAGACGGGGTAATAGCTCAGACAAAGAGCGAAAAGGAATTTTATGAAAAAGAGCTTAACAATGTAACCGTAATACATAATCCGCTGAAGCTTGGTTTGCCTTCGGCGTATGTCGGCGAAAGAGAAAAAACAATCGTAAGCTTTTGCAGAATAGCGCCGCAGAAGAACTTAGGGTTGCTGGTTGACGCTTTTGAGCTGTTTCATTCTCAACACCCCGAATACAGTCTTTTGATTTACGGTGATACCGTCGATGAAAATGAAAAAGAGTACCTTAGAAAGCTTTTGGCAAAAATTGGTGAAAAAAAGCTTGATAACTGTGTGTCGGTTCTGCCGTTCTGTACGGATATTCACGATAAAGTAAGAAATTGCGCTATGTTTGTTTCCTCTTCGGATTACGAGGGGCTTTCAAACTCAATGCTCGAGGCCATGGCAATAGGCTTGCCGTGTATATGCACCGATTGTATGGGGGGCGGCACGCGCGAGGTGATGACGGATCGTGAAAACGGCCTGATTGTTCCGATGAACGACGATGAGGCGATGTGCCGCGCTATGAAGGAGTTCGCAGAAAACCCCGGTTTAACGGGAAAATGCTCGCTCAGCGCCGCCAAAATCAGAGAAGAATTATCTGTTGAAAAAATCGCGCTTCAGTGGCTTGAGGTCATTGAAAAATAACCGGAAAATAACTGAACAATATCAAAGACCTGCGTTCGGTACTCGAAGGCAGGTCTTTTTTGACATATAATACTAATAATTGTCAATTCTAATAATTAATTGACTTTCTTCGTAGAATATAGTATAATTACTCTAATTGTGGGAAAGTAGGCTTTTGAATTGAGAGGGACTGAAATGGAGCTCCAACCATTTGAAAAAAAGATATGGCTTTCTTCGCCGACAATGCACGGTGAAG
>CADAYK010000083.1 GCA_902792105.1 uncultured Ruminococcus sp.
CTTCGCCAAAAGGTCTTGCTGCGTGAGAAGTCTGTTATGGAAGCCCTTTAACCAATCCAAATCAGCCTGTGAACATTCAATAGATTCTGTACTGTGCGCGATTTGATTGCGCAGCCATCGAATGTGCTTTAGCTGTCTGTACTCATCATTCCACTCCGTGATCCAATACCGCACAGTCACAGGCGTTTCATCCAACTGTTCTATGTAAGCGGTAACACCTTTTTCAGCGCCGAGCATATCCCGGCAAATAGCATCCACATATTTGTATTCTTCTAATAGCTCAATCTGTATGGCGTCCATTCTCTACTACACTCCACCCAAAAACATATTCATTTACATATCCAGATAGTCTCTTACAAAGCTTTCATACTGCCACTCGGGACCATCGTATAGTAATTGTAATATAATATTTTCTAGTTCTGTTTTGTCACATCTATCAAGGAAAGACTCGATCGCGCTTTCTTCATCTTCTCTTTGTTTTTCTTCGTAATCGTAATACGCCTCCAATTCAGCCTTGTATTTCTCAGCTTCATGAGGGAACGCTTTGAAAAACAGTGCGACTTGATGCTTACAAACGATTCGCTTGCCATTGGCGTGCGGACAGTTGCAATGTGACTTTCTCGGATGATTCACGTCAATAAATACATCGTAAGGCTCGTTTCCGCTGCCGTCGACAAATCCCTTGAACTGACCTCCGCCAATATCCTCTATCATGATAACTTTTCCAATGTTATAATAATCGTATCCACGGTAAACCGAATTACCGCTTGCACATGTTAATAAACTCATTCATTAGGCTCCTTCCTACCGTATACAGCATTCCGATCACTCCAAATACCTGATTCGCCTTGTCCACTTGCGCGGTCGGCCTGCCCTGTTCCAGCTCACGAATAAAACGCAAACACAAACGCATAGCAAATGCTTTCTGAGTCAAGCCTGCTGATTTACGGTTTTCTTAAACATACTTTGCAAACCAATTTAATATCATCAACTTTTTTATGATAAACTTTATCGGTACTATTGTCAAGTGCACCGCTTTGCCGTCATTGTAATTAACGAGAATACAAGCAAATAAGCAAATGATTTATGTTGCAAATATTATTTCTTAGTGCTAAGATATTATAAAGGGAAGTTAACATTTTAGCGGCTATCAAATATTTCCGAACGAGTAAACTTTATTAACAAATATAAATTCTTAATATATAGGGCAGTGATTTGACAATGTCGGACAAGTATGAAGTTTTAAAACGATTCTTTGGCTATAGTGAATTTCGTAATGGGCAGGAGGAGCTGGTCGATGCCTTGCTTGCAAAACAAGACGTTCTCGGAATAATGCCGACAGGTGCAGGCAAATCGCTATGCTATCAAATCCCGGCTATTATGACGGATGGTATTACGCTAGTCATTTCACCGTTGATCTCTCTGATGAAGGATCAGGTCAACGCCTTGGTTCAGCAGGGAGTAAGCGCGGCATATCTAAACCGTTCCCTGAACGACGCGCAGTACAGTAAAGCACTTGCAAATGCCGGGAATAGGAAATACAAGATAATCTATGTCGCTCCCGAAAGGCTTGAATCAAGCTCATTTTTGAGGTTCGCGTTGAATGCGGACATATCATTGGTTGCGGTTGATGAAGCCCACTGCGTGTCGCAATGGGGTCAGGATTTTCGCCCGAGTTATCTGAATATAACCGCTTTTATCTCAAAGCTTATCCGCCGTCCTGTTATCGGCGCGTTTACAGCGACAGCCACCGAGGAAGTCAAAAATGACATCGTTCGGTTGTTGAATCTTAATGAACCCATCAAAGTAACAACGGGCTTTGACCGACCTAATTTGTTTTTCTCGGTAATGAGACCTCAAAACAAATCTGCAGAGCTTCTTAAGCTTATCAAAGAGAGGAAAAATCAATCGGGAATCGTCTATTGCTCGACGCGCAAAAGGGTGGAAGAAGTCTGCGACCGGCTCAACGAAAGCGGAATATCCGCTACGCGCTATCACGCAGGATTGGATGATGAGGAGCGCGTTAAGAATCAAGACGATTTTGTCTATGACCGCAAGGACGTGATGGTAGCGACAAACGCCTTCGGAATGGGAATAGATAAGTCCGACGTGCGTTTTGTCATCCATTACAATATGCCTAAAAACATAGAAAGCTATTATCAGGAGGCAGGACGCGCAGGGCGTGACGGTGAAAACGCAGACTGCATTTTGCTGTATTCAAAAGCTGATGTTAGCACCTGCAGGTACTTCATAGAAAACACAAATGATAATGAGGACTTATCCCCGGAGCAAAAGGAACTTTTCAGAAAAAGAGAAGAGGAAAGGCTTAAGCAAATGGTGTTTTACTGCACCACAAGCGACTGCCTGCGAGGGAATATGCTGCGGTATTTCGGCGAAGAATACAAGGATTTCTGTGGCAAATGCTCAAATTGCCTGACAGAATTTGAAACCGTTGATGTTACGATCGAAGCGCAAAAGATTCTATCCTGCATTATTAGAACAGGGCAGTTTTACGGCGCGAAAATGATAACCGACGTTCTGCGTGGAGTGTCGTCGGATAGAATATGCAGAGCAAGACTTGACCGCCAGTCGACCTTCGGGATAATGAATGATGCCAAGGCGACAGAAATAAAATATATAATCGAAAAGCTCAAGGAACAAGACTATATTATTTCTGTCGGAGCAGGAAAACCGATTTTGCGTGTGACAGAAATGAGCTATCCCGTATTAAAGGGAAAGGCGAGCGTCAAAATCCGCAAAGCTCGACAGCTAAAATCTACAACTCAGAAAGCAGAGATCCACGCTGTTGATCCGGAGCTGTTCGACGCACTAAAGGTAGTCAGAACGTACTTCGCAAAGAAGAAGGGCGTACCGGCGTTTGTTATCTTTTCTGATGCCACCCTTGCCGATATGTGCAGAGTAATGCCGACAACAGAAGCTGAATTTTTGTCGGTCAGCGGCGTTGGCACAAATAAGCTCGAAAAATACGGCGAAGCTTTTTTGAGGGTTATCAGGAAATACAAGCCAGACAAAAAAGGTAGGCTGCCGTTTGAAATAGACAACGAAAAACTAAATTACTTTGAATATTCCGATACGCCGATATCTGTATCGGCAATCACTGTAAAAGTGAATGAACTTAACAAAGACGGAACCCGCCAAAAACTGAAAGCAACGGATATCACGGAATGGTTGCTTGATAATGGCTACCTGAAAATGACGGAAATAAACAGCAAAAAATACAAGCTCCCAACGCCAAAAGGCAAGATACTCGGATTAACTACCGAAACCCGTGTTAACAATGACGGCGAATGGTATAAGGTCGTTCTATATAACCGAACAGCTCAGGAATTTATTATTGAAAATATAGTATTGAAAACAAGAACGGATAATTAATGACACATTTTTTATATTTTTGAACAAACATTTAACAAAAACAACAAAATCGAATCAAAACCAAACCCCTTCCAAATTCTCCCTTTGTCAAATTTTTCGCATAATGGCAGTTGCTTTTCAAACAATAATTTTGCAAGTGATTGCCTAAAATGATGATAAGGAGAGTTTAGATATGAAAGCAACGGGAATTGTAAGGAGAATTGACGATTTGGGCAGGGTGGTTATTCCAAAGGAAATCAGACGCACCCTGCGTATCCGCGAAGGCGACCCACTGGAGATTTACACAGCCACAGACGGCGAAGTTATATTTAAAAAATACTCGCCCGTAGGAGAACTGAGCGAATTTGCCGGACAATACGCCGATGTTATTTCACGGATCAGCTCGATGCCGACTTTGATTTGCGACACCGATCACGTTATTGCGGCAGCGGGGATCTCAAAGCGAGAGTTTTTGGAACGCAGGGTAAGCCCCATTCTGGACAGCTATATGTCCGGACGCAAGAGCTATGCTGCAACTCAGCAAACCTTTGGCGACGTTCTTCCGATTGAGGGCGTGCAAAACTGCGCTGCTGTGATTTATCCGATTATTTCGTCGGGCGATGTTATGGGCGCGGTGGTTATGCTCAGCGGCGAAGAACTGAAAATCCCAACCTCTGCCGAAATCAAGCTTGCTCAAAGCGCTGCGGCTTTTTTAGGCAAACAAATGGAAAATTAGTGCCGGTGATGTGCCGGTGGGCACATTCGAGCGCCTTTTTTAACGCTCGACTTTTATGTAAGCTTCATCAACGGCGCTGTCATATGATGTTATATAAATTTTCATGTGCTCGGACAAAAGAAAGGGACAAGCTCAATTTACCCGGTACGGGTTTTGAGCTTGCCCCTCAAATTATTTTATGCGTTTTTCTACATAGTATCCGCCGCCGCCCGGAGCAAAGTCGGTAATGTTGTCGGTCTGCTTGCCGTTACCGTTTACAATTACGCCGACCGCACCTTCGGGAACGTTGATAGTATATACCATCTGGCCGTAGTCATTGGGTGAACCCTGAACGCCTGCCTGACCGGGCCATTCGCCTGTAAGAGAGTTGCCGTCGGCATCCCAAGCGTAGAGGTGGATGTCGCCCCAACCGAGTGCGTCGGAGAACAGGAAGCTGCCGCCTTCGCCGCCGGTGTTATCCCAAGGAATCGGAACATAAACTGTCGCGCCGAATTCATTTACAGATGTCTTGGAAGCTGATACATAGTATCCGCCGCCGCCGGGATTGAAGTCGGTGATGTTGTCGGTCTGCTGACCGTTACCGTTTACGATTACGCCAACCGCGCCTGCGGGAACGTTGATTGTGTATACCATTTCGCCGTAGTCGTTGGGTGCGCCTTCAACGCCTGCCTGACCGGGCCATTCGCCTGTAAGAGAGTTGCCGTCGGCATCCCAAGCGTAGAGGTGGATGTCGCCCCAACCGAGTGCGTCGGAGAACTGGAAGCTTGCTTCGTCGGGGATGGGCTCGGTATAAGGCTCGGGATCTGTGTAGGGCTCGGGATCAGTGTAAGGCTCGGGATCGGTATAAGGCTCGGGATCAGTGTAAGGCTGAGGATTGGTAGGATTGGTGGGAGCAACAGTGGGATCGGGATCGCCTGTGTATCTGCCGACCTTGCCTGTATCCGTATAGCCTGCGATGTACTTCTGGATAAGAGTTGAATCCTTGATCGTAACAAAACCGTCGCCGTTGCAGTCAGCTGCAATCTGTGATTTTGCCGAAAGTGTGATGATCTTGCCGACAGCTCTCTGGATCTGAGTTGCATCGTCTACCTTAACCTTGCCGTCAAGGTTTACGTCGCCGATAAGCACGCGCTCAACGGGAACGGTGGGCTGTGTATCCGGCTGTGTAACTGTGGGATCTGTAGGTTTGGTAGCTGTAGGCTCGGTGGGCTGTGTATCCGGCTGTGTCACTGTGGGATCTGTAGGCTGTGTAACGGTGGGATCTGTGGGCTGGGTGGGTGTTTCGGAGCCGCCGTACAGATATACAACGTTTACTACGCCTGCCTGATAGTTGCCTGTAGCGTTCGGAGGAGCCGTAACGTCGGTTCTGCCCGAAAGCGCTGATGTTGTGTAGGTCTGGTTGCTTGTCACCTTGGTTTTGCTATCAGTGACGTCAGAACTTACCTGCTTACCGGTGTTAATGTCAATGTGGCTTGTAACGATTGTTGAGTTGAATGTAACGACCTTGTTCTGGATCCAAACTTCGCCGCTTGCAAGGTAACCGGGCTGGTTCTCGCCGGGTTCCTGGCCTGTTCCGGTCTTGGGATGGAACATTACATAAAGGCTGGGCTTGTTGATAGTTGTTTTGAGCCAGCCGGAGCCTTCGTTTGTCATTACGGGCGAGGTCGTCCATGTGCCGGTAACTTCGCCGTTATCGTCGTAACCGTAGCAGATTACGTTTGACCAGTTGTTGGAGTTATAATAGTGAACTGTTGTTGATGTTGTTGAGATGGGCTTGTAAACAAAGTTGAGGGTAATGTCGTCGCCTGTGAAAGTACCAGAGCTCTTTGCGGGATACTTTGTTGTGTCAAGCTGATAGCCCTGAATCGCAGGTGCGGAATAACCGTAGGTCTGTCCTGCCTTATACTTTGTCTTTTCAGCGTCCTTAAGAGCCTTTCCGGACTGGTCAACGTAGTTAACGTTAATATAACCGGAAGCAACTCCGCTGTCGGCATAGGTAAAGGTTACGGTGTATTTGCCGTTTGCCTCAACTGTGCCTGTTGTAGCGCCTTCTGTCTTTGTAAGGTTGTAGTCAAAGAGAAGGGTTGTGTCGGGAAGCGCACGGTATGTGCTTCCTGCTCTGTATTTGGATGTGCTTGTCTTGAGCACGTTGCCCTTGCTGTCAACATGGTTAACGGTAAGAGAACCGAAGCTTTCGTTAAGCTTTAAGTTGCCGAAGCTTGCGCTGTCTACCAGAACAGCTACGCTTCTTGCGGGAATCGAATAGGATGAGCCGCTTACAACACCCAATGACTTAACGCCCGCGGTGGTGTTGTTGCCGACGATCGTCCAGCCGGAGCTTCCGAGGTTGATGTTGTAGGATTGAGATGCGTTGGAGTTTACCAGAACTGCCAGCTTGTTCCACTCGCCGGAGGTATTGTTGGAATAGGTGTAACCGATTACATATCCGTACTGGGATGTAAAGCTGGGATTCTTAAAGCTTGCGCCCTTGAGCGGAGAATAATTCTTTCTGATTTGGAGCATGCCTTTATAGAAGTCTGCCAAACCGGAAAGGTTCTTGATGCGGTTCCAGTCGATCTGGTTAACATCGTCGCTTGCGTTATAGCTGTTGTGGTCGCCCTTCTTGGTACGTCCGAACTCGGAGCCCGCCGTCATAAACGGTATGCCCTGAGAGGTCAGCATCAGCGCCATTGCTATTCGCACCTGGTTTTGCGTCGCAAGCGTGGTGCCCGTATATGAGGTCGAGCCGCTCGCCTTGGTCAGCTGATCCCATAGTATGTAGTTATCGTGACAGTCGCCGTAGACTATCGCCTGGGAAGGTGCTTTCGGACTTGCCGCCGAATAAACCTTGCCCTGAACGCCTAAAGCAACGTTGCTTGATTTTGTTTCGTCGCCCTGAAGATAGCCTTTTACAAAGCTTGCGGAACCGGGATCGTTGTTACCTCTGAGTGAATCACGGAAACGGTCGCCGAACGCGCCTACGCGTGCGTCAAGACGTGAAAGACCTGTGCCCTGATAGCTGTAAATAGCATCGGTGTTAAGTGTGGTGCCGCCTGTCCATGCCTCGCCGTACATCAGGATCTGCTTGCCTGATTTGCCTGAGGACATGTTGGCTGTAACGCCGTCAAGAGCTGTACGGATGTTATTCATTGTTGTAACATCGTGCAAGCCCATAAGGTCAAAACGGAAGCCGTCGATGTGGTACTCTTCCGCCCAGTATTTACATGATTCGATCATGTACTTTCTGTACATCTTCTTGTCGGAAGCTGTTTCGTTGCCGCAGCCCGAACCGTTCGAGAAGGCTGTATTGGAGGTCATTCTGAAATAGTAACCGGGAACAGTCTTTTCAAAGCAGGAGCCGCCGGTTGAATAGGTGTGGTTGTAAACAACGTCCATTACAACCGAAATGCCTCTGTCGTGCAGAGCCTGGATCATTTGCTTGAATTCCTTGATTCTTACGTTACCGTCGTAAGCGTTTGAGGAATAGCTGCCTTCGGGAACGTTGTAGTTAACGGGATCGTAACCCCAGTTACGGTTGCTCGAAGAGCCGCCCTTTACTTCGTCAACAGAGCCGAAGTCGTATGAAGGCATGATCTGAACGCAGTTAATGCCTGATTCAACAAGGTAGTCTACAGCTGTGGAAACCGAGCCCGGCTTGCCGCTGAGGGTCGTGCCGCCCTCGGTAAAGCCGAGGTACTTACCCTTGTTGTCCTCACTTACGCCCGATGTCTGGGAAATTGAGAAGTCACGAACATGAACCTCCCAAACAACAGCTTCCTGAGCACCGTTAAACAAAACGTGTTTATCGCTGTTCCAGCCTTCGGGGTCGGTGGAGTCGAGGTCTACTACCATTGAACGGTTGCCGTTAACGCCGACAGCCTTTGAGTAAACGTCCTGGGTTTCGTTGGTGGAGCCCTTAACATTTACAAGATAGGTGTAGTAAACATTTTTGTAGTCGCCGTTAAGAGTAAGCGACCATACGCCTGTGGATTGATTTTTTGTCATTGCGTGCTCGCCCAAAGATTTGGCGCCCTTTTCGCCGTCGGAACCGGTAGCATACAGCTTAACCTTTACCGAAGAGGCTTCGGGCGACCAGGTCTTCCACGTTGTGGACGACTTGCTGTAGGTCGAGCCGAGGTCTTTTTCGTTATACGCCGCGCTTGCCTGGGTTTCAAGGTAATTTTGGTTATTATACGCGCCTGCAGCTTCGGGCGCGGTCGCCGCGGATGCCGCAAACGACGATGAACCTGTTACCATTAAAGCGGAAAGCAGCAGTGATAACGTTTTTTTGAATTTCACATATATCACTCCTAAACGACCCTTTTTTCAAGGGTATAAATTCCATATAATTAACAAATATGGTTACTTTTATTTTATCAAATCCAACGGTAATTATATTTCTATATCGGAATAATTGTTTTCTGTTACCTACAAATTTGACCCTGCCTTTTTGTATATTATGTACAAGAACCTGTTAAAAGTTGCGTTATTGCGGAGGAGTGTTCAAAGCCGCGCGCCCAAGCCCGCGCTAAAATAGTATCAAAATAATGTCAGTAAAGCCGACAAAATTACAAAAATTTCACTTGACTTTGCAAGTGACAGTTTATATCATTGATGTGAAGAATTTTCACAATAAGAGGGAGAACAATGACGGAGTACGCGGTAACCGAATACGCCGATTCAGCAGGCGGCTACGGTATTTCGGCGCTTAAAGATAAAACGCCCGTAAAATCCATATCCGGCATATTTACGGAAAAAGCAGACGCGCAGGCGGTTGCGGATTTGTTGAACGGGCTTGAGGTGGAGCTTTGCCACATGGAGGATATTATTGAGGATTACCTGACCGATTTCTCAGTATAATTTCAAAAAAAGAGTGCCGGGCTGTTTCCAAAGCGGTTTAAATGTGCTATACTTTTACCGGTGATAATTATGATTTGTAACATTTGTCCGAGAAACTGCTCGGCGTACCGTACCGAACACAGCGGCGAAGGCTTTTGCTCAATGGGGACCCTGCCTGTTGTTGCCAGAGTTGCGCCGCATTTCGGCGAAGAGCCGTGCGTAAGCGGAACGCGCGGCAGCGGAACGGTGTTTTTTTCAGGCTGCACCATGAAGTGCAAATTCTGCCAGAATTATGAGATCTCAACCCTGCGCAAGGGCACGACTCTTACAATCGGGGAGCTTGCCGATTGCTACAAAAGGCTTGAGGACGCGGGATGTCACAACATCAACCTTGTGACCGCCGACCACTTTGTTCCGGCTGTGGTAAAAAGCCTTGAGCTTTACAAGCCGAAGATCCCCATAGTATACAACTGCAGCGGCTACACCTCTCCCAAGATTTTGGACATGCTCAGCGGCATTGTGGACGTGTATCTTCCCGATTTTAAATACAGCGACGACAAGCTCGCCGCAGAGCTTTCGCAGGCTCCCGGTTATGTGCGTACCGCGTCGGCGGCTATTCAGGAGATGATTTTCCAAACAGGCTTGCCCGAGTTCGACGGCGACGGAATGATTCAAAAAGGCGTTATCGTGCGCCACCTTATTCTCCCCTCCCACACGCGCAACAGCATTGGGGTGATCGACATTGTGCGCAGGCTGTTCCCAAACCAGGTCATGTTCAGCCTGATGTGCCAGTATGTTCCGTGGGGCGAAGCCAAAAACGACAAAAAGCTGAACCGCAAAATAACCAAACGCGAATACGACAAGGTAAAGCACGAGCTGTTTTTAAGCGGACTTGACGGCTTTACCCAAGACCTTTCCTCGGCAAGTGAGGATTATATTCCCGACTGGGATTTTTGATGTTTTATTTTGTAAATACTACTTA
>CADAYK010000084.1 GCA_902792105.1 uncultured Ruminococcus sp.
CCATCAGGTTGGTTGTTGTACCATGCGGTATTGTAAAACGCAGAGCTATCGATACTTGTAACGCTGTCGGGAATGGTTATGCTTTCAAGCCCGGTGCAGTCCTCAAAAGCATAGCTTCTGATACTTGTAACGCTGTCGGGAATGGTTACGCTTGTAAGACCGGTGCAGCCGGAAAACGCAAGGTCTCCGATGCTTGTAACGCTGTCGGGAATAGTTACGCTTGTAAGCCCGGTGCAGTTGTAAAACGCACCTATTCCTATACTTGTAACGCTGTCGGGAATAGTTACGCTTGTAAGCTCTGTGCAGTCGCTAAACACAGAGTTTCCTACACTTGTAACGCCGTATTCAATGACAACACTTGTTATGCTATTTCCCCACGGAAGAGTGTAAGAAATATAATAATCTGCCATTGCTCCGTTGCCGCTGATCGTCAGCGTGCCGTTATCGTCAAGCGTCCATGTGCAGTCTCCTGTTGTGCCGCTGCTTGCAACGACCTGTTCCGCCGCCACAGCCGCCGAAGCCGCGAACGGAAAAGCCGTGAGCAGCAAAAGCGCCGCTAAAATGACCGCAAGCGTTTTTTTGAATTGTACTTTCATAGTTTAACCTCCTATATAATATTTTAAAATATTATATCACGGCAGAGTATATTGCACAATCCAAAATTTTACTCATATATTTAGCTAATTTGCACAAAGCAAAAACCGTTTTGTGTAGCAACAAAACCACATCAAAAAGCGCGCAATTTGCCTGACGGCAAACCCCTCATCCGTCACGCCGATATGAATTTTACTTTAAATACACCGCCGTTCACGCATTAAAACACTATATAAAAATACAGCCGCATTAAGCGCGACACCTTCTCCACGGCGGGAGAAGGCTTTGCTGTACTCCGAAAGTTTGTTGTGTGCGATTCACAAAAGCAAATTCAAACGCAGGAACGGCACAGGACAATGTTTTGCCGCGCAAAAAAGGACTGACGAAAACGCTCGTCAGTCCTTAATTTTGCGTTAAAAATTTATTCCTCGTAAGGAACAAAGTCCTCTTTGCCAACGCCGCAAACGGGGCAGCACCAATCGTCGGGGATATCCTCAAACGCTGTGCCGGGAGCGATACCGCCGTCGGGATCGCCCTCTGCGGGATCATAAATGTAGCCGCAGGGCTCGCACATGTATTTCATAGTCCGTTCTCCTTTCATAATTTTTTAAATATATTATTTGCCGCTTATTTCCTGATTTGATATAAACATAAAATCAACCAGGGTTTGTTTAAGCGGAAATACCTTTCCGTTAACCGTGATTTCGGGCTTTGGAGTGTCGGCGTATTCGCAGCCGTAAATCGAAAAACCGTCCACGCTGCCGCATTCGTACTTTTCGGGAGCTTTGCCGTAATAAATAATGTCGGCGTTTGCAAGCTTTGTGGCAAAGAAAATCATCTGGTTTCTGCTGTGCTTGTTTTTTATCCTCATAACACGAATGTTTGTTTCGTCGGTTTGAAGGCCGGGAACAGGATAAATCTTCTTGTAGCTTATCAGGGCGGCGTGAAGGTCGATCGAGGTGTACCGCTTGCCGTACTTGTTGTATACCGCAGGACGTATCATATCGTCGAGCATAAAACGCGCAAGCACAAAGGTTTCCTTTTCGTTGTCAGTCAAAACCTGAAGCACCTCGTGCGCGGTTTCGGCATTTTCGCTTTTTTCGTCGTTGACCTCGTCGTCTATGCTTTTGTACCTTGCGCCGTTAACGCACAGCATCGTTACGATCCAAATAAGGATTATCGCTATTGGTATAAGCGACAAACACAACAGGTCAACAATAAAATTAATGTGCCAAAAATGGTTGAACATCAGCATTAAAAAAATGATGGTGTAAATGGGAATTCCCACCGAAAGCGCGATTATCGCGTTTCGCCTTAGCTTTTTATCTCTGTCCATAATACTGTCCTTAAAATTTTTTTGTATAGGCGGTCGGCGAAGAAGTTTAACCAAAATCAAACATTTAGCACCGCCGTTGATGAAGTTAATGTTTAAATATAACTTTTAAATAGGCGGTAGAAAGTGTCCACTGACACCTTAGAGGAGGTGAGCGCGGAGGTAATCGCCGTCCTGACTGCAAAGGTAGGCGGGAGCGATGTCAAATACGGTTTTTGCGCCGGTGAACTCGGGGTTGGAGTCAAGCTTAAGGCTGTATTCAATAACGTGACCTTTGCCCTCGCTTGTTGTGCCGGAATAGATAACCGAACCGCCGTGGGGCAGACCGCTGTGGTTTGCCTTCATTTCATCGGCGGAAATAAAGTGAACGGTGGTGTCGTAATCGGCAAAATAGTTGGGCATAGTCTTGATTTCGTTTTCGATTCTTGCAAGGTCGGCGCCCTCTTCGGCAACAACAAAGCATTCGCGGGTGTGTTTTTCGCGTGTTGAAAGGGTGGGATTTTCGCCGTTTCTTACTCTGTCAAGAGCCTCGGGAACGGGGATTGTGTACTGGCGGCAGTCAGCAACGCCGTCAATTCTGCGAACAGCGTCGGAATGCCCCTGGCTTACGCCCTTGCCCCAGAAGGTGTAGTCCTTGCCGTCGGGCAAAACAGCGGTTGCGTAAACTCTGCTGAGCGAGAACATACCGGGATCCCAGCCGCAGGAGATTATTCCGGTTTTACCTGCTGATTTTGCCGCCTCGTCAACGTTTTTAAAGTGCTCGGGCACCTTGGCGTGGGTGTCGAACGAGTCGATAACGTTGTACATCGCCGCATATTTGGGAGTCATTACGGGAAGGTCAGTGGCGCTTCCGCCGCAAATCACCAAAACGTCGAGGTCTTCCTTGCCGGTGTCAAGGTCTGAGGTGCTCTTTACCGGTACGCCCGGGGTGTTGATTTTCAGAGCGGAAGGATCGCGGCGGGTGTAAACCGCAACGAGCTCCATGTCGCTGTTCTTTTTGATTGCTGCCTCAACTCCGCGGCCGAGGTTTCCGTATCCCAAAATACCAATCTTATACATTTTCATTCCTCCTGTAATGTGTTTAGTGGTCAGTGGTCAGTGGTTAGTGGTCAGTGGTCAGTGGTTAGTGGTCAGTTTTTAGTGGTGAGTGGTTAGTGGTCAGTGGTCAGTGCTTAGTGGTCAGTGGTTAGTGGTCAGTGGTCAGTAGTTAGTGGTCAGTGCTTAGTGGTCAGTGGTCAGTGGTTAGTGGTCGGTGGTTAGTGGATAGTGGATAGTGGTTAGTTGTCAGTTTTTAGTGTTTAGTGGTCAGTGGATAGCAATTTGTAGGGAACGGTTCTTATGCCGTTCCTGCGTTTTGTTCTGATTTCGTGAACTGTATATAACAAACTTTTGGAGTACAGCAAAGCCTCCTTTAACAAAGGAGCCATTCCCGCGAAACACCAAACGTAGTTTCCATTGCCATCACAGCTTGATTTATTTCTATTCTTTCTCGCGAAACGCCAAACGTTACCAATAAGCCAAACGTTAAGTACGCGAAGTAAAAAACGCGAACTAAATAATTTTAAGGCTGATGTCAAAGGCGGTGACGGAGTGGGTGAGAGCGCCCATCGAGATAATGTCAACGCCTGTTTCGGCGATTTGGCGCAGGGTTTCGTCGGTGATTCCGCCGCTGGCTTCAAGCAAAGCACTGCCGTTTGTTATTTCAACAGCCTCAGCCATCATCTCGCAGCTCATGTTGTCAAGCATAATAACGTCAACCCCGGCGTCAAGAGCCTCGCGCAGCTCGTCAAGGTTGCGCACCTCAAGCTCGACTTTAGTCATGTGGCCGAGCTTTGATTTAAGCTTTGCTACGGCGTTTTTGATTCCGCCGCCCGCGTCAACGTGGTTGTCCTTTAGCATAGCCGCGTCGCTGAGGTTATAACGGTGGTTTTTGCCGCCGCCTACGGTAACCGCGTATTTTTGCAGCGGCCTAAGCCCCGGCAGGGTTTTTCTGGTGTCCGCTATCGAAGCGTTGGTGCCCTTGATTATCTCAACAGCGCGGTTGGTCGCGGTCGCGATTCCGCTCATGTGCTGAATAAGGTTCAGCGCGGTGCGCTCGCCCTTGAGCAGCGCTCTTGTGTTGCCGTGGATCTCGGCGATGATATCGCCCTTTTTAAGCTTGTCGCCGTCGTGTTTAAACACCTCGGCGCTGAAGCCCTGCGGCTGCAAAATTTCAAAAACACGCAGCGCAACGCCGATCCCGCACAGCACTCCGTCGCTTTTCGCGAGGAACCTTGCGGAGTTTTCCTGGTTTTCGTCGATCAGGTAATCGGTGGTTGAGTCGAGGTAGTTGATGTCCTCAAGCAGCGCGGTTTTAATAATGTTATCAATATAAATAGGGTTAATCATTGTTGCCCTCCCTGACTTCGTCCAAAATTATGCTTGCCACCACGGCAATGCTTTTTGCTTCTATGAAATCCGAGCTTATTTCGTAGCGCTCGGCAAACAGCCGGCGTATAATATCCTCGACCCTGCGGTAGCTTTCCTCATATTTTTCGGGCTTTGGCAGCACAAAATAAGTGTCCTGCAAAATTTCGCGAATTTGCGAACGGAAGCCCCGCGGCATTTTTTTGCCGGTTATGGGGAGGTGCGCCGGTTCAAGACCGAGCGGCTTTCTGCCGTATTTGTTCAGCTTTTTGGTGATGTCCTCGGCGGCAGACCGCGAAAACACAAGCGCCTCAAGCAGCGAATTGCTGGCAAGGCGGTTAGCGCCGTGAACGCCGGTGTGCGCGCATTCGCCGGCGGCGTACAGGCCGTCGATAGACGTCCGCGCGTTTAGGTCGGTGTCGATACCGCCCATAAGATAGTGCTGGCAGGGAAAAACAGGAATCCTGTCCTTTGTTATGTCAACGCCTTCTTCAAGGCACCTTCCGTAAATCAGCGGAAAGCGGTTGCGCACAAAGTCCGCGGGCTTGTGAGTTATGTCAAGATAAAACTTTTCGCTGCCCGTGCGCAAAGCCTCGCGCGCAACTGCGTTTGACACAACGTCGCGCGGAGCAAGCTCGCCGCGCTTGTCATAGTTGTGAGCAAAGCGCTCGCCGTGGCAGTTCAGCAGAACAGCGCCTTCGCCGCGCACAGCCTCGCTTATTAAAAACCGCTCGCGGTCAGCCTCGGCGGCAAACGCGGTGGGGTGGAACTGCACCCTTGAAAGGTGGCGGATCTTCGCGCCGAGCATATAGGCAAAGGCGATACCGTCGCCGGTGGCAATGGCTGAATTGGTTGTGTATTTGTAAACCCTGCCGATGCCGCCCGTGCAAAGCAGGCAGTAATTGCAGCCGAAGTAAAGGCTTTTGCCGTCCTTTAAAACGCTCACATAAAAGCCTCCGAGCACCTTGTGCATCGAATAAAGCAGGGCGTTTTCAATTATGTCAACGTTGCTTTTTTGCTTAACAGCGTCAATCAGCCCGTCGGTCATCGCCTTGCCGGTGCTGTCCTTGTGGTGCACGATGCGGTGGCGGCTGTGGCCTGCCTCAAGGGTTTTGCACAGGGTGCCGTCGGGGTTTGTGTCAAAGTCAACGCCCAAACCGCGCACCTTCAGCACGTCGCCGGGACCTTCTTTAACCAGCTTTTCTACCGCGTTCAGGCGGTTTTTGTATTTTCCGGCAACAAGGGTGTCGGTGATGTGAAGCTTGTAGTTGTCGTGAACCGTGTCGAGCACACAGGCGACTCCGCCCTGTGCCAGCGAGCTGTTTGAAAGTCCGAGCTCGCGCTTAGACAAAATCAGCACGCTGACGTTTTCGGGAAAGTTCAGCGCGGCGTAAAGACCTGCCACGCCGGTTCCGACAATAACAACGTCGTATCGTTTGTCCATAATTAATTCCTCGATTTCAAATTCGGCATTTAGGCTACACCGCATAATTCAATCCGCACACCTGTATTATGCGGTATTGCCTTTACAAATTTTGCCGAATATATTATACTATAAAACATAAGATTAGTAAATAAAAATTTTTAAAATATTATATTATGATTTGCTCAAAGAGGTAAATATGATAAGTAACGAAGAAAAAACTGTCCGGGCGCTGCTTGTCAGCGTCGACACAGGCGACTTTGACGCCGAAGCCTCGCTTGACGAGCTGTTCGAGCTTGTAAAAAGCGCAGGAGCCGAGCCCGTGCTTGCCCTTACTCAAAAGCTGCGCCGCCCCGAAACAGCCACCTATGTGGGCAGCGGAAAGCTTGAAGAGATCAGGCAGGTCTGCGCCGAACGCGAAATCGACCTTATTGTGGTTGACAGCGAGCTCAGCCCCACGCAGATACGCAATATCGAAAACGAAACCGACGTTCGCGTAATTGACCGCACAACGCTGATTCTGGACATTTTTGCCCTGCGCGCCAAAAGCAAGGAGGGCAAGCTGCAGGTTGAGCTGGCTCAGCTTAAATACACCCTGCCGAGGCTTACCGGCAAGGGAATCGAGATGTCGCGTCTCGGCGGCGGAATAGGCACAAGAGGTCCCGGCGAAACCAAGATCGAAACCGACCGACGTCACATAAGGCGGCGTATGGAAACGCTTAAGGAAGAATTAAAAGATGTGGAAAACCACCGCGACATGCTTCGCAGGCGCCGCGAAAAGGACGGCGTGATCACCTGTGCGATAGTGGGCTATACCAACGCCGGCAAAAGCACGCTGATGAACACCCTGACCGACGCAGGAGTTCTGGCGCAGGATAAGCTGTTCGCCACCCTTGACCCCACCTCGCGCGCGCTTAAGCTTCCAAGCGGCATAAGCGTAATGCTTATAGACACCGTGGGACTTGTTCGCAGGCTGCCTCACCACCTGGTTGAAGCGTTCCGCTCAACGCTTGAGGAGGCGGCTCAGTCCGATGTGATCATCAACCTCTGCGACGCGTCAAGCGACGAGGCGAGGGTTCACCTTAACGTTACAAACGAGCTTTTGCAATCGCTGGGCTGCGGCGACACCCCGGTCATCACCGTGCTTAACAAGTGCGATCTTCTCGACGGCAGCCTTATGGCTCAGGATTTTGAAAGCTACATCAAAATCAGCGCCAAAACGGGCGAGGGCATCGACAGGCTGCTTGCGGCGATCGAGGACAACCTGCCTGTGCGCATGAAGCGCGTAACCTTGCTGGTCCCGTTTTCGCAGGGCGGACTTGTAAGCGAGATCAGGGAAAAGGGCACGCTTATCGGCGAGGAATACCTTTCGGACGGCACACGCGTTGAGGCGGTTATTGACGAAAAGCTTTACTCAAAAGCAAAACAATTTGAAATTTAGGAGGAAAAAATGGAATTTATTACATCAATCGACTTTACAATTCTGAATTGGATCCAGGATAACCTGCGCGTGGCGTTTCTTGACCCGATAATGGCGGGGCTCGGCTATGTAGGCGAAGCCGGAATAATCTGGATCGCGCTGGCGATCGTGCTGCTGTTCTTTAAAAAACACAGGGCAACCGGCGTAATAATGCTGGCGGCAATGGCGATAGGCTTCCTTTGCGGCGACATCATCATAAAACACCTTGTCGCAAGACCGCGTCCGTTTACGGTCAACAATTTTCCGCTGTTTGTAAATCCGCCGTCAAGCTTCAGCTTCCCCTCGGGACACTCAACCTGCGCCTTCGCCGCTTCGGTTTCCATTCTTTTGCGCAACCGCAAGCTCGGGATCCCGGCGCTTATCCTCGCGCTTTTGATCGCTTTTTCAAGATTGTACATTTATGTTCACTATCCCTCCGACGTTCTCTGCGGCATTATCCTGGGCACGCTCGTCGCAGTGCTTGTGAGCTTGATCTTCAAAAAGACAGGTCTTGCCGACAGAATTTCGGGAATAAAGAAAAGTAATAAGTGATTAGTGGATAGTGGTTAGT
>CADAYK010000085.1 GCA_902792105.1 uncultured Ruminococcus sp.
CACTGCTGTTTTTGGTGCCGGTGACCGGACTCGAACCGGTACGGTATCGCTACCGGCGGATTTTGAGTCCGCTACGTCTGCCAATTCCATCACACCGGCGTGCAAGTAGTATTATACAATAATCTTTTAAAAAAATCAAGTGCTTTTTTATTTACGCCGCAATTATCACGGCTTTTCGGTCTTATTCGCTGTTGTAAAATAAAATTTACCTAAAAAATCCCGCTGTTTACCGCCATTTCTGTTTTATACTAAAAAAATTATTTTTAATTCTTATACGGTTGCTAAAATTTTCAAAACATACTATAATATAAGATGTGTTTTTATTTTTAACCTTTAACTATGGAGGAATTATCAATGGAAAAGAAAGAGCTTATTTATGAAGGTAAGGCAAAAAAAGTTTATTCTACAGACGACGACGCGCTTTGCATCGTTTCCTACAAGGACGACGCTACTGCGTTTAACGGTGAGAAAAAGGGTACGATCGTCGGAAAAGGCGTTGTAAACAACCGTATGTCAAACTTTATGTTCAAGCTTTTGGAGCAAAAGGGGATCCCCACGGATTTTGTTGAGGAGCTTAACGACCGCGACGCGGTTCTTAAAAGAGTAGAAATCGTACCTCTCGAGGTAATTGTAAGAAACAAGGCAGCCGGCTCTTTCTCAAAGCGCTTCGGCGTTCCCGAGGGCACAGCGTTTGCCGCTCCCACTCTTGAATACTGCCTCAAGGACGACGACCTCGGCGATCCCATGATAAACGACAGCCAGATTATCGCGATCGGCGCCGCCACCAAAGAAGAGCTTGACACTATTGCCGCCTACACCCTTAAAATCAACGAGGTTATGAAGGAGTTCTTCGCTCAGTGCAGCGTTGAGCTTATCGACTTTAAAATAGAATTCGGCAGACTGCCCGACGGCACGATCATTCTTGCCGACGAAATTTCACCCGACACCTGCCGCTTCTGGGATATTGAAACCCACGAAAAGCTCGACAAGGATCGCTTCCGCCGCGACATGGGCGGTGTTGAGGAAGCCTATGCTGAGATGATGAAGCGTGTCGGCCTCGATAAATAATTCCACACAAGAATTATAAACCAAACTAATATTTCGGATGGTGAAACCTTGAATTATTCTTTTGATAATTTTGCTAAAGAAGGTCTGCACGAGGAGTGCGGAGTTTTCGGAATATTCAGCGACGGGTCGCTTGACCCTGCCTACGCCTGTTACAACGGACTTCTTGCGCTTCAGCACAGAGGTCAGGAAAGCTGCGGCATTGCGGTTACAGACGACGGTGTAATAGATTATCACAAAAATATGGGACTTGTGACCGAGGTGTTCAACAACAGCATCCTCGATTCACTGACCGGACAAATGGGACTTGCCCATGTCCGTTACTCAACCGCAGGCGGCTCTGTGCTCGAAAACGCTCAGCCGCTTGTTATGCGTTATGTAAAGGGTACACTTGCGGTAGCACATAACGGAAACCTTACGAACGCGGTCGAAATCAGGCGCAGTCTTGAACAGCGCGGCGCGATTTTCCAAACCACGATCGACTCCGAGGTCATCTGTTATGTTATCGCGCGCGAAAGACTTAAAACCCATTCAATCGAGGAAGCTTTGGCAAACACGATGCAGGTTATTGAGGGCGCTTACTCGCTGCTTGTAATGAGTCCGCGAAAGCTCATTGCCGCAAGAGATCCCCACGGGTTCAGACCGCTTTGCATGGGCAAGCTCAACGGAAACTATGTTTTTGCCAGCGAAAGCGCGGCGCTTGACGCCTGCGGAGCCGAGTTTGTCCGCGACGTTGAACCCGGCGAGATCATTGTTGCCAACGGCGAGGGAATACGCTCGATCAAGCCCGAGTTTAAAGAAAAGAAAAAGTCGCTTTGCGTCTTTGAATACATTTATTTTGCGCGCAGCGATTCGTTTATCGACGGTCTGAGCGTGTACGAAACCAGAAAGCAGGCAGGCAGAATTCTTGCCCGTGAATTCCCGGTTGAAGCCGACATGGTTATCGGCGTTCCCGAATCGGGAATCGACGCCGCGATAGGTTATGCCGAGGAAAGCGGGATCCCCTACGAAAAAGCCATTGTAAAGAATTCCTACATCGGCAGAACCTTTATTAAACCAAGCCAAAAGGAACGCATGAAGAGCGTGCGAATAAAGCTTAACCCGATCGCCGACATGGTAAAGGGAAAGCGCGTTGTAATGATAGACGACAGCATTGTGCGCGGAACAACCGTTGACCGCATTGTTACCATGCTCAGGGACGCCGGGGCAAAGGAGGTTCACATGCGGATCAGTTCGCCGCCGTTTATGTGGCCGTGCTATTACGGAACCGACATTCCCTCGCGCGGAGAGCTTATCGCCTGCAACCATACCATCGAGGAAATAACAAAGCTCAGCGGAGCGGATTCGCTCGGATACCTGCCCGTTGAAAAGCTCGGCGAGATGTTGAACTTCTCGTCCGCAGGCTTTTGCGACGGATGTTTTACCGGAAAATATCCTGCCGCCATCACCCGCGAGATGTTCAAGGGCAAGGAACGGGGCGGCATGAATTTCGACGAAAAATGCGTCGGAACCGACAGTTAAGGCAACACCGCACAATTCACGGTGCACGCCTTGCTTGCATATTATTCCGTCAGACTGCCCAAAAAACCTCGGCAAGGCGTCAAGCCTTACCTCGATTTATTTGTGCACCCTGACGAAAAATCTGACTGCACAATCCGCACACACGAATTATGCGGTATTGCCTTAAAGAAAGGAACTCAATGCGTTACGCAAGCAGGGAAATGAAATACATTTTTTCACCCGACAAAAAGTTTAAAACCTGGAGAAAGCTCTGGATCGCGCTTGCCGAGTCCGAAATGGAGCTCGGACTTCCCGTTACCCAAGAGCAGATCGACGAGCTTAAGGCACACGCCGACGACATCAACTACGAAGTCGCTCAGGAGCGCGAAAAGCTGGTTCGCCACGACGTTATGAGCCATGTTTACGCCTACGGTGTTCAGTGCCCCAACGCAAAGGGCATTATCCACCTCGGCGCGACCTCCTGTTATGTAGGCGATAACACCGACATCATCATTATGACCGAGGGCTTGCGGCTCATCAGAAACAAGCTTGTTACGGTTATACGCAACCTTTCAAAATTCGCAGATGAGTATAAGGCGCTGCCAACCCTCGCGTTTACTCACTTCCAGCCCGCTCAGCCCACAACGGTGGGCAAGAGAGCCACACTTTGGCTTCAGGAGCTTTTGATGGATCTGGAGGACGTTGAGTACCAGCTTTCAAAGGCAAAGCTTTTGGGCTCAAAAGGAACAACGGGCACACAGGCAAGCTTTTTGGAGCTGTTTGACGGCGACCACGAAAAATGCAAGGAGCTTGACCGTAAAATCGCTCAAAAGATGGGCTACAATTCGTGCTTCGCGGTTTCGGGACAGACCTATTCCAGAAAGCTCGATTCACAGTTTTTGAACGTGCTTGCAGGAATTGCCCAGACAGCCGCAAAGTTCTCGAACGACATTAGGCTTTTACAGCACCTCAAAGAAGTTGAGGAACCCTTTGAAAAGAACCAAATCGGTTCATCCGCGATGGCATACAAGCGCAACCCCATGAGGAGCGAACGCATCGGCTCGCTTTCACGCTATGTAATGGTTGACGTGCTCAACGGTTACTTTACCACCGCTACCCAGTGGTTCGAGCGCACCCTTGACGATTCGGCAAACAAGCGCCTCAGCGTTCCCGAAGCATTCCTGGCGGTTGACGGAATTTTGTCGCTGTTCGCAAACGTTGCCGACGGTCTTGTGGTTTACCCCAAGGTTATCGAGCAAAGACTGCGCAAGGAGCTTCCCTTCATGGCGACCGAGAATATTATGATGGACGCCGTTAAGAAAAGAGGAGCCGACCGCCAGCAGCTTCACGAGAGGATCCGCGTTCACTCAATGGCGGCTTCAAAGGTGATAAAGGAGGAGGGCGGCGAAAACGACCTTCTCGAAAGAATCGCGGCTGACGAAGCGTTCGGCGTAACGCTTGAAGAGCTTGAGGCAATTCTCAGACCTGAAAAATACACAGGCAGAGCAAAGGAGCAGACAGAGGACTTCCTTGCGGAATGCGTTGCTCCCGTGCTTGAAAAATACAAGGACATCGAGTCCGACAATCCCGAAATTAACGTATAATCCAAAAGGATAAAGGAGATTAATCATGGTAAAAGCAATCGTAGGCGCAAATTGGGGAGACGAGGGCAAGGGTAAAATCACCGACGTTCTCGCAAACTCCAGCGACATTGTTATCCGCTTTCAGGGCGGTGCTAACGCCGGCCACACCATAATCAACAACTTCGGAAAGTTCGCGCTTCATCAGCTTCCGTCCGGCGTGTTTCATCAGAACATCACCAACGTTATAGGTAACGGCGTGGCTTTCAGCGTTGAAAATTTTGTGAAGGAAATGAAGGAGCTTGAAGAACGCGGAGTTCCCAAGCCCAACATCATAATTTCCGACCGCGCTCAAATTGTAATGCCGTATCACGTTGCTTTTGACTGCTACGAGGAGGAGCGTCTGGGCAAAAACTCCTTCGGCTCAACAAAGAGCGGAATCGCGCCGTTCTATTCCGATAAGTACTCCAAAATCGGCTTTCAGATCAACGAGCTTTACGACGATCCCGATTCTCTCAAGGAGAAAATCCGTCACGCGCTCGAAATCAAAAACGCTACTCTTAAAAACCTTTACAACAAGCCTGCCATCACCGAGCAGGAGGTTTACGACAAGCTTATGGAATACAAGGAGCAGCTTGCTCCTTATGTAGGCGACGCCTTCACCTTCATTCACAACGCCCTTAAGGAAGGCAAAAACATCCTTCTTGAGGGACAGCTCGGTTCGCTTAAAGACACCGACTTCGGCATTTACCCGATGGTGACCTCATCTAATACTATCGCGGGCTACGGAGCAGTGGGCGCAGGCATTCCGCCTTATGAGATCAAGGAGATCATAACCGTAGTAAAGGCGTATTCAAGCGCAGTGGGCGCAGGCGAGTTTGTATCCGAGATCTTCGGTGAAGAAGCCGACGAGCTTCGCAAACGCGGCGGCGACGGCGGCGAATTCGGCGCCACAACAGGCAGACCGCGCCGCATGGGCTGGCTCGATTTGGTTGCCACTCGCTACGGCTGCATGGTTCAGGGCGCCACTCAGGTAGCCTTTACCGTGCTTGACGTGCTCGGTTATCTTGAGGAGATCCCCGTGTGCGTAGGCTACGAGCTTGACGGCGAAGTTATCGACTACTTCCCGTCAACAACAAAGCTCAAGCGCTGCAAGCCTGTTCTTAAAAAGTTCAAGGGCTGGAACTGCTCAATTTCCGGCATTAAAAACTATGACGAGCTTCCCAAGGAGTGCCGCGAATACATTGAGTTTGCCGAAAAGGAAATCGGCGTTCCTATTACAATGGTATCAAACGGCCCGTCAAGGGAAGACATTATTTACAGATAAAACTTATTTGGGAACGGTTTGCGCCGTTCCTAAAAATTTTTGAAAGAGGGTAAGGTTATGGGCAAGGAAACCGTTATTGTTCTCGACTTCGGCGGACAGTACAACAGGCTTATCGCAAGGCGCGTGCGCGAGTGTAACGTGTACTGCGAAATTTTGCCGTACACTGTCGACATCGGGAAAATAAAAAGCATGGCGCCGAAGGGAATCATTTTCACCGGCGGTCCCAACAGCGTATACGACGAAAGCTCGCCGCATTATTCCGCCGAAATTTTTGAGCTTGGAATTCCCGTTTTAGGCATTTGCTACGGCTGTCAGCTCATGGCATATTCGCTTGGCGGAAACGTTGTTTCGGCGGCAGATGATTCCGTAAGCGAATACGGAAAAACCGAAACCGCTTACGATAACGGCAATCCACTTTTTAAGAATATACCCGAAAGCGGAATTTCGTGGATGAGCCACCGCGACTATATCAGCGAAGCTCCAAACGGCTTTTCGGTTATCGCGAAAACCCAAAACTGCCCCGTAGCGGCAATGGCGAATATTGAAAAAAAGCTCTACGGCGTTCAGTTCCACCCCGAGGTCAACCACACCGAGTACGGCAAAGATATGCTGCGTTCGTTCCTCTATGACGTTTGCGAATGCGAGGGCACATGGCAGATGGACAGCTTTATCGACACCGCCGTCAGCAAAATCAGGGCTCAGGTGGGCGGCAAAGGAGTAGTGCTCGGACTTTCGGGAGGAGTGGATTCCTCGGTTGCCGCAGCACTGTTAAGCCGCGCGATCGGCAAACAGCTCACCTGCGTTTTTGTTGACCACGGGCTTATGCGCAAGGACGAGGGCGATTTTGTGGAAAACACCTTCACAAAGCTTTTCGATATGAACTTTGTGCGCATCAATTGTCAGGATGAATTTCTTGATAAGCTCAAGGGTGTAAGCGATCCCGAGGACAAGCGGAAAATTATCGGAACCGAGTTTTATAACGTTTTCTGGGATAAAATCCGCGAAAGCTACGGCAGCGGATACTTTGCGCAGGGCACGATTTACCCCGACCGTATCGAAAGCGGAAAGGGCGACGCGGCAAAAATAAAAACCCACCACAATCAGGTGGGCGTTCCCGGTGACATTAAGTTCGAGGGCATTATCGAACCGCTTAAAGACCTGTTTAAGGACGAGGTAAGGGCAGTGGGCGAAAAGCTCGGTCTGCCTCACGATTTGGTATGGCGCCAGCCGTTCCCCGGCCCCGGACTCGGAGTAAGGGTGATCGGCGAGGTCACAGCCGAGCGCGTTAAAATTTTGCAGGACGCCGACGCTATTCTCCGCGATGAAATGGACAAATGCGGCTACGCAAAGGAAATGAGCCAGTTTTTCGCCGTGCTTCCGGGCGTGCGCACCGTTGGCGTAATGGGAGACGCGCGAACCTACAGCGAGCTTGTTGCGATACGCGCCGTAACAACCGACGATTTTATGACCGCCGACTGGGCAAAAATCCCGTATGATATCCTCGGCAAAGTCAGCAGCCGAATAATAAACGAGGTGCCCAGTGTAAACCGGGTTGTCTACGACATCACCTCCAAGCCCCCCGGAACAGTGGAATGGGAGTAAATTTCTAATATAGAATTATAGTAACAGCCGTCGAGTGGAATAATCCCTTCTTGGCGGTTTCTATAATTGTCAAGCTCTTGTAATACTAACCGTTTGCGTTGAAATCGTAATCTTTTTTATGCTTTTAGCGCTCGGAATACCTTGTTTTGGGTGGACTGTAGAATAGTTTAAGGAGAGTAAGATGGATGTATTATTTGAAATCTTCTTCCGGATTGTAGGCGTTATTGCTGAAATCATAGGCACCACGGTTGCCGAGAATCTCGGAGATAAAATAAAATATTCCGTAAAAGGAGTTATTATCGTCGTTATAATAGGGTTAGTGACCTGGGCGGCTATTATTGCGCTCGGTTTTGCGACGTTTTATTTATTTTCAAAGGATTCGTCGATCGCGGGCTTTGCCGTCGGGTTAGCGGCATTCTTCTTAATCATCTTTTTTATCGCGGTAGTCACAGCTCTGATTAAAAAAATGAAGGAATCTTAATGTATAATCAAATTAAAAAGATTATTATCGGTATAACAGTCGGAATAATAGTCGGCTCAATTATAGGCGCTGTTGGCTATTACGGAATCATCCCGCGTGAACTCAGAGAAGCAACAACCTTCGCGACCATAAAAATCTGTATTGGTCTTATTATTCTAATTGTGGATTTGTTCTGCATATGGGGATTAATCAAGCCGGTCATTGATAAGCATATCTATAAGAACGGAAAGTCAGTTACGGGAACTATTGAAAGCGTCCGCAAAATTCCTCACCCCAAGCATTTCTCCGAGGATGAATGGAGTAGACCGTCACACTTTGCCTGTGTTGTTTATTACAATACGGATAAGGGGAAGATTACTAAAGAATTTCCTCCCACACCTCTGACAAGCGAGCGTGAGCTATATCCTTTCTCCTTAGAGGAAGGTAATGAAATACCGATAAAATATCTGAAAAATCATCCGAAGCTTTCTATAATCAACAACGACACACTAAAAGCGGCATATAAAGCGGAGCATACTAACGATATAATCCACCTTGTTATGATTCCGATAATTTCCACGGCTTTGTATATCCTTGCGCTGATAATGCTGTGAATATTATGAAAGGTATAAATATGAACCAAATAAAAATAACAGAAAAGAAGCCTAAGATACCTGTTATCATCATTTATTCTGTCCTTTTTTATGGGATATGGACTTTGTGGGAGCTTTTCGGCAGAAGCGCCGTCAGCAGTTTTTTTACAAATGAGTATCTCTCACGATTTATTCAAGAGGGGATCATCAAGGTATTGGTTTGGGTTTTGCCTGCGGTGTGTTTAGTGCGGTATTTCAAGGATGATGTATATATCGGACTAAAG
>CADAYK010000086.1 GCA_902792105.1 uncultured Ruminococcus sp.
TTTTGGAGCGGATGATGGGAATCGAACCCACACGATCAGCTTGGAAGGCTGAAGTTCTACCACTAAACTACATCCGCGTTTATCAACTTTGATTATTATATCACTTAAATGTGGGTTTGTCAAGAAAAAAATTTAAGGCGGTTGTTGTTTTTTTAACCGCCTTGATTTTATTTATATACTTGTTATCCTTATTCCGCTACAAAGCAAACTCTGCGCGAAGCGGCTTTGTCTACCGAGCCGTCTGCTTTCTTGACGGGATAATCATAGGAACATCCCTTTGATGTGAGAATATCCTTAAATTCGGGATGGATTTCATTGCAGTAATCCATTACAGACTTTGCGCGCTCCTCCGAAAGCTTAAGGTTGTAGTCGTATTCGCCGTCGGTATCGGTGTGACCTTCAACCGTGATTTTTTTGACCTTCAGCGAACCGTCGTCGTTTTTAACAGCCTTTGCGTACGCATCAAAAAATGTTTTCAGTTCTTCCTTGCCCTTGTCCGAAAGAGTTGAGCTGTCAACATCAAACAAAACAGTAGCGTCCATCGCTATTGCGCCGCGGTCATCGGTGGTAAAGTTCGAGTCGTCCGGAGCGTATTTTTTTATTTCGTCATACCAGTCAAAGTCAAGCGCTGCCAGTGTGGCAAGCGATACTTTGGGAACAGTTTCGTTTGCCGCTTTAACAGTAGGGATCTCAATATTGATGCTGCTCAGCTTGTTTGCGACTGTTTCTTCCTGAGCGGTTTCGCTTTCTGTTGCCGCTTCGGTCGTCGTTACAGAGGCAGTAGCCTGAGATGAGCTGCCCGAGCCGGCGCTTGTGCAGGCAGTCAGACCGAGCGACGCCGCCAAAGCCGAAAATACAAGAATTGATGCTGATTTTCTCAATTTTACTCTCCTTAGTAAATAATCTTACTTTTCATCGCTTTCTTCGTTTTTATCTTCAAGCTTTTTAACAACGACTCTCATTATTCGCTGGTTTTCAACCTCCATAACGGTGAAACGGAAGCCGTCGGCGCGCTCGATTTCCTCGTCCTCGTCCCAAATGTCGCCGACGATTTCCTCAAGCAAGTCCTCCATTGTTACAATGCCCAGCGTTCCGCCGTATTCGTCGGTTACGATCGCAATGTGGTCGCGCGTGCGCTTAAAGGTGCTCAAAATTTTGGACAGCTGCTGTGTTTTAAACACAAAGTACGGCTTTGCCATAATGTCGCGCACGTTCGGGATTTTTCCGTCAGCAAGCAGCTCAAGGTAGTCGCGCGTGTGCAAAATTCCGATTATGTTGTCGGTGGTGTTTTCGTAAACGGGAATCCTCGAATAACGGTTTTCTATAATGATTTCCTTGATTTTTTCAATGCTGTCGTCAATGTTGATAAACACAACGTCAACGCGCGGAGTCAAAATTTCCTCGGCGGTTGTTTCGTCAAAGTCAAGCGCGGAGCGAACCATCTCGCTTTCGCTTTCCTCGAGCACGCCTTCCTCCTCAATGCTCTCAACAATATATTTAAGCTCGTTTTCGGTCACGCTCGGGGCGTCGCCGCTGCTTCCCGCGATTTTAAGCGCGATCGCCTTTAGCTTCATAAAAACAAAAACCAAGGGGGAGAGCAAAATGGTTATGCCCTTTAAAAAGCCTGCCGCGGCAATTGAAAAGCTGTCGCAATGCTCTTTTGCAAGGCATTTTGGAATTACCTCGCCGAAGGTCAGCACCAAAAGCGTTGTTGCGCCCGTGGCGACCGCCGAACCGATGTCGCCGAAAAGCCTAAGACACAAAACCGTCGCAATCGACGAACAGCCGAGGTTTACAACATTGTTGCAAATCAAAATCGCTGTCAGCGCGTTATCGAAGTGCTCGATAACATATAGGGCTTTTTTTGCCTTTTTGTTGCCGCTTTCAACGCTTTTTTGAATGCGTATTTTATTGACAAAGGAAAAAGCGGTTTCCATGGCGGAGAAAAGCGCCGACAAAACAATAAGGACACCTATGCTGATTCCCATAACAATTTCCGGGTTCAAAAGAATATCAACTCCGATTAATGAATATAATGATTATATTTCTGTCCTTCTATACTACAATAATTCTTTAAAATAATTATTACTTTTAAGAAATATACTGCTAAAATCTTGAAAAATTTAAAGTGTGCTGATATAATATAGAATGTGTTTCAATACGCATTTTACGGTTTACTGCGGATACACTAACCGTGGAGGTGCGTAAAATCATGCGTAAATTAAAAAACCGTCAGTCTTTCTACAGTCAAAGGGATGAATTTGTACGAAATCCCTGCGGAGATGAAGCGCCCAAAACCGCTGAATCCGACGGGCAGGAACCGCTGTCGTCCGAGCTCGGCTCGGTGTTCATTAACCACAGGGGCAGGGTGATCTACTGCCTTACGGTCATCGGGCAGGTCGAGGGGCACAGCATTCTTCCGGGAACAGACAAAACCACCAAATACGAGCACGTTATTCCCATGCTTGTGTCGGTGGACAGCGACGACCGTGTTGACGGCGTGCTGATAATGATCAACACCGTCGGCGGCGACGTTGAGGCAGGGCTTGCAATTGCCGAGGTTATCGCAGGGCTGAAAAAGCCCACGGTTTCCATAGTTCTCGGCGGAGGCCATTCAATCGGAATACCGCTTGCCGTAGCCGCGAAAAAAAGCTTTATCGCCAAAAGCGCGTCAATGACAGTTCACGCGGTGCGAACCACGGGGCTTACTGTAGGAGTGTCGCAGACCTTCGAGTATTTCAAGCGGATCCAGGACAGAATAACCGGGTTCATCGTTGAAAATTCCGCGGTGGATTACACGCGCTACAACGAGCTTGTTCTCAACACAGGCCAGCTTGTTATGGACGTGGGAACCGTTCTTGACGGCGAGGACGCGGTTGACGAGGGGCTGATCGATTCCATCGGCACGGTTTCCGAAGCCGTTGAAGCGCTTTGCGACATGATAGACGCAAAAAAGTATTAAGGCAACACCGCGCACCCGAATTATGCGGTATTGCATTAAGGCAACACCGCACAATTCAAAGCGCACGGCTTGCTTGAATATTATTCCGTCAGCTTGCCCAAAAAATCTCGGCAAGGCGACAGCCTTACCTCGAATGGTCAAGAGTCCGCAGCTGAGGGCTGAATTGTTTTTTGCCGGTTCAGCCTTAAGCTCCGCGCTCAAACTTAACTTTAAAGGAGTACATATTATGACAATTATCGACGCCATTATTCAGGGCATAGTTCAAGGCTTGACCGAATTTTTGCCCGTATCAAGCAGCGGGCATCTTGCCATAACCCAGCACATCACGGGCACGGCAGGCGAGGGCAACCTGTTCTTTAACGTAATGCTTCATGTGGGTACGCTTGTTGCGGTAATCGCGTTTTATCACAAGCTTGTGTGGAGTCTTATCAAGGAATTTTTCCTTATGGTCAAGGATATTTTCACAGGCAAATTCAAGTGGAGCCAAATGAACTATGAACGCAACATGATCGTAATGCTTATAATTGCACTGCTTCCGCTGCTTTTGATGTTCATTCCCATTCCCGGCACCGACCTCAAGGTGAAGGATCTGGCGGATATTTTCGCAGGAGCCGAGATCCTTATTGTAACGGCGTGTTCGCTGTTGCTCACAAGCATTTTGCTCACCCTCGGAATTTACTTTAACAACAGGAATTCGCGCGCGGGCTTCAAGCATATGCGCGGCAATTCAGGCGGCACAAGGGGAAAGGATACCTACACCGTAGTTGACGCGCTCTGCGTAGGCTTAATGCAGGTCGCGGCGGCTTTGCTTCCGGGCGTTTCGCGTTCGGGCTCAACGCTTGCCGTCGGAGAAATGCGCGGCATCAACAAGCAAAAAGCGCTTGATTTCACCTTTGTAATGGCGATCCCGTCAATTTTGGCGGCTGCCCTGCTCGAAGGTCTTGACGCCGTTAAAAATCCCGACTTGATCAACGTCGATTTACCGGTAGTTATTGTCGGAGTGGTTGTTTCGGCGGTTGTCGGTTACCTTGCTATCGTTATTTTTAAATGGTTCTTAAAGACAGACAAAATGATTGTTTTTGTAATTTACACCGCGGTGGTCGGCATCGCGTTTATCGTAATTTCGGTCATCGAAATCAATACCGGACACAACCTGTTCACCGGAGCGCCGGCAGCGTTGTAATGAATGTTGAATAATAGTTAAAACAGGTACGCAGGGATAAAAAGGAAGGTGAAAGGATTGTCAGCAAAAAAGCAGACAACCAAAAAGAATACAAAGAAAAAGAAAGCGCCGGCGGGAACAAGAACGTCAAAATCCGCCCCTAAGCGCGCGGCAGCAGCTCCGACGGGACTCAGTCCGCGCGTAAAATCAATACTGTTCGTTGCGCTGGCGGTGCTGTCGGCAATTCTCGTTTTTGTGCCGGGCAGCAACGTGTGGAAAACGTCGATCCGTCCGTTTTTCTTCGGACTTTTAGGCATGGGCATGCTGCTTATGCCGGGGCTGTTTATCTACCTTTGCGTAATGAACGAAAAGGAAAAGCAAATTGCCCACTTCGGCGCAAAAATAGCGCTGTGTGTGCTTACGCTGATGCTGGCCGGCGCGATCGTCTATATGATGGGCGGCGCAAGGCACCAAAGCGTAAACTATCTTGCCTGCATAGGCAATCTTTATCTTGACGGCTTCAACGCCACTAAGTACATTCCGCCGACCTGCGGAGTAATAGGCGGCATTTTAGGTTACCCGATCACGGCTATCTGCGGTACGACCGTGGGAATTATCGTCAGCTTGATACTGCTTGCGGTAAACATTTTCCTGATTGCCAACCTAAGCGTAAAGGATGTTGCAAGGGCGGCGGCAAAAACCTACACCCGCGCCCGTCAGGCGCGTGACCGTCACCGCGAACGCGTTTCCGAACGCCGCTATGAAAGAGAAGCACGGCGTATACGCAATGCCGAGCTTGCCGAAAGCCAACCTGTTCAAACTCCCGTAAGGCACACCGTGCAAGCCGAACCGCCGCGCACTAAGAAGCCGAGGCGCCCCAAAAGCGCGGGCTATGCCGCGCCGGACAGCATCGACATCCCGGTTTATGTCGGCGGCGAGCGTCAGGGCAGTATCGACGTTCCCTTTGACGAACCCAAGGCAGGGAACAAGACAAAAAAAGCGGTTGAAAACGGACTTGATACCGACGTTGTCGATCCTCATGAGAAAAACGCCGCAGATCTCAGCCGGTCCGAAGATCTGCTCAACATAATCAACAAGGCAACAAAGCCTATGGGCGAAAACGCCGACACAACAATAGGTCAAATTGCCGACGATATAACAAAGGGCAAGCGCTCGGGCAAGTACATTGACGGCAGCAAGGAAGCCGTAAGAGCTCAAAAGCCTGCCGCGTCCGTAAAGACCGTTTCGCCCGTGGCCGATAAGAAAGAAGAGGTCAAAGAGCTTAAAGAAGAAAAGCCCGCCTCTGAATTTGAAAGCGCCGGATATGATCCGGATAATTCTTTTAACGAAGAAAGCCGGGAGAAGGTTTACCATTATCCTCCCGTCCAGCTTTTAAACCTCAGCCAAAACAACAACGACGAAAGAGCGCGCGACGAGCTTACCCAAAATTCGCACAAGCTTATTGAAACGCTCAAAAGCTTCGGCGTAAACGCAAGCATCACCAATATTTGCCGCGGACCGTCCGTAACACGCTATGAGCTGCAGCCGGCTCCGGGCGTTAAAATTAGTAAAATAACAAATCTTTCCGACGATATCGCCCTTAACCTTGCCGCCAACGGCGTAAGGATCGAAGCACCCATCCCCGGCAAGGCGGCTGTGGGAATCGAGGTCCCGAACAAGGTCGTAAGCATGGTTTCAATGCGTGAGCTTATCGACTCCGACGTTTTCCGTTCGCAAAAAAGCAAGCTTGCAACGGTTTTGGGCAGGGATATCGAAGGCGAGATCGTGGTTGCCGACATAGCAAAAATGCCTCACCTTTTGGTTGCGGGCACGACCGGCTCGGGTAAGTCCGTCTGTGTAAACTCAATGCTGATAAGCATACTTTACAAGGCGAGCCCCGACGAAGTAAAGCTTTTGCTGATCGACCCCAAAATGGTTGAATTCTCAAAATACAAGGGACTTCCGCACCTGCTTGTGCCGATAGTTTCCGACGCCAAAAAGGCGGCAGGCGCGCTTGGCTGGGCAGTTAACGAAATGCTGCAAAGATACAAGATATTTTCGGAATTCGACGTTAAGGATATTGATTCTTATAATTCTTTGATAGAAAAAAATCTTAAATACATAGAAAACAATCCCCCCGTTAAAAACGAGGAGGGCGAGCTGTACCAGCCGGTAATGGAGGTCAACGGTCTGCCGGTGGCAAAGGAAAAAATGTGCCGCGTGGTAATCGCGATTGACGAGCTTGCCGATTTGATGATGGCGGCTCCCGGCGAGGTCGAGGACAGCATCTGCCGTCTTGCACAAATGGCGCGTGCCGCCGGTATGCACCTTATTCTGGCGACCCAGCGTCCTACCGTTAACGTAATCACCGGTCTTATCAAGTCGAACGTCCCCAGCCGTATAGCGCTGAAGGTAAGCTCCAACATGGACAGCCGAACCATTCTTGACGCGGGCGGCGGCGAAAAGCTTATCGGACGCGGCGACATGCTGTTTTCACCGGTGGGCGCGCCCAAGCCCATGCGTGTTCAGGGCGCTTATGCCTCCGACGAGGAAATCGACAGGGTTACTTCGTTTATCAAAAAGTACTTCAAGGCTGAGTACAACAGGGAAGCCGAGGAGGAAATCAAGCGTATTGCCGCCGAGGAGATCGCTCAGGGCAAGAAGGGCAAGTCCGATTCTGACAGCGACGACGGGCTTGACGTCGATTCCAAGATGGACGAAGCGATCCAGTGCGTAATCGAAGCGGGACAGGCTTCAACCTCGCTTATCCAGCGCCGCCTGAAGGTGGGCTACGCCCGTGCCGGACGAATGATAGACGACATGGAACAGCTCGGCGTTGTGGGACCGCACCAGGGCTCAAAGCCGCGCGACGTGCTCATGACCTACAACGAGTGGCTCGAACGCAGAAACGTTCTGCAAAACAAAAGCGAATAAAAAATATACAGCCGGGTAAAAAGTGATCAGATAAAAACCCTTTTGCCCGGCTGACATTTTAAAATTTTAATTATTATGTACTTACCTATGAACGCCGCCGAGGTGCGGCAAAGAAACTGGGACTGTGTTGATTTTGTATATGTGTGCGGCGACAGTTACGTTGACCATCCGTCCTTCGGCGCGGCGATAATAACCCGCGTGCTCGAGGACTGCGGCTTTCGCGTGGCTTTTCTCGCCCAGCCCAATGTTAAAAATGACCGCGACTTTACACAATTCGGAAAGCCGCGGCTTGGCTTTATGGTTTCGGCAGGCAACATCGACAGCATGGTTGCCCATTACACCGTTGCCAAGCGCAAAAGGCACGACGACGCCTACACCGCCGGCGGCAAAAACGGCAGGCGTCCCGACCGCGCGGTCACTGTTTACTGCAATATAATACGCAGGCTGTTTCCGGACAGTCCGGTCATTATCGGAGGTCTGGAAGCATCGCTGCGCCGTTTTGCTCATTATGATTACTGGAGCGACTCGGTAATGCCTTCGGTTTTGTTTGACAGCAAGGCGGACATTTTGGTTTACGGAATGGGCGAGCTCCAAACCGCCGAAATAGCAAAACGCCTTAACGACGGCTATCCCGTGGAAGCGCTGCAGGATATCCGCGGCATTTGCTACGCGGTAAAAACAGGCGACTATGTGCCGAAAAGCGCGGTCGATCTGCCGAGCTATGAACGTGTTAAGCAAAACAAGCGCGATTACGCGATCGCCGCGCGCAAGGAGCTTGACGAGGCAGACGCGGTGCGCGGAAGAACAATGATCCAGCGCCACGGCAATTATATTCTTGTGCAAAATCCTCCCATGCCGCCGCTCAACACCGAACAGCTTGACCGCGTTTACTCGCTGCCCTATATGCGAGGTTACCCAAAGTGCTACGAAAAACAGGGCGGTGTGCCGGGAATTTCAGAGGTCACCTTCTCGATCACCCATAACCGCGGCTGTTTCGGCGGCTGCAATTTTTGCTCGCTTGCCTTTCACCAGGGGCGCGCGGTCACCGTGCGAAGCGAGGAAAGCATAATCAATGAAGCCAAAGGCTTTTTAAAAGACAAACGCTTCAAGGGAATAATCAGCGACGTGGGCGGCCCCACGGCAAACTTCCGCCTGCCGTCCTGCGAAAAGCAAAAAAAGCTCGGGCTGTGCAAGGGCAAGCACTGCCTTGCGCCCGAACCGTGCAAAAATATGCAGGTGTCGCACGAGGAATACCTTAATATCCTGCGAAAGCTCAGACAGCTTGACGGCATAAAAAAGGTGTTTATCCGCAGTGGGATCCGCTTTGACTATCTTATGGAGGACGAAAGCGACGAATTTTTGTCCGAGCTTGTGCGCTATCACATCAGCGGACAGCTCCGTGTAGCGCCCGAACACTGCTCTGCGGCGGTGCTTGACAAAATGGGCAAGCCGCATATAGAATCCTACAAAAAATTCTGCGACAAGTTTTATAAGCTGACGGGCAGGGAAAACAAGGATCAGTACGTTGTGCCC
>CADAYK010000087.1 GCA_902792105.1 uncultured Ruminococcus sp.
ATACGCATCTTCATAATCGACAAACTCGATTGTGCCGAATGAATCGTCGTCAAACACCGCAACGGCGTTATGCGACAGCTTGGGTTCGTCGGGGAGCGGCATTCCTACGGACATTTCGGTATTGCTCATAAAAACAAAAGTTAAAACAATCATAATAACGGCGACGCCCAAGCCTGCCGCCCACTGCATAATCTCTTTAAAGAAAGCATAAAGGTAAAGAATTATTTGTCCGTAACAGAAAAGTGCCGCTAAAATATGGCTCGGAAAGCTTATGATCGCCGTATGCAAATAAGAAGTACCCATGAGAGCCATAAAAGCTATTACAGGTAAAATAATAAAAAGACTGATCCAGTTCCTTTTTTTCAGAAACCAGCCGGCTAAAGCCATGGGGAAGGTTAGCAGAGTCCAATTGAACCAATATTTATAATACATAAAAAGCCCAAAACCCATATAACTGAAGGGCACCTGGAACAAATATATAAGCGGCTGGCTGATCAGGAAAAACACAAAGGTTTTCAGTGCGGACTCAAGCGGTTTTTCGCAGTTTGTCATGATGATGATCGCAAACAGGAACCACGCCTCAAACGAAACGCCCATTTCGTAGAAGGATGTATTGCTGAAAATCGGAACAATCAAAAACACCGAGGTCACAACAGCCGACGCTACAGCGAAAATTATTACAGCCGGCCAGCTCATGTTAAGACCGCCGAACAGCTTGTCGGTGAATATTCTAAGCTTGCTTTTTTCCTTAACCATTAAAAAAACTCCTTTATAAAAATTATTACAGCCTCCGCAAACAATTATACACCAAAACAGTAAAAAAGTCACTACAAATATACAGATATTCATATTTTTCAATTGCGTTCCATGGCTTTTTATTGTAAAATATAGTTAAAGTTAATAAATCAAAAAGCGAAAGGATGAAATTAATGGCAAATAAAAAAGTATCCGCCGGCTGCGGCGGAGAACGCTACGTTCCGTACAGCGAGCGCACCGGCAACGAATCCGTTGTTTACTTTACACGCGACCTGTCACCCGAAGGACTCAAAAAGGTTTACGAAAAGGTCAACGGCGAAATGAAGGGTAAAATCGGCGTTAAGCTTCACACAGGCGAGCCGCACGGCCCCAACATTATTCCTCACGGCTGGGTCAAAGAGCTTATGGAGTCCGAGCCCGAGCTGAAAAACGCCGCAATTGTTGAAACCAACACCTATTATGAAGGCGACCGCTACACTACCGAACAGCACCTTGAAACTCTTAAGATCAACGGATGGACATTCTGTCCCGTTGATATAATGGATTCCGAGGGAACGGTAACGCTCCCTATAAACGGCGGTAAATGGATGAAGGAAATGTGCCACGGCTCTCATATGACAAGCTATGACTCTTTGCTTGTGCTGACTCATTTTAAAGGTCACATGATGGGGGGCTTCGGCGGCTCTAACAAAAACATAGGTATCGGCTGCGCGGACGGCAGGATCGGAAAAAAGTGGATCCACACGCGTGAAGGTGAAGATATGTGGTCGATTGCCGAGGAAGAGCTTATGGAACGCATAACCGAATCCACCAAAGCGACAATGGACTTCTTCGGAAAAAACATTACCTATGTTAACGTAATGCGCAATATGTCGGTTTCCTGCGACTGCGAGGGTGTAGACGCCGAGCCGGTCGTTACTCCAAACGTAGGAATTCTGGCATCAACCGATATTTTGGCGGTTGACCAAGCCTGCGTCGATTTAATCTACGCAATGCGTGAGGACGAAAACCACGCGCTTGTTGAACGCATCGAAACCCGTCACGGTCACCGTCAGCTAAGTTATATGAAGGAAATGGGCATGGGCAACGACAGGTATGTTTTGATTGACCTTGACAACGGCGAAGTCCGCATGGATCAAAAACAGGCTGTTGAAAATCTAAAACCGTTTACGCCGTAAGCGAAAGGAGTATATTATATGTTTGAAAAAGCTTTAACACAAAGAAGCGTAGCCTCCGGTAAAAAAATAACTCTTAAAGCGCTGCTTTCCGCGGGATTAATAGCTCTTGCGGTTGTTCTGCCGCAGATCGTACATATCGCGCACGGCCAGCCCGGCGGTGTACAGCTTTTGCCGATGTACCTCCCGGTGCTTCTCGGCGGATGCTTGCTCGGTTCAAAATGGGCTCTTTCCGTAGGCGTACTGTCACCTGTTGTCAGCTTTGCGATAACCTCGCTCATGGGCAGTCCTATGCCTGCTCTGCAAAGACTTCCGTTTATGATCGCGGAGCTTGCTGTTTTTGCACTTGTATCGGGACTCTTTACAAATAAAATATATGAAAACGGTTTGTGGGCGTTCCCGGCTGTAATCTCGGCTCAAATTGCAGGCAGACTTGTTTTTCTCGGTCTTGTTGCTCTGTTCCAAAGCGTTACTCCGTTTAGCGTGGCTATGATCTGGGGACAAATCCAAACAGGTCTTATCGGTCTTGCCGTTCAGGCTGTTCTCGTTCCGCTTCTTGTAATCGCAATCAGAGCTCTTCTTATAAAGGATAAAAAGTAATGACAGATCCGGAAAAAGCAAAGGAGATGCTCGGCGGGCACTCGGTTTGTTTTTGCAAACACGGCCATTTTTTTACCTGTGACGGCAGGGGAATATCGCCGCTGATCAAGCTGATCGACGAAAAAAGAGACGTTCGCGGCAGTGCCGCCGCCGACATAATAGTGGGCAAGGCGGCAGCAATGCTGTTTGTAAAAATGGGAGTTGCACAGGTTTACGGCAGGGTGATGTCAAAATCCGCCAAGAAATTTCTTGAACAACACTCCGTTTTGTCGTCCTGCGGAACATTAACTGACAAAATAATCAACCGCAAGGGCGACGGAATTTGTCCTATGGAGCAAACAGTAACCCAAATTGAAGACGCGGACGAGGCTTATTTGGCGCTTAAAACCCGTCTTGAACAGTTAAAAAACAAAAAAATTTAAAAAATTTACACCGCACTGAGCAAAATAAGAATTTGTTCAGTGCGTTTTTGCTGTGAATATTCAACAAAAACTCTAAAGATTATTTGTACAAATTAAACATTAATTCATTTAAAGAATTTTGGCTTTTTCTTTTTTAACAAAAAGAAAAATAAATATCATTTTAATTTTTGAAAGATAAACGAATATCGGCGATTTTCTGACTATGTTGCACAAAACCCTTGACTTCTTTTTATGCATGTTGTATAATCCCGCTTGTCGGTTGACGAAAGACGTCACCGCAAGGCAAAAGTTTCAAATAAATTTTAATTTAATTTTGAGGGAGAAAAGTTATGACAAAGACAAATTCAGTTAAGAAAATCGTTTCACTGCTTACAGTAGCTTGCATCCTCGCTTCTGCGCTCAGCATGTTCGCAGGAATTTCAGCCGGTGCTGCTACAGACAAGGTAAAGATGTATTCATCAGACCTGTACTTCTCAAAGTACGGCATCAGAGGCACATACGTATATGTTCAGACAAAGGACAACGCTTCAAACCAGAAGGTATACGTTCACTACAACTACCTCAAGGGTCAGGCTTGGAAAGACGCTGAGGCTGAGTATGTTAAGACTCTCGACGACGGTTCAAAGCTCTGGAAGGCTTACATCACAAGCTACAACACAGAGTATGCTATTAAGTTTGTTGCCAACGGCGTAACAACTTGGGACAACAACAACGGCAAGAACTACAAGGACGAGGCTCTCGGCACAGCTCCTATCACCGTTACCAGAGGCAGCTACTACGGCTACGGCAACTACTATGTAAACGCTGTTCTTCAGAACTACGCTTACACAAAGGTTGTTAAGGTTAGATACACAGAGGACAACTGGAAAACCTACAAGGATGTTTCCATGAAGTATTCCAACACTTACGCAAACGGCACAGAGTCTTGGACAGCAGCTCTTCCGCTTACAAAGTATGACGCAAGCAACTTCCAGTATTGTGTATACTACACAGTAAACGGCAGAACTTACTGGGCTAACAACTTTGGCGCTAACTACGACGCTTCTTACAGAGTTTATCCTTAATTTAGGTTTGTAAATATATCCTTTTTCATAAAAGCAAAAAACGCGGGGATCAACCTCCGCGTTTTTTGTTGCAATTAAGCCGGTAGTATTATATAATATTATTGTAAATTTTTTTGAAAGAGGTATGTTTTATGCAGAAAGTTTGTGAATTTTTAAAAGCGGCGGAAACCTATTATCTTGCGACAGCAGAAGGCGATCAGCCCCGTGTTCGTCCTTTCGGAACGGCTAATATTTTCGAGGACAGGCTTTATATCCAAACAGGCAGGTCAAAATCTGTTTCAAAGCAGATCGCGGCTAATCCAAAGGTCGAAATCTGCGCATTCAGGAACGGAACATGGCTGCGTGTGGCGGGCGAGCTTGTTGAGGATGACAGGACCGAGGCAAAAAAGGCGATGCTTGACGCGTATCCTTCGCTTCGCGCAATGTATGATGAAAACGACGGCAACACCCAGGTGTTCTATCTGAAAAACGCCAAAGCTACGTTTTCGTCCTTTACGGCAGCGCCGGAAACGGTTGAGTTTTAATACCATCACGCGTAAGGGCAGCTCATTTCGGGCTGCCCTTTAGTAATTTGAATTCGTTTTTATGATATTGAATAAGTCCGTCTTTCTGCATTTTTGAAAGCGTATTTGAAAGCGCACTGCGTTCAACTCCGAGATAATCGGCAAGCTGCTGCCGCGAAAACGGAATCGTGAAGTAAACGCTGCCGCTTTTCAGCGATTGCTCCGAGAAGTACGATATCAGCCTTTCTCTTGTGGATTTTGACGCTGTGTGAATCAGCCTTGACGCAAGATTCAGACTTTTTTGTGAAGAGACACACAACAGATTTTTTATGAGCTGCCGGTGAAACGGGCAAACCTTATCGCAAACGCATATAAGCTTGTTGATATTCAAAAACAGCACTACGCAGTCCGCGCCGGCGACAAAGTCGCACATAAGCTCTTTGCCCGGAACAGAGGCATAGGAATCTCCGAAAATATTACCGGCTGTAAGATGTTCAAAAACAGTGCTGCTGCCGTTATAGAAGCTGACGGTGATATTAACGCTGCCGGCAGTAATCAGCCCGATTTCTTCAATGCAGTCTCCGCTGTGAAAAATTATGTCGCCCTTTTTAAAGCTTTCCTCCCTTGCTTTAAGGCAGGAAAGCGCCGAATTTATTTCGTTTTCATTTAATCCGCCGAACAGCTTTGTTCCGCTTAAAAACTGATGATCCATAAATGCTCCCTTTGTTGTTTTAACAACAATATTCTTTTTTTATTATATTATAAAGTTGTTTCAAATTCAAGAATTATTTGTAAATAAAGTTTGAAAAATAATGCGGATAATTGTAAAAATCTAAAATAATTCTCAAAATCTATTGTTATTTTAATGGAAAATAGGTATAATGTTAACAACTCTATTATTTTATTGAAAGATATTTAGGAGAAGATCATTATGGAAGTTATCACAAATTTCTTTACCGCGATTGACGACGTGATGTATTACCCGATACTCATCATCGTATTGGCGG
>CADAYK010000088.1 GCA_902792105.1 uncultured Ruminococcus sp.
CTTCCGCACAGCCATGAAGGGTGAAAGCGAAGAGCTTGTTAATCCCGAAGGCAATTCCGAGGCGCTTATAATCGAGCGCGGCAAAAAGGGCGCGGTAATTGTTAACATAAGCAAAAATTCTTTGAAAACGGGCTTTGAGATCAACCTGCCCGACGGCGAATACACCGACCGTGTTGACGGAAAAACCGTATACACCGTAAAGGACGGCAAGCTTACCTCGGAAAAGAACATCGGCGCCGACAGCGTGGTTGTGCTCTATAACGAGGGCTATGAAAACTACGCAAAATGCGCCAATGTCGGCGTTGCGGATGACACCGTATTTTTGAGCGACGGCGACAAAATCAAGGTCAGGCTGACCGCCGAAAACGCCGCAAAGGCGGAGTATTCGATCGACGGACGCCGCAAAGGCGGAGTATTCGATCGACGGAGCCAAGGCTGTAGGCTTTAAAAACGGCGACACCGTCACGATTTCCAAGCCCGAAAAGGGAGAGGTGGCAAAGCTTGAGCTCACCGCCGAAAACGCTCAGGGTGTAAAAACCTATGAGCGCGCCGAGTTCACCTTCCGCAGCTCCTACACCGTCAAAAAGGGCGCGAAGGTTTACTTTGAAAAGCCCGGCGACTGGGACGACACGGTTTACGCCTATGTTTACAACGTTGACGACGATGAAAACGACGTTTGGCCGGGCGAGGAAATGACAAAGGAAAGCGGCGGAAAATACAGCTACACCTTTGACGACGACTGGGATTCGCCGCTGATCATCTTTAACGACGGCGACGCAAGCGACAGCGTTCAGTACCCCGAGGCAGGAGCCAAGGGACTTGAAGTTGAAGAAAATAAAACATATAAAATAAGCAACGGAGGATAAAATCATGAGCGAGCTTAAAAACGTAAAAATGGAGGGCAGCAACGTACCTGCCGAAAAAATAAAAAACCCCGAGCTTTGCAAGGCGATCGAAACCATGCAGGCTGACGGCAGCGCCGAAAACATCAACAATATGATTTCAAAGGTTGTTGAGGCAAAGTTTATTATGCCTGCAATGGTGACACAGATCCCCAACGCGCGCACAAAAAACGGCCAGACGATAATGGGTAACTCTACCCAGGTGCAGTTCCGTCTGCTTGAAAACAACAACAAGGAAAAGTTCTTCGGTGTGTTTACCGACACCGAAGAGCTGTCAAAATGGAAGGGAGCCGGCGACGCTCAAAAGGTTGTTACCGACTTTGACAGCCTTGCCGAGATGGTTTCCGATCCCAAGGCAGACGTTGTGGGCTTTGTTATCAATCCCTTCGGCAAAAGCGTTACCTTCCCAAAGCCGATGACTATCGGGATCAAGCAGCAGCGCGACTATCTGCGCCGCGAAAAGAACACCCTTAAAAACGGCGCTCAAATCAAGTTCAGCGAGCCCGACGATTATCCCATCGACATGATGGCTGCGCTCATCAACCATTTCAGCACCGAGCCCGGCGTCAACGCCGCGTTCCTCAGAATGCTGGAGCAGGACGGCAAAATGAGCTACTTTATTGTTGTTGACTTTGTGGGCAATATGGAGCAGACCTTTGACGCTATCGCCGAGGTTGCCAAGCCCTTTATCGACGACGACAACGAGCTGTCAATGATGCCTTTTTCAATGGAGTTCGCGCGCAACGCGGTTAAGGGAATCGAGCCGTTCTACGTAAAGCAGGAGGACTAAATGATTTCATCCGGCTATGCTTTTTTTATCGGTTTATTTGCCGAGGCGGTATATATTGCCGCGGCGCTGCTCTTAAAAGTAAAGCTGAAACGCGTTATAATTACAGCTTTGTTTATCGCTTATCTTACGGCGGTCGCAGCTGTAACCCTGTTTCCGGTTCCTGTTGACGAAAAGGTTGAATATTACGGGGAGGTAACGTGGTATAATTTTGTTCCGTTCAGGACAATCGCAGGACAACTCGGCAGCGGCTTTAACACCACCGCGGCTGTTCAGATTATCGGAAACGTTTTGCTTGCGGTGCCCTTCGGTGTGTTTGTGCGTATTCTCATTGTCAGGCAGACACTTGTTAAACTGTTGCTTTTGGCGGCGGCGTTTCCGGCTGCCGTTGAACTTGCTCAGCTGTTAACAGGGTTGGCGCTGAACAATATGTACCGCAATGTGGATATAGACGATTTTATTTTGAACCTCGCCGGGGTTTGCCTGGGATACGCTTTGTATCTGATTCTCCCCGAAAAAATCAAAAGAATATGATTTTTTATACTATTCTCAAATAAAACCCTTTAACATCTGCCGTGTGAAATTCCGAATAACTGTGTTGTCGTCCTCGGAATCCGTCAGAATTCCTGCGTCTTCCGCCTTATACTGCGAAATTTTCCATCGACATCTGTTTTAAAGTTTTTTATCAAAGAATAGTATTACAGGGCGTGCCGTTGTGTGCGCCCTTTTTTAGTGGTCAGTGATTAGTGGGTAGTGGATAGTGGATAGTGGACAGTGGATAGTGGATAGTGGACAGTGGATAGTGGACAGTGGACAGTGGACAGTGGATAGTGGATAGTGGATAGTGGGTAGTGGGTAGTGGCTTGCCTATATATTGTGGTTCGGTGGTGGTTTTTTACAATATATAGAATAATCAATATTATTTTCGGAAAAAGCGGCAAGAAACTTGTCAAATCTCCGAAAATTCAATTTCAGCCCGGAATTTGCTGTTTTGCTATTTACCAAGCCCGAAAAAAGGGCTATAATGAGTAAGGAAAACAAAAAGGCGGTGACGGTATGACAAAGGGGAAAATTCACTCGTTTGAAAGCTTCGGCTCGGTCGACGGTCCCGGAGTGCGCTGCGTTATTTTTATGCAGGGCTGCCCGATGCGGTGCCGCTATTGTCACAACGCCGACACCTGGGATTTTTCAAAGGGAGAGGAACACACCGCCGCCGAGCTTATCGACAAAGCCGAGCGCTACCGCGCCTATTGGGGCGAAAAGGGCGGAATCACCGTCAGCGGAGGCGAGCCGCTCGCTCAAATCGACTTTTTAACAGAGCTTTTGCGCGAAGCCAAGCGCCGCGGAATTAACACCTGTGTCGATACCTCCGGTCAGCCGTTTTCCGAAAACGAGCCGTTTTTCTCAAAATTTGAGCAGCTTTGTAAACTTACAGACCTGTTTTTGGTTGACATTAAGCATATCGACTGTGAACAGCACAAAAAGCTTACCGGGCACGGCAACGAAAACATACTTAAAATGCTGAGGTATTTGTCGGATATAAATAAGCCGGTGTGGATCCGCCACGTGCTTGTGCCGGGAATAACCGACGACGACGCGTACTTAGCCCAAACGCGTGATTTTATCGGCACGCTGTCAAACGTCGGGCGCGTTGAGGTTTTGCCTTATCACAGCATGGGGGAGTACAAGTGGCAGCAGTTAGGGCTTGAATATACCCTAAAGGGCACACAGCCGCCGTCAAAGGAGCGCACCGAAAACGCGGAAAAAATATTAAATTTTTAACATACAGCACATACATTTTTGGAGGAAGGATTATTATGTTAGCTTGCATAGCAGATGACATCAGGGAAAAAGCCTGGAGAGGCTTCACGGGAAGAAAATGGCAGGAGGACATCAACGTCCGCGAGTTTATTCAGAATAACTACACCATGTACGACGGCGACGAAAGCTTTCTTGAAGCTCCCACCGACGCAACAAACAAGCTTTGGGACAGGCTGCAGCAGCTTCAAAAGCAGGAGCGCGAAAACGGCGGAGTGCTCGAGTGCGAAACCGAGATCGTTTCCTCGCTGACCTCCTACGGTCCCGGATACATTGACGAAAGCCTTAAGGATTTGGAACAGGTTGTGGGCTTGCAGACCGACAAGCCGCTCAAGCGCGCGTTTATGCCCTACGGCGGCATCAAAATGGCAGAGCAGGCGGCTTCGACCTACGGCTATCAGATAAACCCCGAGCTTCACAAGATCTTTTCCGACTACCACAAAACTCACAACCAGGCGGTTTTTGACGCCTACACCCCCGAAATGAAGCGCGCGCGCCACAACCATATCATCACAGGTCTGCCCGACACCTACGGCAGAGGCAGGATCGTGGGCGACTACCGCCGCGTTGCGCTTTACGGACTTGACTATCTTATCAAAATGAAGGAAAAGGATTTGTTCTACTGCGGCGGCATCAACATGAGCGAGGCTCACATCCGTCTCAGGGAAGAGATCGCCGAGCAGATCCGCGCCCTTAAGGGCATGAAAAAGATGGCTGAAATTTACGGCTACGACATTTCGGAGCCTGCCAAAAACGCAAAGGAAGCCGTTCAGTGGCTCTATTTCGGATATCTTGCCGCCATCAAAACCCAAAACGGCGCGGCAATGAGCGTTGGCAGGATCTCGACCTTCCTCGACATCTACATCAACCGCGACCTCAACGAGGGCACCCTCACCGAAAAGCAGGCTCAGGAGCTTATCGACCACCTTGTGCTCAAATTCCGCATGGTAAAATTCGCGCGTATTCCTTCCTACAACGAGCTGTTCTCGGGCGATCCCGTTTGGGTTACCCTCGAAATGGCGGGAATCGGCATGGACGGCAGACACATGGTCACCAAAAACGACTTCCGTTTTCTGCACACCCTCGAAAACATGGGACCTGCGCCCGAGCCCAACCTCACGGTGCTTTGGTCGTCAAGACTGCCCGAGGCGTTCAAAAAGTACGCGGCGCACATCTCGGTTACTACCTCCTCGATCCAGTACGAAAACGACTGCGTAATGCGTCCCGTCTGGGGCGACGACTACAGCATTTGCTGCTGTGTGTCAGCCACCCAGACAGGCAAGGAGATCCAATTCTTCGGCGCGCGCGCAAACCTCGCAAAATGCCTTCTCTATGCGCTCAACGGCGGTGTTGATCTCAACACGCGCGAGCAGGTGGGTCCCGAAATCGCGCCTGTTAAGGGCGAATACCTCGACTATGACGAGGTTATGCACAAGTTCAACGCAATGATGAGCTGGCTTGTTGAGCTTTATGTAAACACCCTCAACCTCATTCACTATATGCACGACAAATATTATTACGAGGCTGCCGAAATGGCGCTTATCGACACCTACACAAGGCGCACCTTCGCCACCGGAATTGCGGGCTTCAGCCATGTTGTAGACTCGCTTTCCGCAATTAAGTACGCCAAGGTCAAGCCCATTCGCGACGACGACGGATTTATTGTCGATTATGAGATCGAAGGCGATTTTCCGCGCTACGGCAACGACGACGAGCGCGCCGACGAAATCGCGATCTGGCTGCTAAAGGCGTTTATGAAGAAGGTTCGCGAGCACCACACCTACCGCGATTCCGAGCCCACGACCTCCATCCTCACGATCACCTCAAACGTGGTTTACGGCAAGGCAACAGGCGCCACGCCCGACGGCAGAAAGGCAAAGGCTCCCTTTGCTCCCGGCGCGAACCCTGCCTACGGAGCAGAGAAAAACGGACTTTTGGCTTCGCTCAACTCGGTTGCCAAGCTGCCCTATGAGTACGCTCTGGACGGAATTTCCAACACCCAGACGATCAGCCCCGACGCCCTCGGACACACCGACGAAGAACGCGTTGACAACCTGTGGCACATTCTCGACGGCTATTTTGACAAGGGAGCGCACCACCTCAACGTCAATGTTTTCGGCGTTGAAAAGCTTAAGGACTGCATGGAACATCCCGAAAAGCCCGAATACGCAAACTTTACCATCCGCGTTTCAGGCTACGCCGTAAAGTTTATTGACCTCACACGCGAACAGCAGCTTGACGTTATCGCGCGTACCGAACACAAGAAAATGTAAACGCGATCCGCACACCTGAATTATGCGGTGTTGCCTCTAAAGAATAATTTTACTAAATGGTTGGCTCAACTCAATTTATGAGTAAGAGCCAATCTTTTTACTTCGCGTTTTTTACCTCGCGTTTTTTACTTCGCGTACTTGATGTTTTGCTTATTGGTAACGTTTGGCGTTTCGCGAGAAAGAATAGAAATAAGTCAGTCTTTGAGGGCAATGGAAACTACGTTTTGTATTATTTGCTCTCTGACTGATATTTGTTTCGGCTTTAATGCTGTTGAATTTGCGCACAAAGGTAAAAAAGCCTTCTCCCTTTGTGGAGAAGGTGGGCAATTTGCTTGCAAATTGGTCGGATGAGGGTTCGCCGAAGGCGTATTTTACTTCGCGTATTTTTCACTTCGCGTACTTGATGTAGGTTATAGTGATGATGTCGGCATTTCGCGAGAAAACTTAATTTATCGGAAGCTGTGAGGGCAATGGAAACTACGTTTGGTATTTTGCGGGAATGGCTCCTTTGTTAAAGGAGGCTTTGCCGTACTCCAAAAGTTTGTTGTATGCAATTCACGACATCTTATATCTGCATTAGCGACCCCTCAGTCAGCTTCGCTGCCGGCTCCCCTTACGCAGGGGAGCCTTTGTCGCAAGCAGTTCACGAAATCAAATTCAAACGCAGGAACGGCATTGTAACCTAACAATATGCTAATCACTGACCACTAACCACCAATCACTACAATGTTTTGCCTGACGGCAAACCCCTCCTCCGTCACGCCGCAATCGGCGCGCCACCTCCTTTAACAAAGGAGGCTTTGCCGTACTCCAAAAGTTTGTTGTATGC
>CADAYK010000089.1 GCA_902792105.1 uncultured Ruminococcus sp.
CCATCGCCTTTTTTCTGAGCACGCTCATTTTCGGATTCACAAAATCACCTCCCGTGCAAATTTGCCGCAATATAAAAAAGCTTCATTTGCAAATAAAAATCACACCGGCAGAGCCGGTGGTTTTATAACAGCCCTAAAGGGCATTTCACCAGCACACCTCTAAAGAGGTATCACAGGAGCTAAAGCTACCTACCGCATTGGCTCCTGCTACTTCTTTTTAAATGGATCTTCCCATTCCTTAAAGCTCAACTGATCGTAAACCATATCCTCATGCTCCTGCTCTCGGATATACTTTGCAATTCCGTTTTTGTTTCCACCTACTGTACTTACATAGTATCCCCTACACCAGAAATGTCGGTTTCCATATTTATACTTCAAGTTAGAATACCTCTCAAATATTATCATCGTACTCTTGCCTTTGAGATATCCCATAAAATCACTCACCCTTTGGTTGGGCGGTATTTCCACCAACATATGTATGTGGTCTGGCATTGCGTGTGCTTCTATTATATTCACATGTTTTCGCTCGCATAATTCTCGAAGTATTGCTCCTATATCTGCCCTTAGATTTCCGTATATAGCTTTTCTTCTGTATTTCGGAGCGAAAACAATGTGATATTGACATTTCCAGCTTGTATGTGATAAACTATATGTGTCGTTTCCTTTATTGTTCATCTTTTATCCTCCGTTTCGTTAGAGTTTCTGCGGTTGGTAGCCTCTTTTACTCTATCAAAGCGGAGATTTTTTTGTCAACTGCCGCTGACACTAAAGTCCGTACATTCACACCTGCATAGCAGGTGGTTTTTTTATCTGTATAATAAAAACGGGCTGCCGATTTGGCAGCACCGCGCATAAAGTTATAATCAGCTTCCCTACGTTGGCATTATCCAAATCAGGTATCGGTCGAAGGTCACACCTTCCTCTCAGCCTGTAATACAAGCTCCCGTTCTTTGTTTATTATATACTTATAATCATTTGATTGTCAAGTACCTGTTAATAATTTTATTATAATATATCAATTTACTTTTGTATAAAATATTGATTTGTTTTCCAAAAAGTGATATTATAATTCTGTATAATATATTTAATTAACAGAAGCGGGGATTCTGGCAATGAAAAACAACGGAAAAATAATCAGCAAACTGTTCCGCAATTCTGTTTTGAGTATAATAGCGGCGGCAATTGCGACAATGATCGGAATTGTGATTGACGGTATAGTAATAGGAAGGTTTTTGGGGCCTGACAGCATGGCGTCATACGGACTGGTTACACCGATAATCAATCTTGCCACTGCTTTCAGCGGTATTCTTGCCACGGGAGCTCAAATTATTTGCGCGCAGCATCTCGGCGCGGGCAACGCCGACAAGGCAAGACGGGCTTTCTCGATGTGCATGGTTATAACTGCGGTTGTCGCCGCGGTTATGATGATTGTTGTACTGGTTTTCAGAGGCGAAATAAGCGTTATGCTCGGAGCAAGAGGAAAATCTGCCCACCTTCAGGGATTGACCTCCGATTATCTTCTCGGCTTGGTATTCTCTTTCCCGTGCGTTTTGCTGCTGTTTGAGTTTAATGCTCTTATGAGGCTTGACGGAGACGCGAACAGAGTTATAGTCGCGGTCGTGGTTATGACCTTGCTCGACGTTATCGGCGACCTTGTAAACGCTCTGGTTGTTCACGGCGGAATGCTGGGAATGGGCTTAACGACCTCGCTTAGCTATTTTGCCGCCTTGGTGATAATGCTGCTTCATTTTACCAAGAAGGATATTATCTTCCGGTTCTCGTTTAAAAACCTTAAACTTAAAGATTTGCTTGAAATAATCACAACAGGCTCGTCTTCTGCGGTGGGTTCAGCTTCGGCAATGTTAAGAAACACCGCGTTAAACCAAATTATGGTCGCTTCGGTTTTATCAAGTACTGCCGTAGCTGCTCTGGGTGTTGTCAATACCGTTCTTAACTTTACTTCATCGACAATGCTCGGCGTGGCAATGACCACGGCAATGATCGCCGGTATGATACTCGGCGAACAGGACAGGGTGGCAGCTGAGGCTTTGGTGAAGATTTCTGTCAAGACTTCGGTAGTAGTCGGCGCTATTCTTACTGCCTTGCTACTGATATTCGCCGACAGCATTGCAGGGGCATTTGGCTCGGCAGACGGAGCAAAAATGGTTGAGCTTGCCTCGAGAGGACTCAGATTTTACGCGTTAAGCCTGATTTTTTACGGACTAAACGTTGTATTTATAAACTATACTCAGGGAATGCGCAGAATGGTTATTTCAAACATAGTTTGTTTCCTTGACAGCTTCCTGTTTATTGTACTTCCGGCTTTCCTGCTGTTTGGTCTGCTCGATACCGACGCGGTTTGGATCGCGTTTATTATCGGAGAATCGCTGAATCTTCTGACTATCATTATAGCCGCCGCTGTAAAAAAACACGGCATACCGTACAAAGCAAAGGATTTTCTTTTCCTCAAAGAGCCGTTTGGCGTTCCCGAAGGCGACGTAATGGATTTTTCGGTAACGAACGAAGAACAGGTTATTCCGGCGTCAGAGGCTGTAACAGAGTTTTGTGACCGCAAGGGTGCTTCGGCAAAGGATTCCATGATGATCGCGCTGTTTGTTGAGGAGCTTTGCAACAACATTATTGAGTTTGGTTTCTCCGACGGCAAAAAGCACGGGATCGATATTCGTGTTATCAAGATAAATGATGGCTGGACGCTTAGAATAAGAGATAACTGCAGACAGTTTGATCCTACCGAATGGATCAAGCTGCATGATAATGAAGATCCGACAACCAATATAGGTATAAGAATGGTTTGCGGAATGGCAAAAGACGTAAAATACCTTAGTACTATGGAATTAAACAACCTTACAATTACTATATAGAAGGAGAATAAAATATGGATATAAAAATTAACAAACAAGGTTCTGTGCTCACGGTTATCCCGGTAGGAAGAATTGACACTGTTACTTCAAAGCAGTTTCACGAGGAAGTTAATTCCGAACTGAACGGAATTACTAAGCTTGTGCTTGATTTTTCGCAGATCAATTATATTTCCTCTGCCGGTCTCAGAGTTCTTCTGATTCTTTATAAAACCATGAAAAAACAGGGCGATATGATAATAATTAATGTTAACGACGATGTAATGGGAATATTTGAAGTAACGGGCTTTTCCGGAATTCTCAATATTAAAACTGAATAATATTAAACACCGATTGGCAGACGCAAATGCTCCAATCGGTGTTTTTTATACTAATTCCTGATAGAAAGTAGACTTATATTTTGCGAGGATATTTTTCGCAAGACAAGGACGACAACGCAGTATTACGGAAAATAGACCGCAAAGATTGTCTACTTTTTATTAGGTATTAGTATTATTCAAAGATAAGTTGAGAAACAAATACAGCTGCCGTGCAAAGAATAACGCTGAGCAATATATAAATTACGGCAACCGGCGCCGAACCGTGCTTTATCAGTTCGGCTGTTTCAAGGGAAAAAGTCGAAAAAGTGGTAAAGCCTCCGCAGAAGCCTGTTTTTAAAAGCAGCACAAGTCTCGGATCAAAGGAAGTGTTTTTAGCCGCAAGCGAAGCGATCATTCCGATAACAAAGGCGCCGCTGACATTTATGAGCAATGTTATGAGCGGAAAACCGCTTGTGTTCCCTACCGGGATCTGTCCCAATAAGTATCTGAAAACCGCTCCGGCAAAGCCGCCGATCCCTACAAATAATACATTCAGCATTGTTATTATCCTTTCAATTATCCGAAAAACACAATAATATCCCTTATGGCGTTATCCATAAGCAGCGGATCAACAAACCTGTGGTCGGCATTTTCAACCGCGATAAAATCAATAAAATTATTATCCGCGAATTCTTTTGACGATTCAATTGGTACAACCTCGTCTTTTGTACCGTGAATAATTAAAATATCGTCGCACCGGTCCGAATAATCGTACTTTCTTATATCATAAGCCTTCAAATCGTCAATAAATGCCTTGTTGATTTTGATTTTCTTGTCAAAGCCTACCGAAACAGGCTTGTTATGCAATAATGCTTTTTTATCGTTTTCGGTCATTATGGAAGCAGTAATAACACTGTACATATCAATGGCAGGACAACGAAGGGCAAGCTTCTTAAACGGATTTCCGTTTTCTGAAATATATTTCAGAAAAAGATATCCGCCGAAGCTTGTGGCATAACCGTAAATTTCGCTGACTTTGAACCTTGTTTTGATATGGTTTAAAACAAGGGTTATGTACTCGCCGCAATCGCTTAGTACTAATGTTTTTCTCACATCATCGCCGTGGCACGGAAGGTTAAATGTAACAACGCCCAAATCCTTACGCTTGGCTGTTGCCTTTTTTGCAAAGCGCTCTGCTGCCTTGTTATCCTTATGACCTCCAAATCCATGCCCGTATAAAACCACACGCTTTAGGTTTTTTATATCGCTGCAGTAAATTTTACAATGAATACTTGCGCCTGATTCATTAACATAAAAGTTCTTTTCGTTCACTTTGTTCTCCCTGCTGTAAATGTAATATTAGTTTTTGTACTAACATTATAAACCGATTTTCGGAATATAACAAGTATTATATCGATAATTTGAATAATATTACCATTCATTTACCGAAAATTCATAAAAATTTAAAAAAATTGTAAATTTGTCATTGTTTTGTCCCTATCTATCTGATATAATAAAGTTAATGAGTTTGTAAGGTGATTTACAAAATATTATAAGGAGGAAATAAATGAACAACACTGTACAAAACAAAAAACAGAACAAATCGTTTTTCAGATCCAATCCGGTAATGAACCGTTTGAATAAGATTGACGAAGTTGCGGGTAATGAAAAAGCCGCAGGTTACGGAAGAATAACCGTAAAGACTGCGTATTTTCTGCTTGTTACACTGGGCGGAATGATGCTTTATCTGGTTTTAAACAGCACCTTGTTTGCGTCTCAGGCTCAAACACTGCATATGAACTATCGCGGTTTTGAAGTAAGCACATCGGCAATGCAGGTTGCCTTTGCCGCGGGAGCCGGTATACTTGCTATTATCACTCAGCTTGTAGCTGCTTTTGCAAGAAACACTATTCCGGTATCCGGAACAATTTATTCGCTTTGCCAAGGCTTTATCCTTTCTTTCACTATATTTACGTTGATCAAGGGATATGAATACCTCGGTTTGCTTGCACTCGGAATTACGGTAATTGTAGTACTCTGTATGGCTATTTTGTACTCTACCGGAACAATCAGAGTAACCCAAAAATTCAGAATGGTTATGTTCACCTTGTTTATGTCTATGGTGGGAATATCGCTCTTAAGCTTTGTCGGCTTCCTTATTCCGTTTACAAGACCTTTTGTATCTATGATAATGGGTAATTTCTGGGTATCGATCGGTCTTACGATTTTGTCCATTTTAATCGCGTGCCTGTTCCTTATCTCGGATTTTGCAACAATTGATAATGTTGTTGAAAACAAAATGCCGGCAAAATATGAATGGATGGCAGCATTCGGACTTGCGTTCACCGTCATTTGGATTTATGTAAAAATTCTTGACTTGCTTATTCAAATTGTAGGCAACAGCAAGAAATAATAAAATTTATAAATTTTCAGGAGGAAAAAAATTATGCAGAAAAATGTAAAAGGTTTTATCGGTCTTTTTGCCGGAATTGCAGCATTCATAGTCATTATTATCGCAACTATCCCCTTCACACCGATTAACGGTACATCATTAAATTTCTACGGCAGTATCAACTCAACACTCGCACTCATAGGCGCCGCGCTCGGAATTATAGCAATCATCTTCGGCGCTCTCAGCGTAAAAGACAAGGACAAAAAAGGTCCGCGCAAGGCTGGAATTATTGTTGGCATTTTTGCCGTAATAATCGGATTGATTTTTACGGGCGTAGCAAGTCTTTTAGCGTCCATTACAGATTACGCAAACAATGTTCCGGGCAACGCTTTGTCACAGATGGATGAAGCAAACCGTAAAGAAATTGACAATTTGCTTGACCAAATGAGAACTAAATATCCCGAAAAATAATTTGTTTAATAATATATTAAAAAACGCTTCCAAAAACGGAAGCGTTTTTTATTTTATGCTGATCTCATACTAATTCCTGATAGAAAGTAGACTTATATTTTGCGAGGATATTTTTCGCAAGACAAGGCGAAGGACGCAGCAAGGCTGGCGCCTTGCAAGGACGACTATTGCGGAAAATAGACCGCAAAGATTGTCTACTTTTTATTAGGTATTAGTATCAGATAAAAAGCGGGCAAAGATTTGCGGAAAACAGACCGCAAGGATCGTCTATTTTTTATTTGAATTTAGTATTAGTAAACCGTATTTTATTTTAATGCGCATAAGCTTGTCAAGCATGGGTTCCGAAACAAACCAAAGCACCGCAAAGGTTGAAAGGGCATGGATGATGTCCATTGGCAATCCCTGAGCATAAACGGCAGTGAGCACAGCAGGACTGAGAGGAACACGGGTAAGAATTATTGTTGAAAAATTCATTATTCCGCCGTAGATTATAAGCGTTACAATAAAACCGTAAATACTAAGAGCGGCGCGCGTGGTTTTAATCAGGCCCTTGTTGAAAATAATCCCGGAAATAAAGCCGATTATGCCTGCCGCGAACATTTGCCACGGCGTCCATGAACCCTGACCGAAGTAAATGTTAGACACCAGCATAGCAGCAGCGCCTACAATAAATCCGGATTCACCTCCGAAGGACACGCCTGCTATGATAACCAACGCCAAGACAGGCTTTATCTGAGGAAGCATAATAAAAGCTGTTCTTCCCGCTACAGCGAGAGCGCAAAGCACCGCGATAATCACAAGTTCTCTTGCCTGCGGTTTTCGCCCCTCAAATACAAGAAAGAAGGGCAGCATACACTCAAATAATACAAGCAGAGATATAAACAAATATTTTTGATCGTCAAAATATGTTGTGCCGACAAAAACAGTTAACGGAATTGCGGCAAATATCATTATTGAAGCCGCTATTGTCCGTTTGGGTAGCTTTCCTTTTGTAATATATGTATCATCCGGCGGCGGCTTTTTGGTCACTCCTGATAACGAGATCATGAGCAAAACAAGCGGAACCAAAACCGTTAAAAGCTTTATAACAAACGGTATTTCACTGTATCCGTTAAGCTTTATCACTTCTGTATTTAGAAGTATAGACGCCGCAAGCAAAACAAAACCGAATACAGAGATTATTTTTTTCCATAAAGGATAGCTTTCTTTCGTTTTATTTTCTTTTATAGAATTATTGTTGTCCGAAGGTTCGGAAAAGTTCATCGGCTTAACCTTTACCGGCGGCTGCTTTTTTCCGGTGCAGCAATAGATCACATCTTCGGGAGTAACAGCGTCGCTGATTATGCCTCGCGCCATTCTGTTTGATGACGTGACATAAAAGCTGTTTGAAGCAAAGAATTTTCTCGGAGTGTCCGAGGTGATTATCTCTCCGTTAAACATAAGCATGCACTTATGACTGTATTTCGCGCTGAATTCCACATCATGGCTTACCGTTATTACAGTAACGCCTGACCGGATCAACATACCGATTATACCGGCAAGCTGTTCTTTGCTTTCGGTGTCAAGTCCTTTGGTTGGTTCATCAAGCAAAATTATTTCCGGCTTTAGCAATAAGAGCTTGGCAAACCCTGCCTTTTGCTGCTCACCTCCCGATAAATCGAAGGGATGACGGTTTAAAAGTGAATTAATTGAGAGTAAGCCTGTAACCATATTAATTTGTTTGTCCTGTTCATACTTCGGCGTTTTTGAATTATCAAAGGTTTCGTATAAACAGTCCCTTACTGTTTTTCCGCCGAGTATTACACGGGGGTTTTGCGGCAGAGTCAGGCATTTTCCGTTTACATTTACTTTTCCGCTGTACGGAACCTCTGTACCGCCGATCACCGAAAGCAAGGTTGATTTTCCCGCGCCGTTGCTGCCGAGTACAGATATCAGCTCTCCCCTTCGCGCCGAAAAATCCATACCCTTCAGCACGTCGTCCGAGTTCTTTTCATACCGGAAATATACGTTCTTTAACTCGACCGAAACTCCGTCGTATTCAAAGGACGGTTCGGGATATAAGGGAATCAGCTCATGTGAGCGGATGTATTCATTCAACCAATTTTTGCCCTGCGCAACGGTTACGGGACATTGCGTTGTTACATTATCCTCAACCCCGTGCCAAATACGCATAGGAGCAGGCAGCGATTTAAAACACCTGCTGTTTGCGTTCTTTAGATTAACGCCTGTTTTTTGGGGAGTGTCGCAGGAAACTATTTTTCCGTCCTCCAAAACGATGACCGTATCGCTTACGGGAATAATATCCTCGAGCCTGTGTTCGGTTATAATTACCGTTGTGCCGAGTTCACGGTTTATTCTCGTGACAAAGGACAGAAATTCATTTGACGCAATCGGGTCAAGCTGGGATGCAGGTTCATCAAGAATAAGAATATCAGGACGGGTCACCATAACCGAAGCAAGGTTCAGAATTTGCTTTTGACCTCCGGAAAGAGTGCTTACATCGCTTTCAAAGTACTTGCTTATACCGAAAAAATCGGCGGTTTCCGCTACTCTTTTTCGTATCGTGCCGTTATCGAAGCCAAGGCTTTCAAGCCCGAACGCGAGCTCGTGCCATACCTTATCGGTGACGATCTGGTTTTCGGGCGACTGCATAACATAACCGATTTTTGAGCTTTGCTCACGCTGAGTAAGAGTATTTATTTCTCTATCAAAAACCCTTATTTCACCATCGCGGTTTCCGTGAGGGGTGAGCGCAGGCTTGAGATGACGGAGCAGGGTGGTTTTTCCGCTTCCCGAAACACCGCATAGTGTGACGAAATCGCCTTGGTTAACGGTAAAAGATATATTTTGCAGAACATCTTCTTCGGTTTCGGGATACCTGAAAGTCAGATTGCAGACTTTAACCGCTTCCATTTTACTCCCTCCCCTATGTTGATTATCAGCGGTATAAGCAGAAAAAGGCTGTACACCGCATAGAAAACAATTGTACCGGCGCCAAACATGCTCCCCTTTATGGTTGGAAAATAGCGGAATTTTGCAAAGCCGAGGAATAAAAGCACAATTATAACAGCTGCTTCTGTAAGCATGGCAATTAAGACGCAGGCATCTTTTTTGGTAAACTTAAAAATCGAAAACGAGGTTCTGCCCTTTAGCCCGTAACCGCGGCTTTTCATTGAATCCGAAGTATCGATTGCGTTTTCAAGCGACCAGGTGATCATAAGTGAAAGTATTTTAACTCCGTTTTTTATACGTAAAAGAATTGTCCCGTCGGACATATCCCTTCCTATTGCCTTTTGAGCTTTGCGCACAAGCTTTAGCTGAGCGTTGAATCTCGGGACAAAACGCAGCGCCATTGAAAGCACAAGGCTTAAAGACGGGATAACGCGCCCGAAAAGGTAAACAAATTTGTCCGAGGTCATTACCTTGTGAAAGCACGAAAACCACAGCGCTGCCGATGAAAGCAGCACTGCGGCTGTAAGTCCGTATGTTACAGATTCAAGAGTGAGAGGATTGCCCCACGGCAAATACTCTATAATCGTAGCGCCTCTGTGATTAAAAACAGGATTAATTACGGCTGTAAGAATGATCAGCGGCAGCAAAAACCTTAATGAAAAAAGCAAAGCTTGTTTTCCGTTAAGATAAACTGCGGTTAAGCCGGCTGTAATTAATGAAATCGCTATACATACGGGATGGTTTATGAACATTGAAAAGGTTATCGCGAAAACAAAAAACAGCATATTGTTTATGGGATGAAGTTTTGAAAAAGAATCTTTCATACTATTCCTCGTTCCACTGCTGTGAACTGCTGCCGATATCTTTACCTATATTGGTGGTGTACTTCCAGTTTATTGTTTCTCCGCCCTTTAGGACAAAACGTGAACAGCCGTAAACCGGGAACCATGAATCGACCTCGTACATCCAGCCCGAACCGCTTCCGCAGTCAAATTCATACAGGTTGCCTATTCCCTCGATATAAGCCGAGTTATAAATGGGAGTAAAGGAATATTCCATGTGAATTTTTTTATCCCTGCACACACGCTGAGTAACATCAAAAACAGTTTCGCCCTCATTTACGGTGACCGTAACGGGTTTTAAAATCCAACCGTCCGGCGGGATCACCTCAAGCTTATCCTCGTCAAGCTTATCGAGTCTGCTCAGCACCGAGGCACATGAGATCGACAATGTGACCTCGGCTTTTTTATCGGCTACAGTCTGCTCCTCGGGTTCAACAGGCTCTGGCTTCCCTTCCGGAACAGGCTCGGTTTTGTACTTATCCAGGGCGGTTCGTTTTTCGGTTTTTGATATTGAGAATGACTGATTGCGTGAGGCTTGGCTTGTACTGCTTTGTTCGCTTTTAGGATTTTGAACCGGATCTGAGGATCCGGCATTTGAGCTTTGAGAGGTTGACTGTACAGTTGTTGACGCGGTTTTACGCTTGGGCTTTACGGTTGTCGGCTGTGTTGAGCTTTCCCTGTCATCATGCTTGGATTCGATTGTGCTTGCTTCGGACATTGTGGCAGCAGCAGTTGATTTATGTGATTCGGTTTTTTCCTCTTCGACGTGATTGCCGCCGAGAAAAAAGGTTACGGCAAGCGCCGCAAGCATAACTGCGCCTATGATTATAAAAAGCTTGTATTTTTTAACAAATCCAATCATGCTAAAACCTACTTCGTTACCAAATACTTTTGAAGTGCTGTTACATCATTGATATCTACCCTGCCGTTTTTATCGAAATCGGCAACCTTTTGTTGTAATAACGTAAACGCGGTGCTTTGCGCAATGTACTTTTGTATCAGAGTTGCGTCGGTTATTGTCGCGGAGCCGCTGAAATTGACGTCGCCGCGGGATATTAAATCGGTCATATCATAAAGGGTGTTTTGACCGCTTATATATCTTTGATATGAAACAAGTGAATAATAGCTTTGTTCGGTGGACATCTGGTTATAGCCCATACCTTTTGTATGTTCAAAGCCGTTTTCAACAGAAAAACCGAGCAGGCTGTCCGCCACAGAGTTATTGTTCTTGATAAAGCGGTTGTCTGAAAGGCAGTCAATATTCAAAGCGGATAAAGCCGTTATCATTTGAGCACAGCTTTCGGGGGTGTTTTCACCTGCGGTTGAAAAGCTTCCGTCGGCATTTTGATTTTTCGACATTGCCTCCAGAGCTTTGTCAACCGCTGACTTAACTTCGCTGTGCTTATTAACATACGGAGCCAAAGCCTGAACTGCCATTCCGGTTACGTCGGGGTCAAAATATTCGCCGTCCAAGTCCCAGCCTCCGTCCGTGCATTGGTTTGACAGTATGTAATCAATCAGTTTTTCACGGGAGGTTTGAACGCTGACCGATGAGTCAACCGGGATTTCGTACTGCAACGTATCAAAGGCTATGAGCGCCCAAACAGGACCGTTTATCCCCTGTTTTTTTACAAAGTTAAAATCCGCAAGCGGAGCTAAAAGATCATATCCCGAAACATTTTGAGGATTCTTTCCTATCGCCGTTAAGGCAATGATCATACGCGAGTTTTCGGTTGACTTTGAGCGGTGAAGCTTTCTCCTCCTATTGACGCAACATTGGGAACAGGACAGGTTAAAAGATAATCAGCCGTTGATTCTGCCTTGATATTTAATTGATCACTGCTTGCCGCGTGTACGGACAAAACCGTACACATCGACACCGCAAACGTTAATAATATAGAAGTTATTTTTTTAATCATAAACCTTTATCAGCTTGCTTTTGCAATTAATTTCTGAATAACGGTAACGTCGGAAATATTAACCGTTCCGTCGCCGTTTACATCAGCAGTTAAAGCTTGTAATCTGCTAAATTGCGTGCTTTTTGCCAAATACTTTTGAATAAGTGTAGCGTCTTTAATATTCAATACTCCGTCGTTGTTAACGTCGCCCTTGGCAGGATGGCTCTTAACCGTAAGCTTATAAACAGTTTCGGAAGTTTTCTCATTCATAGAAGCCCAGTTTTCATTGCCCACTCCGATGTAAATAACATCGCCTTCCTTAACGCTCAGCTCTTTGGTTAAAGCTTTAATCTCAGTGCCGGGCTGATCGGGTGTGTACTGATTAAGATAAGTCTTAACCTGATAATTTTTGTTAAAGGCTTCGGGTATAACACCGATTTTATCGCTTTCGTTATCAGGATTCAGAACAATGGTGTATTCGGTTTTGGAGGGTGTAAACTCCTCTGCCCAAGCAAACTCAGCACCGTCTAAGGTAATATTCTTTAGTTGCGTGTTGGTGTCTCCCCAAAGACTGCCGATGTCAGAGCCCCACGAGCATGAATATTGTACCGTAATTACGTCACCGTCTGATAACCGTCCGTTTGAAACCGTGTATGCGCTGCTGCTCTCGCTGGTAAACCAATCATTGAGAGTCATCATCCAGCCGCCCGAACCGTTGAAGGCGTATTCCGAAAGTCCGTTTACTTCGGAAAGATAGCTGTATTGATTAAGGCTGTAGCTCACATTGTTGTCTTTGAATACATCTTCAACAACGGAAAGCATGGTTGAGTCACTTTTCAGCTGATACTTTTGATCGATCAAAACGCCCTCCCAAGGCGCGCTGTCGGCTGTAGAA
>CADAYK010000090.1 GCA_902792105.1 uncultured Ruminococcus sp.
GCCTCGTCCAAAATCAAAATTTCAGGCTCGGTAAGCATTGCCCTGGCTATGCACAAAAGCTGCTTTTGACCTTGGCTGAGGTTGCCGCCGCCCTCGCTTATCACGGTTTGATAGCCCTGAGGCATCCTGCGTATAAAGCTGTGGGCGTAAGCCGCCTTTGCCGCGGCGATAACCTGCTTTTCGGTGGCGTTTTCATTGCCGTAGCGCAGGTTGTCCATGATCGTGCCCTCAAAAAGCCAGCTGTCCTGAAGCACCATTCCGAACCTTTTGCGCAGGTCGCCGCGGCTGATATCGCGAACGTCGGTTCCGTCAACGGTGATCCTGCCGCTGTTCACGTCGTAAAACCGCATAAGCAGGTTGATAAGCGTGGTTTTGCCGCAGCCCGTGGGTCCCACGACAGCAACGTGAGTTCCGCTTTTGACTCTTAGCGAAAAGTCCCTGATAAGCGGCTTGCCCGGGTTGTATGAAAAGCTGACGTTCTCAAAGCATACGCTGCCCCTGCACGATTTTTGCGCGGGCTTGTCGCTGTCGGGGCTTTCATCCTGAGCTTCAAGCAGCTCAAAAACCCTTCCTGCCGCCGCAAGCGCCGTTTGAATTTGCGTAAGCACTCCCGTTACCTCGTTGAACGGCTTTGTATACTGATTGGCGTAGGTCAAAAAGCACGAAAGCTGACCGACCGAAAGCCCTCCGCCGATTACCGACAGAGCGCCGAAAATGCCGACGGCGGCGTAAACCATTGCGTTTACAAACCGCGTAACGGGATTGGCGAGCGCGCCCGAAAACTGAGCCTTAAAGCCTACGCCGTAAAGCTCGGTGTTGTATTTGTCAAACCCTGAGTTTGCCCTTTCCTCGCAGGAAAACGCCTGAACAAGCCGCATATTTCCCACATATTCCTCGACATAAGAAGAAATCTCGCCCTGCAGGATCTGCTGATCTGTAAAGTTTTTGTGCGTGAGCTTGCCTATAAAGCCTGCCGCGAAAAGCGACAGCGGAGTAAGCACGACCACGGTAAGGGCGATTTTCCAGTCGATCCCGAGCATAAATATAAGCGTTCCGGCAATTGTGATTATTCCCGAAAACAGCTGTAATAACAGCTGGGTAAGACCGTCGCCCACAGCGTCAACATCGTTTATCACGCGGCTTATAAGGTCGCCGTGCGGATGGCTGTCGATGTATGACAGCGGCACCGAATTCAGCTTGCGGAAGATGTCGCGCCTCAGGTCGCGCACGGTCTTGAAGCTAAGCGCGTTAACAAAGCTGTTCATTGTCCACTGGCACAGGCTCACGCCGCCGATCGCGGCGGCAATGTGACCCAAAATTTTTGCGACGTCCGCAAAGTCTACCTTGCCGCGGGCGACTATTTCATCAAGCGCCGTGCCTATTAGCACGGGTATTAAAAGCGTAAGCGATATGCTGACTACGGCGCTGAAAAGCGCGCCTGCAAGCAAAAGCCCGTAAGGCTTTATTTTTTTTAAAATCTTTAAGATTATCGCGGATTGCTTCATGCTCCCACCTCCGCGCTCTGCTGCGAGCGGAAAATCTCGCGGTAGGTTTCGCAGCTCTCAAGCAGCTTTTCGTGTGTGCCCTGACCTGCTGTTTTTCCGTCGTCCATACAGATTATAAGCCCGGCGTTTTTTATCGACGAGCACCGCTGTGTAACGATAATTACGGTAGTTTGCGTAAGCGTGTCCCTCAGCGCGCGCCTAAGCGCGGCGTCGGTCGCCATGTCAAGCGCCGAAAAGCTGTCGTCAAGTATAAGAAGCTCGGGCTTTCCGACAAGCGCACGCGCTATGCAAAGCCTTTGGCGCTGTCCGCCGCTGAAGTTTTTTCCGCCCTGCTCAACCCGGGCGTCAAGTCCGCCGTCAAGCTTGCTCACAAATTCATAAGCCTGAGCTGTTTTAAGCGCCGCGATTATCTCGCTGTCGCCGGCTTTCGGGTCGCTTATAAGCATGTTGCTGCGTATCGTACCGCCGAAAAGCACGCTGTGCTGCGGCACGATACCAATTTGTCCCCTAAGTTGGGCAAAGGGATAATCGCGCACGTCGGCGCCGTCAAGCAGCACTCTGCCGCCGCTTACGTCGTAAAACCTCGGTATCAGGTTAACAAGGCTTGATTTTCCGCTTCCCGTGCCGCCGATTATACCCACGGTCTGACCGCGCTTTACCGAAAAGCTTATGCCGGTAAGCGTTTCCTCGCTGCCGCTGTAGCTGAAACAAACATTTTCAAACCGCAGTTTTTCACTGCTATTTTCTTTAACAGAAATATAATCCCTGTTTTTTTCAACGATCGAGGGCTTGGTTTCAAAAACCTCGTTTATGCGTTTTGCGCTTGCGCTTGACCTTGTCATTAATATGACAAGGTTTGCAACAACGATCATTGCAAGCAAAATTTGTGTCATATAGCTTACAAGCGCCACGATGTCACCCGTCTGCATACCGCCGGCGTTAACGTTTATCGCGCCGAACCACACAATAGCTATAATCGCCGCGTTTGTAACGGCGTAGGTCACGGGGCTGAGCAGCGCCGAAAGCAGGCTGACGCGAATTGAGGCGCGCGCCAGATCGTCGGTTGCCGCGTCAACGCGCCTGTTTTCCGCCGCCTGTTTGGAAAACGCCCTTATAACTCTGTTGCCCGAAAGGTTTTCGCGGCTTATCAAGCCGATTTTGTCGAGCTTTTTCTGAATTGCCGAGTACACCGGCACGCTTAGCTTCATGATCAAAAACAGAGTGAGCGCGATCAGCGCCGAGGCTGCAAAGAAGATCAGCGACATTTTAAGGTTGATCGTCATTGCCATTATAAGCGAGCCGCCGATAATGAAAGGAGCGCGCGTCAAAAGGCGTATACACATCGCTATGCTCTGCTGAACCTGGTTGACGTCGTTGGTCATCCTCGTGATGAGCGACGGCGTTGTAAGCCTGTCAAGCTCGGCGTAGCTCAGCGTGCTGATGTGCGAAAACAGCTCGCGGCGGATCTTTGTTCCCGCGCCCTGAGAAGCCTTTGAAGCAAAGTACTGGCAAAACAGCGCGCTGCAAAGTCCCGAAGCCGCCAAAAGCAACATCAGTCCGCCCATGCGCAGCACATAGCCGCCGTCGTGCAGGGTGTTGATCCCCACGTTGATAATGTCAGCCATAACCAGCGGCACAAGCAGCTCCAAAACCGCCTCGAAAAGCTTGCACAGCGGCCCGATTATGACTTCTTTTTTGTAATCCTTTAAAAATCTTCGCAGTTTAAACATGTGCATCTCCGTAAAAATTTGTCTGTTATTATTATAAACTATTCCGTGTTAAACTTCAATTATTTTAGTCATCTGTACAAAAATATATAAGGTTACAAAATTGTAATTAAAAAATTGCATATTTAACTGCAATTTTTCCCCTATTTCCGTGTATAAGTGAAAGGGGTTTTTATTTTTATGACCAATCCAAAGTATTTTCAGATATTTAACGACAATGAAAAAATTGTAAATATGCTGTCGGACAACGATGCCGGAAAATTGTTTAAAGCTATTTTTGAGTTTGTAAACTCAGGTTCCAAGCCGAATTTCACTGCTAACACTCAAAAAAGTGTGAGCAAAACAGAAAAAACATTAAAAAGAAATATTTTTCTACGACCGTATACGACCGTAACCAAGACAAAGACAAAGACAAAAACAAAGACAAAAACAAAGACAAGGACAAAGACAAAGATAAAGATAAAGACAAGGACAAACACTCTATGGATTTTGGCGGCGAAGCCGCCGGTGAGTGTTCCGACGAGTTTTGTTTTCAGGTTTTTGAGACTTATAACAGTATCTGCTTTGAGCTTCCACAGGTTCGAAAGCTGACGGACAAGCGCCGGACAAGCTGCTAAAGGAGCTGGGCGTTGATTCTTTTAAAGAATATTTTTACAAGGTCACGGGTTCCGGCTTTCTTTGCGGCTACGAGGGAAATTGGAAGGGCTGCAACTTTGACTGGCTGCTTGAGGAAAACAACCTTGTGCGCGTCGCCGAGGGGGTGTTTGACAACGGGCGCGAAAAGCCGCACGGCGAACGCTCCTATGACCTCGGCGAAATCGACAGGATAAACACGCTTGATTGGATTACTTAGCACCAAAAGAAAGCCAAAAAACAGGGCACGGCAAAGCCGAACCCTGTAATTTATGATGTAGGTTTTAAATGATAATGGAGGTTCCGGTCATTTCCTCGGGCTGGGGAAGATCCATAATTTTGAGCATGGTGGGGGCGATGTCCGCAAGCACGCCGCCCTCGCGCAGCTTGCAGTCGTAACCGATCACGCAGAACGGAACGGGGTTGGTGGTGTGAGCGGTGAACGGCTTGCCGTCCTCCTCAAACATCTTGTCGGCGTTGCCGTGGTCGGCGGTGATGATAGCCGCGCCGCCCATTTTAAGGATAGCGTCAACAACCTGTCCCACGCAGTCGTCAACCGCCTCAACCGCCTTGACAGCAGCCTCAAAAACGCCTGTGTGACCAACCATGTCGCAGTTGGCAAAGTTGAGGATGATCATTTCGTACTTGCCGCTTTCGATCGCGGGCAAGATTTTTTCGGTAACCTTGTAGGCGCTCATCTCGGGCTGGAGGTCATAGGTAGCGACCGACGGAGATTTAACAAGGATCCTGTCCTCACCGTCGTAAACCTTTTCGACGCCGCCGTTGAAGAAGAAGGTTACATGAGCGTACTTTTCGGTTTCGGCGATCCTGAGCTGGTTCATGCCGAGGCTCGAAATATATTCGCCCATGGTGTTCTTTAAGGTCTGGGGCTTGAAGGCGATCTCAACGTTTGGCATGGTTGCGTCATACTGCGTCATGCAAACATAGGTGAGAGGGAAGAAGCCGTTTTTGCGCTCAAAGCCGTTAAAGTCTGGGTCAACCAGCGTGCGTGTGATCTCTCGCGCGCGGTCGGGGCGGAAGTTGTAGAAAATAACGCTGTCGTTGGGCTTAATGGTCGCGCCGCCCTTTACAACACAGGGCACGACAAATTCGTCGGTAACGCCCTGCTCATAGCTGTTCTTGACCGCGCAAACGGGACATTCGGCTTCTACGCCCTCGCCGTAAACCAGCGCGGCATAAGCCTTTTCAACGCGCTCCCAGCGGTTGTCTCTGTCCATTGCGTAGTAACGTCCCATAACGGTGGCGATTTTGCCCACGCCGATCTCGTCGAGCTTTTTCATTGCGTCGGCAATGTATTCGGCTGCCGATGACGGCGGAACGTCACGGCCGTCAAGAAAAGCGTGAATATAAACGTTTTTAAGTCCCTTTGCCTTGCACAGCTCCACAATACCGTAAAGGTGGGTAATGTGGCTGTGAACGCCGCCGGGTGAAAGCAAGCCCATAAGGTGAAGGTCGGTGCCGTTTTTAAGCGCGTTGTCAATGGCGTTAACAATCGGTTCGTTGTCCTTGAGCTTGTCGTCATTAATGGTTTTGGTGATCCTGGTGAGCTCCTGATAAACAATGCGTCCCGCGCCGATGTTGGTGTGACCAACCTCGCTGTTGCCCATTTGACCGTCGGGAAGTCCGACGTCCATGCCCGATGCGCCGATTTGTGTCAGCGCGTTTTCGCGGAACAGCCTGTCAAGATTCGGAGTTTTTGCCGCGATGATCGCGCTGGCGTTTTCCTCGCCCTTTTTGGCGATTCCAAAGCCGTCCAGAATCATTAGTATCAAAGGCTTTTTCATTTGTAAAGTCCTTTCGTGTGGATTAGTTTTTGCGTTTTATTAAGATTTAGCATGTAGTGGTAAGTTTTTAGTGAGCAGTGGTTAGTGGTTAGTGGTTAGTTTCGGTCGGGCAGACAGATGTGTTTGGAAAAACACTCCTGTTCCCGGATGTATTAATATGGACGGTTTGATTATTTGTAGGGTTCGATGCATTTTGCAGTGAGAACATCTAATATCCAACGCCGTTCCCATTGCCCTCAAAGCTTCCGATAGATTATGTTTTCTCGCGAAATGCCGACATAATCACTATAACCGACATCAAGAACGCGAAGTAAATTATTTGCTTGCGGCTTTTACGATAGCGGCGAATTTTTCGGCAACAAGAGAAGCGCCGCCGATGAGTCCGCCGTCAACGTTGGTCTTGCCGAGAAGCTCGTCCGCGTTGCCGTCGTTCATGCTTCCGCCGTACTGGATGGTAACAGCGTCGGCAGCGGCCTGATTGTAAAGCTTTGCAAGCTGAGCGCGGATAAACGCGCAAACCTCTTCTGCCTGGTCGGCTGTGGCGGTTTTGCCTGTGCCGATAGCCCAAACAGGCTCATAAGCGATAACAACGTTTTTGAGCTCGTCCTCGGTAACGTCCCAGAGGTCAAGCTTGATCTGGCGCGCGATGACTTCCTCGGTGATGTCGCATTCGCGCTCCCAAAGCAGTTCGCCTACGCAAACGATGGGCTTTAAGCCTGCCGCGAGAGCTGCCTTGGTTCTTTTGTTAACGGTTTCGTCGGTCTCGCCGAAGTACTGTCTGCGCTCGGAGTGTCCGAGTACAACATACTCAACGCCGATTTCCTTGAGCATACCGGTTGAAATTTCGCCGGTGAAAGCGCCCTTTTCTTCCCAGTGAACGTTTTCGGCGCCGATTTTAACGTTTGAGCCCTTAACGGTCTCAACGGCAGCAGCCAAATCTACATAGGGAACGCAGGCGATAACCTCGCAGTCAGCGTCGGAAACAAGGGGCTTGATCTCTTCAAGCAGAGCCTTTGCCTCGGACGGAGTCTTGTTCATTTTCCAGTTGCCGGCGATGATCGCCTTTCTCTTTGCTTTATCCATAACGGTTCAGTCCTTTCAGTAATGATTTGCGGAGCAAACAGTGTCATTTTGCTCCGCAAAGGTAGGTGTTCAATATGCGGTCAAATCCGCGATATTATTGTTATAAAATTATTTGTCGGCGATCACGGCAATGCCGGGAAGGGTTTTGCCCTCGAGGTATTCAAGCGAAGCGCCGCCGCCTGTTGAAATGTGGCTCATCTTGTCCGCAAAGCCAAGCTGGATAACAGCAGCCGCGCTGTCGCCGCCGCCGATGATGGTTGTTGCGTCGGTCTCGGCAAGAGCCTTTGCAACAGCGATTGTGCCCGCAGCAAGAGTCGGGTTCTCGAATACGCCCATGGGTCCGTTCCAAACAACGGTCTTTGCGCTTTTAACAGCGTCGGCGAAGAGCTCCTGAGTCTTTGTGCCGATGTCAAGGCCTTCCATGTCGGCGGGAATAGCGTCAACGTCAACGATCTGAACGTCGATGGGACCGTCGATGGGGTTGGGGAATTCAGCCGCGATAGTGGTGTCAACGGGGAGCAGAAGCTTTTTGCCGAGCTGCTCTGCCTTTGCGATCATTTCCTTGCAGTAGTCAAGCTTTGTGTCGTCAACAAGTGACTTTCCGACCTCTTTGCCCTGAGCCTTGAGGAAGGTGTAAGCCATGCCGCCGCCGATGATAAGTGTGTCACACTTTTCGAGGAGGTTAGAGATAACGTTGAGCTTGTCGGCAACCTTTGCGCCGCCCAAAATAGCAACGAAGGGACGAACGGGAGTTTCAACAGCGTTGCCAAGATAGTTGATTTCCTTCTGCATAAGGTAACCAACGGCAGTGTCCTTGATGTGGTCGGTAACGCCCGCGGTTGAGCAGTGAGCGCGGTGAGCAGAGCCGAAAGCGTCCATTACAAATACTTCGGCAAGAGAAGCAAGCTCTTCGGAGAAGGGCTCAAGGTTTTTGGTCTCTTCTTTTCTGAAACGGGTGTTCTGAAGAAGAACAACGTCGCCGTCGTTCATTTCGGCAACAGCCTTCTTGGCGTTTTCGCCTACGACCTCGTCGTCATTGGCAAAAACAACGTCCTGACCGAGAAGCTCGGAAAGGCGAACAGCTACGGGAGCGAGGCTGAACTTTTCCTCGGGACCGTTCTTGGGCTTGCCGAGGTGAGAGCAAAGAATAACCTTGCCGCCGTCGGCGATCAACTTTTTAATGGTGGGCAGAGCCGCCTGAATACGGTTGTCGTTGGTGATAACGCCTTCCTTGAGGGGCACGTTGAAGTCAACGCGAACCAAAACTTTTTTGCCTTTTACATTGATGTCGTCAACTGAAACTTTGTTTAGCTGCATGGTAAAAACATCCTTTCTTTATATAATAATTTTGTAAATGTAGATAATTTTACATTCATATATATTATACATCAATTTGGTATTTTTTACAATAGCAAATAAGAATTTATTTCAATAAATGTGTAGTTTTGTGAGCGGAGGCTGCTATGATGTCAGATCGCGTCTTGTTCTTTTTGGCAATTTGTATTGTATTTTATGTCATCATATGATATACTGTTATCAATAGAGATATAACCGCTGTAAAATGTTTGTGATTAATGTATAAAATCACAAGAATTTTATCGCGGTTGCAAATGCAATGAGCAAAAACACTAAGGAGTGAATAATTATGGCAAATGAATCACGGGCGTTTCGAATGAATCCCGACATGGAGCTTGAGGATCTGGTAACTTATGTGTCAAACTATCTTCAGGTTGAAAAATCAATGGAAACCCAGTCGTCGCGAACTACCGACGGATATGTTCTTCAGGCAAGCCAGAGGGCTGACGGCTGGAAAACAATAAGCGGTACGCGTCTTGCGATAACCGTGCACTTTATGCTGATAAACGACGTTTTAAACGTTACTGTCGGCGAAGGACAGTGGTCGGACAAAATCGGCGCGGGCGCTGTGGGCTGGTTTATCGCTTGGCCGCTGGCGGTCAGCGCGGGCTTCGGCGCTATCCGTCAAAAAAAGCTTCCGTCCGAAATTTTCGCGACTGTTGAAAAGGGGATAATTCTGGGCGGCAGACAGGTAGCCATCAACGGCTCGGGAGCCATAGTCGGCGCCGGTCAGGTGGTTTGTCCTTCCTGCAAGACGCAAAACCCGAACACCGCGAAGTTCTGTAAAAAATGCGGAACACCGCTTAAAAACATTTGTCCGCACTGCGGCGCCAATATTGAACAGAACAGTAAGTTCTGCACAG
>CADAYK010000091.1 GCA_902792105.1 uncultured Ruminococcus sp.
GGGTTATCAGACAACCGACCTCACAATGACAAGTGACTGCCTCGGCGACACAATCTATATCACCGAGACTACTCCTTCAAGAGAGAACGCTGCCGACTCTTCTAAGAAGGACTTCTGCGCAGCTTGGAGAAACAATTCCGACAAGTGCGGTATTAAAGCAGGTATCACCTCTTTGAACAACGTTCTTGACGGTTACTTCCCCGCTTCAATGCCCAAGGCTAAGCCCTTGTCCGACTCTCTTAAGAAGTATCTCACAAACCCGGTTAACAACCCCTTCTATCAGTGGGAAAAGACCGAAGCTTCAGCTCAGAAGGGCGGCGGATGCAACAAGGACACCGTTGAAGCTCTCCAGACAACAGCTCTTGACGTTTACAATCAGTATATGAAAGACAACGCCGAAGCTATCGAAACAGGTACAGTTCATCCTGCCGACGATACATGCCTCGTAGATTACATTGAGTATGAGGAAGATTATTACAACGGTTACCTCGTTACCCTTAAGATGGCAGCTCCCTCTGTTGTAGCAGCAGCTCTCAACCTTGAGTATCCCGTTGAGCAGCCTACAACAGCTGAACCCACAACTGTTGAACCGACAACCGAAGAACCCACAACCGAAGAACCCACAACCGCGGAACCTACAACCGCAGAACCCACAACTGTTGAACCCACAACCGAAGAACCCACAACCGAGCAACCCGATATTCCTCAGAAAACAGACATTACTATAAAGCTTGCGGCACCCGTAAGCACTTTCGCGTCAAGATACACATGGAGCGATGCTGTTTTCTATTACGGCAACACAACAAACTTCGATGATCTTACTAAGGTCAGCATGACCGACACAGGGGAGAAGTTCTATACAACCGGCACCTTTAATTCCACGATCATCACTCCCGGCGCGTGGAAAATTTATTCGGTTACCCTGACCGCGGAGCAGATTCAGGCGGTTGACGCTTCCAAGTTTGCCGGCTTTGCAACCTCCGATAATGTCAACAGAACCAAGCTTGCCAAGAACGCGAATGTGTTCAGCGCGGCGACCGGCGAATACGCAAACTATTCCTCTGCGGCGTCAGGCGCCGGCGGCTTTGACGGCAAAACATTTGTATTCGCGAACGCTTCCTACGGTTCAACCTCGCCGATTTCATATATGGGCTACTGGATAAACAGCTATGTAACCGTTAAGGCTGCCGCTCCCATGGCTAACACAAACTATTCAAGATGGGATTCCATGCAGCTTTACTACGGCAACACCGCGGCTCTTGCCGATATGGAAACCGTTGACCTGTTCAACACCAAGGAAACCACCAAGGTAACCAACAGCGGCGACATGACAATAAAGAACGGCAGATGGTACATTTACGCAATAACGCTTACCGACACACAGGCAAATGCTGTTGATTCGGCGGCATATGTCGGCTTTAAGAAAGCAGGAGCCGGGAACAGAACCTCGATTATGATGAATGTGCTTAAAGCAAAGACAAATTCATTTGACGGAACCTACGGCGCGAAAAGAACACTTAATGACCTTGAAGGTCAGGTGTTTGTTATCAGCGGACAGACAAAAACCGGAATTTCGGTAGCTACATATGTCGGTCAGTGGAAAACACGCGATGTTTACACCGCAGGCGACAACGAGGAAATAACGATTTACTTTGCCGTTCCCAATGCGGTAAAGGCAGTTGACAGCTGGGACACGGGCGTAGAATTCTATTACAGCAACGAAAACAGCTACAAGGACGCTGCCAGAATGCAGATGACGCCCGAGCCTGACTACGACATTTATTCCGATTTTTCAGGCGAAACCTTTGAACAGGGCTCCTGCAGCGTTTATTCGCTTACGATACCTGCCGTTAAAGTCCGCGAAATCGACGAATGTAAAAAGGTCGGTTTTGTAAAGAAGGGCTCGTATAACCGAACATACTATGCCCAAGGGTATGCGGTTACAAGAGCAAGCACCGTCGGTGACAATCAAAGCTACGGATTGCCGCAGTCGATCGAAGCCTTCGACGGCAATATTTTCGTTATTACCGGATGTACGGATCCCAATAACGAAAGAGTAACCTATACCGGCTGGTGGAACTGATAATATCAACAACATAATAACATAACAAAAGGTTCGGCAGTTTTTTCTGCCGAACCTTTTAAAATAATATTTTCAGTTACTTTTTGCCGCTCTCGCTTTTGCTTGAGCTTGATGACTTGCTCTCGCTCTTGCTTGAACTCTCGCTCTTACTCGAGCTTGAAGATTTGCTCTCGCTCTTACTCGAGCTTGATGACTTGCTCTCACTCTTGCTTGAACTCTCGCTTTTGCTCGAGCTTGACGACTTGCTCGAATCCGAGCTCTTATCCTTGTCGGAGCCGCTGCTTTTTTTATCGTCGGATTTTGAATCATCCTTTTGCCACAGCTTTGCTTCTTCAAGCTTTTCGCAAGCCTGGGTACCGATCGAGAAGTTGGTTGTTCCGTCAACATTCCAAACGTGCAGGTTAAAAAGAATAAGTCTTATCGGCTCGTCATAATAGGCGACAGACTGGTCGGTCTTTTTGACCGCCTTAAGCTTTACAAGTTCCTTAAAATAGTCCTCATAAAACTTGTTGACCGTTTCTTCGCTTTCGGTTGTGGTCATGTGAACGACCTTGTTGCCGCCGGGGGTGGTCGTAACGTTGACATATTCGGTGTTTTTCGGCACCTTCATTGTGGCTCTGTAGCCGTCCTTGTACTCATAGGGCAGCTCATAGCCGTCCTTGGTAAAGTGTCCGAAGGTGGGTTTTGGTGCAGTTGAAACATTTTTCTTTTTTCCGCAGGACGCGGCAGAGCAAAGCATTAATGCTGCCAAAGCCACGCACGCGGAGCTTTTTATGATTTTAGATATTTTCATATTAAACTCCTATAATATTTAATTGACTATATTTTACTATTTTTCACTTAAAAAGTCAATATACTTTTAGTGAATACGACAAAGCGGCTCTTTTGTGCACAACAGCACAAAAATAAAATTTTATTAAAAGTCAAAAAAAGTCAAATTTTTCTTGACAAATCCAAAAAACGGATTATAATAATATTAGCACTCAAAGATAAGGAGTGCTAATCACATAACATATTATTTATAGGAGGCTATATATTATGACAATCAAACCTTTACTTGACAGAGTAGTATTAAAGGTGGAAGAAGCCGAAGAAAAAACCAAAAGCGGCATTATTCTTTCTTCCGCCGCTCAGGAAAAGCCCCAGTTCGCAACAGTTGTCGCTGTTGGCCCCGGCGGCGTTGTTGACGGCAAGGAAGTTGAAATGTACGTTAAGGAAGGCGACAAGGTTATCGCGTCAAAGTACGCAGGCACACAGGTTAAGATCGACGGCGAGGAATACACAATTGTCGGTCAGTCCGACATTCTCGCAACATTAGAGTAATCGGGAGGTATATTTACTATGGCTAAACAAATCGTATACGGCGAGGACGCCAGAAAAGCACTTATGTCAGGCATCGACCAGCTTGCCGACACCGTAAAAATCACACTCGGCCCCAAGGGCAGAAACGTTGTGCTCGATAAAAAGTACGGCGCTCCGCTTATCACCAACGACGGCGTTACCATCGCCAAGGAAATCGAGCTTGACGATCCCTTTGAAAACATGGGCGCTCAGCTTGTAAAGGAAGTTTCAATCAAGACCAACGACGTTGCGGGCGACGGCACAACAACCGCCACTCTGCTTGCCCAGGCGCTTATCCGCGAGGGTATGAAGAACGTTACCGCAGGCGCTAACCCCATGATCCTCAAAAAGGGAATCGCCGACGCTGTTGACGTAGCTGTCAAGGCTGTTATCGAAAACAGCCAGCAGGTCACAGGCACCGACGACATCGCGCGTGTTGCCACTGTTTCATCACAGGATGAATTCATCGGCAAGCTCATTGCCGAGGCAATGGAAAAGGTTACGACCGACGGCGTTATCACCGTTGAGGAGAGCAAAACAGCCGACACCTACAGCGAGGTAGTTGAAGGCATGATGTTCGACCGCGGCTACATTGCTCCTTACATGGTAACCGACACCGACAAGATGGTTGCCGAGCTTGACAACCCCGCCATTCTTATCACAGACAAGAAAATTTCAAACACACAGGAAATCCTTCCGGTTCTTGAATCGATCGTTCAGTCCGGCAGAAAGCTCCTCATCATCGCCGAGGACGTTGAAGGCGAGGCGCTTACAACTCTCGTGCTCAACAAGCTTCGCGGAACCTTCACCTGCGTAGCCGTTAAGGCTCCGGGCTTCGGCGACAGAAGAAAGGAAATGCTCCAGGATATCGCTACCCTCACAGGCGGCACGGTAATCACCTCAGAGCTCGGTCTTGAGCTTAAGGACACAACGATCGACCAGCTCGGCACAGCACGTCAGGTAAAGATCGAAAAAGAAAACACGATCATCGTTGACGGCGCAGGCGACAAGGACGCTATCAAGGGCAGAGTTAACCAGATCCGTCAGCAGATCGAAACCACAACCTCCGATTTTGACCGTGAAAAGCTTCAGGAGCGCCTTGCAAAGCTCGCCGGCGGCGTAGCTGTAATCAAGGTCGGCGCTGCTACCGAGGTTGAAATGAAGGAGAAGAAGCTCCGCATCGAGGACGCTCTCGCGGCAACAAAGGCAGCCGTTGAGGAAGGCATCGTAGCAGGCGGCGGAATTGCCTGCATGAACGCTATCCCTGCTGTTCAGGCGTTTGTTGATACCCTCGAGGGGGACGCGAAAACAGGCGCTGCAATCGTTCTCAAGGCTCTTGAAGAACCGCTCCGCCAGATCGCCGCTAACGCAGGTCTTGAAGGCAGCGTGATTGCCGAAAACATCAAGCGCGAAAACAAGGTCGGCTACGGCTTCAACGCGCTGACCGAGGAATACACCGACATGGCGGCGGCAGGAATTGTTGACCCGACAAAGGTTACACGTTCGGCTCTGCAGAACGCCTCATCTGTCGCTTCAATGGTACTCACCACCGAGAGCCTTGTTGCTGACATCAAGGAGCCTGCTCCGGCAGCCGCTCCGGCAGCACCCGACATGGGCGGAATGTATTAATTTAATACTACAATAAAAAGGCTTGCTTCGGCAGGCCTTTTTCATTTTATAATAAATTGACTTTAAGTCTGTTGTGTGGTAAAATAAAACCATAAATTAATACTAATACCTAATAAAAAGTAGCCAATCTTTGCGGTCTATTTTCCACAA
>CADAYK010000092.1 GCA_902792105.1 uncultured Ruminococcus sp.
GCCGGTCACCTTGAAAACACCTCGCTGCCTGTTGGCGGCACGGGAACGCACAGCGTAATTTCGGCTCATTCGGCGTACCCGACGCAAACCTTTTTTGATTATCTTACCGATATGGAAGTGGGCGACAGTTTTTATATTTATGTTCTTGACCGCGTTTTGAAGTATGATGTCGATCAAATCAAGGTTGTTTTGCCTAACGACACTTCAAACCTCTACATTGAACACGACAAGGATTATATGACTCTCATTACCTGCACCCCCTACACAATCAACACCCACCGCCTGCTTGTGCGCGGCAAACGTGTTCCTTATGATCCCAACGATAAAACCGATATCAACGCGGTAACGGGCGGCGAAGGTTATATGTTTTTCTTCGGATACCGCCTGTCGTTCTGGACAATAGGAGGAATACTCGTAGGATTCCTGCTGTTTGTGATCATAATGGTAGTTCTTATTGTAATGCTGCGGCGCAGCCGCAAGAATAAACCAAAGCATAAAGATAATAAAACAACAGGTGACGAAAAAAGCGACTCAGGTTAACTGAGCCGCTTTTTAAATCGTGAAAACTTTTGATAAAATCTGATAAAATTTGATAATTTGTGCTTGAGTTTGCTTGCTGTTGGAGTTATACTAATAATATAAACAAAACGCCAATTAATTCAGGAGGTAAAAAAATGGCAAACAGAATAATACTCAACATGGTATCGCACCACGGCAAAGGCGCAATCAGGGAAATTCCCGAAATTGCTCAAACAAAAGGCTTTAAGCACATTTTTGTGTGCTCCGATCCTGATCTTATTAAATTTGGTGTAACCGCTAAGGTTACAGATTTGCTCGAGGAGGCAAAAATCCCGTACACGGTTTATTCGGGAATCAAACCAAATCCCACAATCGAAAATGTTAAGGACGGCGTTGAGGCTTTCAAGGCATGCGGCGCAGACTCGATCATCACAATCGGCGGCGGTTCTTCAATGGATACAGCTAAGGCGATCGGCGTAATTATCACCAACCCCGAGTTTGCAGACGTCCGTTCGCTTGAAGGAGTTGCTCCCACCAAAAATCACGCTGTTCCGACAATCGCCGTTCCCACAACCGCGGGTACAGCTGCCGAGGTTACAATCAATTATGTTATAACCGACACCGAAAAGGAACGCAAGTTTGTTTGCGTTGACGAGCACGACATTCCTGAGGTTGCTATAGTTGATCCCGACATGATGTCCTCAATGCCGAAGGGACTCACCGCCGCTACAGGTATGGACGCGCTCACGCATGCCATCGAGGGTTACACCACCAAGGCGGCTTGGGAAATGACCGATATGTTCCACCTCGAGGCTATTCGCCTTATCTCGAAAAATCTGAGAGGCGCGGTTGAAAACATTCCCGAAAACCGCGAGGGAATGGCGCTTGCACAATATGTTGCCGGAATGGGCTTTTCAAACGTAGGCTTGGGAATTGCCCATTCGATCGCTCACACGCTCGGCGCTCACTACGACACACCTCACGGCGTTGCCTGTGCAATGATGCTGCCGATCGTTATGGAGTACAATCAGGAATACACGGGCGAAAAATTCCGCGAGATCGCAAGGGCTATGGGAGTTCAGGGTGTTGATGAGATGTCCTGCGAGGAATACAGAAAAGCCGCGGTTGACGCTGTTAAGCAGCTTTCCGCCGACGTCGGGATCCCCGAAAAGAACGAAAAGGTCAGGGAAGAAGATCTTGAGCAGCTGGCTCAGGACGCATATGCCGACGCCTGCCGTCCCGGAAATCCCCGTGACACAAGCGTTGAGGAGCTAAAAGAGCTTTACAAAAAAATTATGCCGTAATTAATCATAAAATAATAACGGAGCTGCTGCGATAATTCCGCGTCAGCTCCGTTAACTGTTGTTAATTTTCTTAAACATACATATAGTCCATTCCGTATGCTTTTGTTGTCGGCTCATCATAGGAAACTTCTTCGTTTTCGGGGAGAACAGCCTTTGTTGTCACAGACTGTGAATCCTTGGTCTTTTTTGACCTGCTGAGCGATATCCTGCCTGCGGTAACGGCTGTTGCCGCCGAAATTCCCATTGCCGCTAAAAATAAAAGTTTTAACATTTGAACTTCCCCTTTCGTTTTTGTTGAAATAATAATATCACACTTACTGTGACAAGATAATGACAAATCCGGAAAAATTTTCGAATTTTTGTGAAAATAAAAAATGTTGACTACAGTACCTCAAAATGCTATAATTTTGACAGTAAACGACACTTTATACTAATACCTAATAAAAAGCAGCCAATCTTTGCGGTCTATTTTCCACAATACTGCGTTGTCGTCCTTGCAAGGCGCCAGCCTTGCCGCGTCCTCCGCCTTGTCTTGCGAAAAATATCCTATATAAGTCTACTTTCTATCAGGAATTAGTATTACGACGGAGGTATATATGGTTAATACGGAAAAAGTTCAAGTAAAATATTTCAGCGGCTATATCCGCAACTGGAAAAAACTCTGTGACGAGCTCGGCATTAAGCCGGACTTAAGCAGGGAAGAACGCGAGGCGGAAATTATTAAAAACGCTTACTCAAGGTGGCAGACCGGTTTGACCGGGCACATTTTCGGCGCGTTCGCGATCGGTGTTTTTGACGCTCAGGCAGGCAAGCTTTTTGTAATCAGGGATCAGGTCGGACAAAAGCAGATGTTCTACAGCGTAATAAACGGCGACCTTGTTTATTCGGGCGATATCAACGAAATTGCAGCCGCGGACGGCTTTGAAAAGCGCCTTAACAAGCGTATGCTTCAGCAGTACCTGTTCTATGGCTATCCGATCGGCGAGGAAACCTTTTATGAGGGCGTATATAAGCTGATGCCCGGCTGTTATATTGAGTGGGACGGCAAAAACGCCGTAGTTCACCGTTACTTCAAGCCTGAATTTGAGCCGGATAACAGCAAAACCGCCGATGAATGGGCGGCTGAAATCGAAAAGGTTGTTGAGGAGATCCTCGGTGAAGAACGCGGCGACGCTCAGCTTCCGTATAAGGAGAGCTTTCTTTCGGGCGGAGTGGATTCGTCCTATCTTTTCGCGGCGAGCGACGCCGTGTGCGCAAACACGATCGGGTATGAAGAATCGGGCTTTGACGAGTCCGCGCTTGCCCGCCTTACCGCCGAGGTTCTCGGCAAGGATTTCCGTGTAAAAATGATTTCGCCCGAGGAATACTTTGAGCGTATTCCCACTGTTATAGACAAAATGGGACAGCCCCTCGGCGACGCCTCCGCCGTTGCTTTTTCAATCGGCTGCACAGCCGTAAGGGAACACGCAAAGGTAGTGTATTCGGGCGAGGGAATCGACGAGTTTTTCGGCGGATACAACGCCCACAAGCGCCATATTCCGTCCGACTGGACTTACCTTACCTGCTCGCACATAATGTCGGGCGATGTTGTAAAATCAATAATGCTCGATTATGATGAGGCGGTTGATCCCGCCGAGCCTGTTGCGGAGCTCTGGAAGTCGGTTCAGGGGCAGGACGAGCTTGCTCAAAAGCTTACGGTCGACATCTCGCTTTGGCTTGAAGGCGACATTTATCTCAACACCGACCGCACCAGCACAGCCTGCGGTATTGAGCTTCACACGCCTTTCAGCGACCTCAGACTGTTTGACGTGGCACGCAGAATTCCCGCTGAGTACAAGTTCTTTGAGGACTTCAACAAGTATGCTTTCCGCAAGGCGGCTTCTTCAAAGCTGCCCGATGAGGTGGCCTTCCGCAAAAAGGTCGGATTCGCCGTGCCCGTGCGAAAGTGGCTTGCGAACGCCCAGTTTAACCTTCCGATCGCGGAAAAACTTTTCGGAGAAACCTCGCAAAGGTTTTTCAATCAGACTGAGCTTAAGGCTTGGTGGACACGCTACCTTGCGGGCGAGGAAGCTTTGTGGAGCAGAATTTACGCTGTTTACGCGTTCCTGCTTTGGTATGACCTGAAATTTTAACAGAATAAGTGCGCGCAGAATGAATGTAAAAAATGTTCATTCTGCGCTTTTGCGTTTAAAAATTGTTTATATAATTATTTTTTTGCGAACAGAAGCACATATTTTTATTGTATTTTACTGACGTATGTATTATAATAAAATAAGACTTAATACTAATACCTGTTAAAAAGCAGACAGCCTTTGCGGTTTGTTTTTCGCAAATCCAAGTCTACTGCCTATCGGAAATTAGTATTGGTGACTGTCAGGGAACGGAGGATTAATATGCCGCAAACAGGAAATCTTTTTCAAAACGGTAACATTATGTCTGCGGTTGGCTGGATAGGAGAGCAAATTCCCGGAGGCTTCTTCATTTACCGCGCCGATGAAATAACTGAAATTATTTATGCGAACTCCGCTGTATTCGAGATGTTCGGCTGCAAAAACGAGGACGAATTCAGAGAACTCACAGGCTATACGTTTCGCGGAATGGTTCATCCGGACGATTATGATGCGGTTGACAAGTCGATTTACGAACAAATCAAGAAAGATACGGAAGAAAACCGCGACCATGTCGAATACCGCATTATCCGCCGGGACGGAAGTGTGCGCCGTGTTGACGATTACGGCCACCTTGCTCCGCTGACAGACTACGGCAATGTGTTCTATGTTTTTATCGGTGACGTAACCGAAAAATATCTTGCGCAGGAAGAAGCTTACCGCCGTTCAAATGTTTATACCGCCATGACCGAGCTGATGAACGAAACAGCCGAAACCAGTCTGGCTGTGTTTCGCGCGAATCTCAGCGAAGGAATAATCGAAGAGGCTAAGGGCAGGGATCTGTACGAAACCGACATTCCCGGAAACGACCTTGAAGAATGCGAGCGTGCAAGATATGACAGTTTTCTTGTTGAAGGCGACCGCGAAAGATACGAGGCTTGTTTTAAAACCGACAAGCTCGTGGAACGCTTCTATAAGGGCGAAGCTCCGGCAAATTTTGTCGCCTACTGCCGCCGCAAATCCGGAAAGCAGTGCTTTGTTCTGTTTACAAGAGCTGTTGCGCTTGATCCGAATTCCGGAAGTCTTATTTTGTTCGGAACCGAAAACGAATATAACAACGAAAAAGCATCCGAGGTTTTGAATGAAAAGGTACTGGTTCAGCAGTACGACATGGTTGCCTACATTGTTGACGACAACTACAGCGTGGTAATCGGCGACGCCTCAAAAATCGGAAAAGGCAGTATTTTCCCAAAATATCTCAACGGTATCTACACGCAATATATACGGGAACACGTGCTTCCTGTTGCGTCAAAAAGCGTTCATTCGATTGACGAGCTTGAAAATGCGCTGTCGCCCGAAGCGATCGCCGAGCATTTAACAAATAGTGAATCTTATACAATAAACGTTACCTGCGAGATCGACAACGGAATTTACTACAAGCGCTTTACATATTACGCGGTAGATATAGATAAAAAGTTTTTCCTGCTTCTTAAATCGGACGTAACCGATGTGCTTAGGCAGGAGCGCGAACGAAATGAAATTTTAATTAACGCCTTAAAGGAAGCCGAGCAGGCAAATGCTGCAAAAACCGCGTTTTTATCAAATATGAGTCACGAGATCCGCACCCCGATGAATGCCATTATCGGGCTTGACAGCCTTGCGCTGAGAGACCCCGGACTTTCGGAGCAAACCGCGAATTACCTTACCAAAATCGGCGAAAGCGCAAGGCATCTTCTTCACCTTATTAACGATATACTTGATATGAGCCGTATTGAGTCGGGCAGAATGACGCTTCACAAGGAAGAGTTTTCGTTTAAAAATATGCTCGACCAGATCAACATTATGGTTCAGTCTCAGTGCAGAGACAAGGGACTGACCTTTGAGTGTATTACAAGCGGCGATATGGACGATTGGTATTTCGGCGACGATACCAAGCTTAAGCAAATTATTATCAACATAATATCAAACGCAATAAAATTTACCGACGCGCCCGGAAGCGTAACTTTTCAAATTGAGAAAACCGCGCAGTTTGATCAGCGAACGACTTTGCGCTTTACGGTCAGGGATACGGGAATCGGAATTGACCACGACTTTTTGCCGCGAATCTTTGACGCTTTTACTCAGGAGGACGTCAGCAGAAAAAACCGTTTCGGAAGTACCGGACTGGGAATGGCAATTACCAAAAATCTTGTCGAAATGATGAACGGCACAATTTCGGTTGAATCGGAAAAAGGCCGCGGTTCGACCTTTACTGTTACCTTGACCTTGCGTGACTGCGAAAAAGGCAAGCGCGCCGACGTTTCGTTTGATCCGGGAACGATTAAAGCGCTGGTGGTTGACAACGACTGTGTTGCGCTTGAACACGCCGGCTTTATTCTTGAAGACATCGGAATTGCCTGCGACACCGCCGCGTCGGGAATCGACGCTCTTCACGCTATTGAAATTCAGCATGCAAAGCAGGAACCGTACAACCTTATTCTGCTTGACTGGAAAATGCCCGATTTTGACGGACTTGAGGTAACGCGTGAAATTCGCCGCCGCTACGGAACCGAAGCAAAGATAATTATGCTTACCGCATATTCGAGCGAAGGGGTAATGGACGAGGCTATTGCAGCGGGTGTTGACGGATTTATTTCCAAATCCGACTTTCCGAATCTTGCTGTCAGCGAACTTGAAAAGGCTATGAAGCGTTCGGCAAAATCCGCAAAACCCAGAAGCGGTCTTAAGGGCAAAAAAATATTGCTTGCCGAAGACATGCAGATCAACGCCGAAATAATCACTCAGCTTCTGAAAATTATGGACATGACGGTTGACCATGCGGAAAACGGTCAGCTTGCCCTTGAAAAATTCAGCAACAGCAAGCTCAAAACCTATGACGCTATACTTATGGACGTAAGAATGCCGGTAATGGACGGACTTGAAACCGCCGCCGCAATCCGCAAGCTTCAGCGAAAGGACGCAAAGTTGATTCCGATTATCGCTCTCACCGCGAACGCGTTTGACGAGGATGTTCAGCGTTCTCTTCAGGCGGGAATGAACGCTCACCTTTCAAAGCCGGTAGAGCCCGGTCAGCTTTATATGACGCTTGAAGAGTTGATCGAAGGATGATATTTTCTAATTAAAATAAGGATATGAAACACATGCGCAGCAAAAAAATAATAAGACAATTTAATAAGCTTACCGCAATATTTTTAATTCTTATTGTTTTCGCCGGAATTATGCCGCTGAGCGCTTCCGCCCGGCATAATGTGCCGACTGTCAAAATCGGTTACTATGAAAACGAGGTGTTTCAGGAGGGCGCCGGAGAAGGCTTGGTTAAGTCGGGCTACGCTTATGAGTATTACATCAAGCTTTCCGAATACACCGGATGGAAATACGAGTATGTTTACGGCAGCTACAGCGATCTTTATAATAAGCTGATCGACGGAGAAATTGATATGCT
>CADAYK010000093.1 GCA_902792105.1 uncultured Ruminococcus sp.
GTACACAATATTTAGCGAAGTGTTAGCAGTGAAATTCGGCTTGGAACCTGAGTTTACAAACTCAAAAATAGCTTTAAACAATTTTCCGGCATCGTTGTCAGACAGCATATTTACAATTTTTTCATTGTCATTAAATATCTGAAAATACTTTGGATTGGTCATAAAAATAAAAACCCCTTTCACTTATACACGGAAATAGGGGAAAAATTGCAGTTAAATATGCAATATTTTGATTACAATTTTGTAACCTTATATATTTTTGTATGAATACACAAAAGTTCGGAATAATTTTGTACAATAATTATGGGCACACCCGAAGGTGCGCCCTAAGTTTTTGCGTAATATCAAAACTGTTATTCAGCCTCTTTGCTGATCACGACATTGATATAATATTCACCGCCGCCCTTGGATTCGGCGTAGCAGTTGAACACATAATCCTTGTATTCGCCTTCTATCAGCGATTCAAGCTGAGCTTTAACGTTTTGCACGTAAGATGCCTTGACCTCGTTGTAGGACTGGGTTTTGCCGGCGTTTTCGGCTGTGTCGAACGCAATGCCAACACCCTTGAGCGAAGCGTTTTGCTTCATTCCCAGGTTCTGACACTCCGCGGTGATATCTGCCGCCCAGCGGTTAACGTTTTCGGCGGTGCACAAATCGGTGTGCGGTATCTTTGAATCGTCGGTTATCGTTTCGTTGCGCTTAACGGTGATGCTGCAGGTTGCCTTGTGACCGTTTTGGGATGTAACGGTGAGCACGCAGGTGCCGGCGGACTTACCCTTTATTGTTATCTTGCTGTTGGTTTTGGCGGTGATCTCAACCGAGCTTCCGCTGAGGTTTGTGCTGCAAATTTTATACATGGCGTCGCTCGGCGTGTAGGTAACGCTGATTTCGGCGGTATCGCCTACGGCAAGCTCAATGTCGGTTTCGCTGAGCGAAATTCCCGAAACCTGTTTTGAGTTGATGTCGTCGGTTACTCTGTCGGCAATGTTGCCGATGTTGGGGTTGATGTTTGAACCGTTGATCGTGTTGCCGGGAATGTTTTTGGGAGCAGTGGGCGAGGTTGTGGCAACCGGATTTTGCCTTGGGGTTGCCGGCTGGGTAGCCGTGACGGTGGTTTTTGTTTTGGTTTTCTTTTTATTGTTTGTTTTGGCAGGTTTTGTCGCCGCGGCGTTTTTGGTCACAGGCTGCGTAGTAGGCTGAGCCTCGCTCAGGGTAGCGCCCGGGCGTGTGGAAGGCTGAGGCGGTGTGCTGCTTTCGCTGCTGTTTGAGCAGCTTGCCGCGCAAACAGCGCACAGCAAAGCCGTAAGCAATATCACAAAACTGTGTCTTTTCATATACTATATACTCCTTCACAAATAAAAAAGTTAAATAACCCTTTACCGCATTATGCCTGGCTGCTGACGATATTGTTAAGCTTGTTTCGCGGAATCGAGAATGCCACATTGTTGGCGTGGTCGCCGACCCTTTCAAGTATGGTCAGCATATCAAGGTAGATCGTGCCGTTTTCGGCGCTGCATTCTCCGCTGTTCATGCGTCCGATATGGTTGTATTTATAGCGCTTAACGTGGCTGTCAAGCGAGCTTTCGGTTTCGATAATGCGCTTGGCAAGGTCAAAGTCAACGCTTTGCGCGTTAAACATCGTAAGTCCGTCGCTGATCAGCTTTGACGCCAGGTCGTCAAGCTTGTGAAGCTCCTCCATTGCCTTGTCGCTGAACCTGACCTTGTTGTCCATCATCTCTTTGGCGTGCTCGGCAATGTTTTCGGCGTGGTCGCCGATCCTTTCAATGTCCTGGATCGCCGAATACATAACGCCCATTGTTTTGCGGTCGCTGTCAAGAATGTCAAGACCGTTGATCTTTACGATGTAGCGCGTGATCTCGCTTGTTAAAAAGTCAATTACCTTTTCGTTCTTATGTACCTTGTCGATCATCGACTGGTCGTGATCAAAAAAGGCACGCATGGCGTATTTGTAGTTTTTCTGAGCCAGTTCTCCAAGGCGCTTGCATTCGTTTTCAACCGAGAGTACAGCCATGGGAGGCGTGGTGAGAATACGGGTGTCGAGGTAAACGGTCTCCATCTTCTCGCGTTCCTCGTTGAGGTCAGGCAAAATCAGCGTGGTCATCTTTTCGATAATGCCCGAGAACGGCAGAAGAATCACCGTTATCGCGATGTTGAAGGTTATGTGGGTTGCCGATATCTGGGTTGCAAGTCCGAATTTTTCGATCGGGAACATCATGTTGATAAATCCGGTAAACGGCAGGAATATCGTGATAAGCGTCATGATTATCGCGCCGATAGCACTTATCAGGAAGTTGGCAAGGGCAATTTGCTTTGAGGTGCGGTTCGCGCCCATCGAGCTTAAAAACGCCGCCGAGCACGCGCCAACGTTAAAGCCGAAGATAACAAATACGGCTTCGTTCAGGTTTTGGATAACGCCTGCCAGCGCCAAAGCCATAAGGATACCGACGGAAGCCGACGAGCTTTGGATTATGGCGGTAAACACCAAGCCGACCAAAAGTCCGATAAGCGGGAACGAAAGGTCATCCGCAATGCTGCGGAAAAGGTTGCTTTCGCCCATCCACTTTAAGTTTTCGCTCATCAGCGACAGTCCCAAAAACAGCATACCGAAGCCGGCTGCTATCTGACCGTAATACTTGTGGTTGTTTTTGCGGCTGAACGTGATTATGACCGCGCCGATGAAAATACAAATAGGAACAAACGCCTTGATGTCGATCGCCATAAGCAGCGAGGTGACGGTCGTACCTATTTTCGCGCCGAACAAAACGCCGATAGCCTGGCTGAGCTCCATCAGTCCGGCATTCGCGAAGCCGACGACCATCGCGTCGGTCGCCGACGAGCTTTGTATTACCGCCGTGACCAGCGTGCCGACGAGCATCGCGGTAAATTTGTTGCTTGTGATCTTCTGAAGAAGAACCCTCAGCTTGCTTCCTGCGGCAAGCTCAAGACCTTCGCCCATGTTTTTCATGCCTATCAGGAAAAGTCCGAGACCGCCTAACGCCAGGATGATTTTAAGAATAATACTGTAAGTTTCCATAGTGTTCACCTTTATGGGAATTAATGCTGTAGGTATTTTTGATTATTCGGCTTGCGGTGCTAAACCACCGCTTAGAAATCATTATAACATATATTGTACGCTTTTTCTACAATTATTCGATAAATAATTTAGATTTTTTGTTTTATGTAATAATTAAACATTATTTGCCCGTTTTAATTATGCAATTTGCACGCGTTATTAATAGTTTTTACCAAAATTGACTTTAGAATTTTCCGAAATAGTTACAAAGTTTTTCTTGACTTTTAAGCCTTTTATCTGCTATATTTATAAATAGAAAAATGTCGATAAAGGGAAGTTTGTGTATGAAAAAGTTATCTTTGTTTATGTGCCTGATCATTGCCGTGTCGGCAGTGTTTGCAGGCTGCGGTTCTTCCGACAGCAGCAGCGAAAGCACGGCTGAAAAAAGCGCCGCCGAAACCACCGCCTCAGCCAAACCCGTGTCAAAGGGCTACGACGAAACCTCGCCCAAGACCGCGTCGTGGTTTGACGACGCAGTGTTTGTCGGCGACAGCGTTACCGTAATGCTCGATTTGTACTGCGAGCCGAACCCCGACGCGCTCGGCAACGCCCAGTTTATCTGCGCGGGAAGCCTCGGCTACACAAACGCGCAGTGGGATCTTGACGCCGAAGGCAACGTTCACCCGAGCTATAAGGGACAGAACATTCTTGCCGAAACCTGCGCCAAGGTTACGGGAGCAACCAAGGTGTTCATCATGCTCGGCATGAACGACATCGGGATTTACGGCGCCGACGGAGCAATTGATGAGTGCGAAAAGTTTACTCAAAGGCTGGTCGCCCAGTCTCCGGACGCAAAGCTTTACTTCCAGTCGGTAACCCCGAAAATGTCTTCTCACGAGGACGAGGTCATCTATAACGAGCTGATCAGGGATTTTAACACTAAGCTTCAAAGCTTCTGCAACGAAAAAGGATACAAGTACCTTGATATTTACAGCGCCGTGTGCGACGAAAACGGAGCCCTTCGCGAGGAATACTGCGGAGATCCCGAATCCGACGGACAGGGTATCCACTTCACCTCGGAAGCGTGCAAAATCTGGGTGGATTATCTTAAAAACAACGCGTAACTAAGGGGGAAAAGGCTAATGAAAAAACTCAGCTTGGTATTGGCAGCCCTGATCGCTGCACTGCTTTTGTGTTCGTGCTCAGGCTCAAAGGAGGCGTCCTCAGCCAAAGCGGGGGCGGACAGCGCAAAATCACTTTCTCAGGTTTTTGAGGACATAAAGTCACAGGTCGAAATCAAGGACTTTAACGAGTTCACAAACGCCAAAAGCCTCGACCGTTACTACGGACTCACCGAAAAAGATTTTGACGATTTTGCAGGCGGAATCAACAGCACCGGCACAAATCAGGAGGAGATAGTACTGATCAAAGCCAAGGATCAGGCAGGCGTGACGGAGGTTCAAAAGGCCTTGCAGAACCGCTACGACAATAAAATGGCGCAGAACAAAAACTATAACCCCAAGCAGGCGGAAATGGTGTCAAAATGCAAGGTTGAAAATTTCGATTTGTATGTTACCATGATCGTGTCGCCCAACGCGGAAAAAATTACAGAGATTTTTAAAACAGACCTCGGTTTGTAAAAAAGAGTCGGCTCAGCGCCGGCTCTTTTTTGATGTTACCTAAAAGTGAATAATGAATAATTGCGGTCGGGCAGACAGATGTGTTTGGAAAAACACTCCTGTTCCCGGTTGTATAATGCAGTGATTGGTGATTAGCGGTCAAGTGGTTAGTGGTTAGTGGTCAGTGGTTAGTGGTCAGTGGTTAGTTGTTAGCAATTTGTTGTTAGGTCAGCACATCGGTAAGTGTTTAGTGTCAGCACATAGGTAAGCCTGTGGGTAATACAGGTAAGCCGAAATGAGCTGATGGTAGAGATGAAAGC
>CADAYK010000094.1 GCA_902792105.1 uncultured Ruminococcus sp.
AAGGATATTTCGGTTTGACAATAAGGACAAACGCCGTCCATCGGGGAGATCTTTGCTCCGCACGAGGGACATTCCAAAACGTTTTCCCGGAATTTTCCGCATTTTGGGCATTCGGTCAATTCGCCCATTTCATATCCGCAATTATTACACTTAGCCAAAATTTCACCACACCTGCGAGTAATATTTTATACACATTATATCACACTCTAATAATATACGCAAGTGCGTATACGCAACATCGTAAAATAATTTAAAATATATTTGAGGTGATGTAATGAGTGTTAAAGATGCCATAGCGCTGCGCTTTAAAAATCTTTGCCGCGAAAGAGGCTTAAGCACCAACGGACTTGCCAACCTGTCGGGTGTGACCCCTTCCACGGCATACAGCATGCTTGACAGCAACCGAAAAGACATTTCCGTGATCACCGTCAAAAAGTTTTGCGACGGCTTAGGGATAACCCTCGGCGAATTTTTTTCATCGACAGAGTTTGACGGACTTGATCAGGAAATAATCTAAAATCACCGCAAAAAGCAAACCGTGTACCATTATGATACACGGTTTGTTTTTTAATTTGGTATGCTGACAGCATACACATTATTAAAATTTTATGTTATACTAAATATACGTAGAAAGCGAGACAAGGTAAAATCCCACGGCAATACTCGAAAATCCGATTATTTTTGTTATCGCCTTGCCTGCTCCGGGATGCTTCGGTAAGATATAGTGCGAAAGGTTAAAGATATCTCCGATGAAAATATACGGCACCGCCGACCAAAACACAAGAAGCGTCAAAGAAACAAGATTTATCTCAACCATGTTGTTTCCGATCGACTGGTAGCCGCGGTTGAAATAGCCGGCAATGTGGCCTATGTAATTAACAGCAGCCACCGCGTACAGCACATATCCGATTACCGTTATCACCTTTGGAAACACCTTTCCGCTGCGGAAGCCCGGCACAGGACGGTACTTGCGCTCCTTGTCAAATCGCTTGCCGCTAAGAACATCGGAAAGCTGCTGAGCGCTTTCATAACGCTTTTCGCTGTCGATTTGCGTGCACACTCTTACAATATCGCCGAGCCTGCCGTAATAAATTTTCTCGTCCGGAAGCCTGCCTGTCAGCAGGTAATTCAGAAGCACGCCGCAGGAATACACGTCGGAGCGCTCGCTTGTCTGGGCAAAGCCGAACTGCTCGGGCGCGGTGTAGCCCACCGTTCCGAATATCGTGGTGTCCTTTGAAGCGTTCTCCTTTTCAACGCGCGTAATGTTAAAATCTATTATTTTTACCGTACCGTCACGCGTGATCATAACATTTGACGGATTGATGTCGCGATGGATAATATGGTTTTTATGAAGCTCGGCAAGTCCCGAACAAACCTGAATCATAATATCTTTCGCCTTATCCTCGTCGTATGTGCTGTGATACTCCACGGCGGTTTCAAGCGTAATTCCGTCCACATACTCGCACAAGCTCATGCACACGCCCTTATACAGCGTGCAGTCGTAAACCTGCATTATGTTTTTGTGCGAAATAAGCGCAACGCGGCTCATAACGTCAAAGTTTTCGGGAGCCGAAATTTTCTTGATCATAAGGCGGTCTGTGTATACATTTTTTACAACCGACATTGTTTCGCTGAGGTCGCGCACCTTTGTGCACTGCCACAGCCTGTATCTTTCTTTATCATTCATATTACACCGTTAGGAGGAAGGATCAATTATGAAAAAGCCTACATCCGATTTACTGAAAAGTTTAAAAAACTCGCCGTCTGTTGATTACTACTTAAAAGAAAACCAAAACGAGCTGTTTTTTGACTCTGCGGCTGACCTGATCGAATACTATCTCATTACAAAAAACCTCAAAAAGGCCGAGGTGATCGAACGCTCGCACATGGACCGCACCTACGCTTATCAAATTATAAACGGCTCCAAGAAAAACCCCGGACGCGACAAGCTGATAATGCTCTGCTACGGCTTGACCTTAAATCTGGAAGAAACCAACCGGGTTCTTAAAATGAGCGGATACCCCGAGCTTTATCCGCGAAATCTGCGCGATGTCGTCATAATTCGCGGGATCTTAGAAAGGAAAAGCATTCTTGATGTAGACATTAAGCTTTATGAAATGGGACTTGAAGAATTTATAAAACAGAAAGACAAAAAGGAAGAAGCAAAAGAAAAACCGGAGAAGTCCAAAAAGAAGAAGAAAAACAAGAAAAAATAACCTCTCTTACTCTTTTCCTTGAAAACCTGAGCCTTTGCCGGTTTTCAGTCTTAGGGTTTTTAAATAGCTTTTTTGCTCGTCCGTGATCCTGCGGCTTTCAACAGCCTTTTGGATCGCCTTGTTGTGCGTCCACAAATCAAGCCGCCTCTGCTCAATATACGGCAGCGCCGCGCCGTACTGCTTTGCCAGCGCGGTCGCGAAAAACCACGCCGTCATCATATTGATGTAGTACTCGTCCGAACGGATTTTTGCCGCCGCTTCAAGGTATTCGGGCTTGAAATCTCCGTCAAGGTAATGCTGCATAAGCATGCCCGTTCCGAAGCGCACCGTATAGGTTTTGCTGTCCGACATCCAGTCGGTAACACTGTAAATCAGCCTGTCCCTGTGCTTTTTAAACACCTTCGGCGACATTTGGTCGCAGGTCGCCCAGTTGTTAACATACGGCAAAAACTCATTGACCGCCGCAAGGCAAGCGTCGTAATCCTTGATAAGCGAGATAATAAACGCGTGAAGCTGGTTTTCGTCAAAGCTTTTGTGCGGAAGCTCAGCCAAAAAGTCACCTATGTCCCCGCGCTTTGAAAGCTCCGCGGCAAGAAAGCGAAGCGCCGGCGTGCGCACTCCTATAAAATAATCCCTGTCAACGGTCGGAATAAGTCCGCTTTGAAAATCACGGTACTCCTCATCCCTCAGTTCAAAAAGTCTTTCCCTTATTTCATCGCCGATCATCTTCCCCAACCTTTCTTCTGTGCAGCCTGCTGTGAATTACGGAAATTGCGAACATAGAGTAAATATAACACACTGTTATTGCAATGCTCAGGTCGCTCATATTATACGACAGCGCTATCAGCGCGGCAAACAAAACCGACACTCCGATTATAAGCGCCCAAAATTTCGCGCTTGGTTTTTTGCAGCAGTAGGCGTATTTTTCAAGGCTGAAAAGAAAAATATAGTAAACAACAAACGACGCGACAAGAAAAATAGTTTTCGGAACGGCGTCAACCTCGGGCTCACGCATAAATTCAAGCGCAACCGAAATATTGTTCAGCGCGGTTATCAAAAAGATGTGCAGCAGCATATAGCCGGTGCCGGAGGCGTCCTGTTCGCGGTCGATAATGTGGTCATAAAAGTACCCGTAAATCAAAAACAGCCCTGCCACGATCAAAAAAGCCATTAGCGAAAAATAAGTGCTGCGCAAATTGAATCCGCCGCTAAAATAACCCGATATGCTGATAATCATTTCGCCGAAGGTAAACACAACATACAGCATTACGCGTTCTGTCAGGTGGGCAAAATCGACGCTCATAAGCCTGCTTAAATCTCTGCGCAAAAACAGCGGCAGAAGCACGAACAAAAGCGCCAACGGAGACAGCGGAATTCCTGTAAGGCTAAACAGCGGAACCGAAGCAAACACGATAACCGCCTCGCCAAGCAGCATACCCATGCTGAATTTGATGTGCGCGGTTACCCACGGAGTAAGCTTTTCCGCCTGCCTTAGCTTTATAAAATACTGCACCGCCAGGTTTACAAGTATAAGCCCCCACGCTATGTTGTACTTTGTGTAATAGCTCTGCCATGCAACGCGCGTACCGTCCGCCATGTAGTACAGCAGATACATATTGATAAAGATCCCGATGTATTCCGCAACTGATTTTGAACCGTAGCGGTTAATAAAAACCGTCGTCAAATACCAAATGTGCAGCGCTATAAGCGTGGTGAGAAAATATGTCAGGTACACACTGCCGGGAATAAAGCCGTTTTCGACCGACGACAAAAGCGAGTTGTTGCGTCCGATAATATATACAAATATCAGGTCGTAAATCAGCTCGATATATTCAACCTTTTTTTCTTCCTTTTTAAATAACTCGCCGATCATCTTACTTCATTAAATCCTTGCCGGCATTCCAAGCCTTGCCTGCTTTTTCGCCGGTAACATAGTAACCGTTTTTAAACTGGTCAAAAATCAGCGCTTCAAGCTTTTCAACCTCAACCTTGCCGTTTTCGTCAAGCAAGCCTTCCTCGGCTTTTGTATCAACAATTTTGCCAACAACAGCGTGCATGTTTTCGGTGTCAACAACCTCAACAAGCTCGCACTCCATCACAACGGGGAACTCTTCGATAACCGGAGCGTTCACAAGGCTGCTCTTGACGGCGTGATAGCCTGTGCGCTCAAACTTGTCATCCATTTTGTTGCCCGTGGCAATTCCGAAAAAGTCGGCAACATCCATATGAGCCTTGTCGGCAATGCTCACGGTGAAAGCCTTTGTTTTGAGAATGTTCTGTGTTGTCTTATGATTTCTGTTAATGAAAAGAGCAATTTTGTCCATTTGGCAAATCATGCCCCAAGCCGCGTTCATAACATTAACCTTTCCGTTTTCATCATAAGCCGCGACCATGAGCACAGGCATCGGATAAACCGCGGGATATGAACCTAAACTTTTTTTCATTGTAAAAACCTCTTTTCAAAAAAATATTCAATTATATTATAACAGGTTATTTTATAAAATTAAAGGCATTTACAAGAAAAACACGGAAGCCGATTTTGACTTCCGTGTTTTTTGAGATTATTTTGGGAGGTGACATATTCAAAAAGCCTTTAGCTGTTATTTTATGCGTATCTGTTGTTGGTGACGAACTCTCTGCCTGTCTGCTGACCTGTTACATTGAGTCCCTTGTCAACGGTGAAGCGAACGGGTAC
>CADAYK010000095.1:0-1213 GCA_902792105.1 uncultured Ruminococcus sp.
GTCGGGAGTTTCAAGCGTATAGTAGCCTGTGATTTTGGGGTACAAGTCGCGCATCAAAAACCGAGTGCCGCAGAATGAGCAGCCTTCGGTAAGCTGATGAATGGTGCTGACCGCACCGCAGTTTGGGCAGGTGTATGCCTTTTGTGGATTTTTCTGGCCCTTAAGCCAAACGGCATAGCCGTACATGGTCTTGGTTTTTTTAACAATTTTTTTTGCGCGGTCAGAGATATATTCGGTACCGGCTTGCAGGCGCTTAAACGGAATTCGGGTAACATAGCTGGTGTCGGAGTCCAGCTTCCACGCATTGCCCTCAATGTCTTTCTTGGCTTGTCCGTAGGTTTTTTGAAGCTTAACGCCATGACGCGCCAGCCGCGCCCTTTGAAGTCCGCGAATATATTTTAAATCCTGCGAGGCTATGGTCGGATCCTTGTCCGTTCCGCCTTCGTTAAGCTGCTTTATAAATTGCCGAAGCAGCTCCTGCGAGTTATTGTCGTAATCAATTGGGTTGTTCATAACAGCACCTCTGTTGAGTGATATTTTTGAAGAATTTGTAATGAAGAATATTGTGTAGCGCATTTCGCTGCGAAATATATAATAGCAAAAATATTTCGGGGGTTCAAGTCCCTGACACAAATCCGCCGAAAAAAATTTTTATACCCACAGTACAGCAAAACGGACTGTCGCTGACCGAAAGATTTGGCGGCAGCCTTTAATCTTGAATAAATAACAGAAAATAAAGATTGCGGTAGCAATAAAACGGAGGGTGGATTTTTCCACTCTCTTTTTACTTAACGCTGAAAGATTTAACAGCTACTCGATTTTGTTTCGCAACCTGATACCGATCTCAGACTAAAGCTCGGTGTCATTTTTTTCTTATGTTTTGGACTTATATTGGACAAAATGTGCTATAATATATAAAATTATGCACTTTTGAGCTTGTGTTTTTCATATAGAGCTGTTATTTTGAGTGAACGCGGAAAATACCGTAGCCTGTTCTATTGATTTATAACGGCAAATCCAGACCGGTTCACAAAACAATTAAGCAATAACCGCGGCTCAAGCTCAATTCGGGTTTGAGCCGCGGTTTTTCTTTGTGCCGCACCGGTAACACAACATAATACTAATACCTAATAAAAAGTAGACAATCTTTGCGGTCTATTTTCCGCAATACTGCGTTGTCGTCCTTGCAAGGCGCCAGCCTTGCTGCGTCCTT
>CADAYK010000095.1:1250-6099 GCA_902792105.1 uncultured Ruminococcus sp.
CCTTGTCTTGCGAAAAATATCCTCGCAAAATATAAGTCTACTTTCTATCAGGAATTAGTATAAGAACGCTCGGCAAATCAAACAAAAATAGTTGACATAAACTGGTAAAAATATTATAATTAAATTACTAATATTCTGAAAAAGGTGATTCTATGAAAAAGCAGAAGCGCATACTGTCCGCCGTATTGTCAGCGGTAATGATATTCGGAACAATGACGGCAGCACCGTTTTCCGCAGGTGCCGCGGAGGCTGACGTCAACCTCCCGGCAGAAGCCGTTGCAGCGGAAAAAGAAACACCTCCGGCGCCCGAACCCGAGGCTCCAACCGAAAAAACGCCCGCAGAGGAAGTCGGCGCTCAGGAAACCACGGTTAATGCTCCGGGATCCGAAACCCCGGAAACCACCGCAGCAGCTTCCGGTGAAACAGTCACGGGAAAATGCGGAACGGATATAACGTACACCTTAAACAAAGCCACGGGCGAACTGAGGCTTGAAGGCAAGGGAGCGACCAACAGCTACGGCACAAGCACAAACCTTTCTCCCTTCGCAAATTCCGGGGATATAAAGAAAGTAACCGTTTCCGGGAACATAACCGCTCTCGGTGCGGCGCTGTTCTGCAACTGCAAACTGCTTGCCTCGGTTGAACTGCCCTCAACGCTCACATCACTGGGCAATTACTGCTTCAACGGCTGCGCTCAGTTAACCGCAATACCTTTGCCCGATTCGGTACAGAGTATCGGAACAAGAGCCTTCTATTACGCCGGGCTTACCGAGTTCACTGTTCCCAAGTCGCTCAAGGAAGTCGAATCCGCGGTGTTCTACGGGTGCAAGATCAAATCTGTATATATCAGCGAGCTTAGCTCGTTTTTTGCGATCACATATTCCGGCGACGAATTCAACGCGCCCGGTCTTTTCGTGCAGAGCGCCGACGCTTACCTAAACGGCGAGCTGCTTGAGGAGGTTGTGGTTCCCGATAATATTACCTCAATAAAATACAGAGCACTTTCGGGCTGTTCCTCCGTTAAGTCGGTTGTAATTCCCGATTCCGTAACAACAATCAACAGCTACGCGTTCTACAATTGTCCCGCCCTTGAAAGCGTTTCAACCGGCAGGGGATTAACCGCGATAAACAAGCGCGCCTTCGGCAAATGCCCCAACCTTTCCTCGCTTAGCGTCGAGGGCAAAAACATCACCATAGGCGACAACGCGTTTTCGGAATGCTCAAAGCTTGATAAAATCACCGGCGGCGGAAACATTTCCTCCGTAGGCTCATACACCTTCCAAAGCTGCAGCTCCCTGACAAACAGCGACGCTTTAAAAGGAATAACCGGTCTGGGTGAATATTCCTTCAACGGCTGTTCTTCGCTCAACAGCCTTGAGCTTGGAGAAGGTCTTGAAGTTATTCCGATGTTGTCAATATCAAATTGCACAAGGCTTAATACCCTTAAGCTGCCCTCAACGCTGAAAACTATTTACACAAGAGCGTTTGAGCGAAGCAAAATAAGCTCGGTTTACATTCCGAGCCTTGACATTTGGCACGGCATTTCAATGAAATATCAAACCGAAGGAAGCTTCACCTCAAATCCGCTTGCTTCGGGCGCCGAACTTTTTGTAAACGGCGAAAAGCTTGAAAGCTTTACCGTGCCCGAAACATGGACAAAGCTTAATAAGTTTGAGTTTTACGGCTGCACAAGCCTCAAGACGGTAACGGTTCCCGAAACAATAAGCGCCGTACCTGTAGACACCTTTAACAACTGCTCAGGTCTTAAAACCTTTAAATTTTCCGATGCGGTAACTTCGGTTGAGCCCTACACCTTCAAGGGCTGCGACAGCCTTGAGGAAATCATCTTGGGCAAGGGGATCACAACGCTCGGCGACAGCTGCTTCAGAGGGCTCGGCGGTCTTAAGCACATCACGATTCCCGACACCATCACCGAAACAGGCGAATATGTTTTCGCGGACTGCAAAAATCTTGAAACCGTTGTTTTCGGTTCGGGACTTACAAGAATCAACCGCCGCATGTTCGAAAACTGCACCTCGCTTAAAACCGTGCGGCTTCATGACGGCGTAAAAAGCCTTGAAAACGGAGCTTTTTACGGTTGTACAAGCCTTACCGATATCAACATACCCAACACGGTAAACACGATCGCGTCAACGGTATTCTATAAATCGGGCATTAAAAAAATTATGATCCCCGAAAGCGTTACCGCAATAGGCACCTACTTCCCGGCGACCGCGACAATTCTTTGCTATCCGGGAACCCATGCCGAGCAATACGCCAAGGACAATAATATACCGTATGAATATGTAACCGGAGAAAGAACCTCGCTTTCACTCACAGCGGACGACGGAAGCGCCATCCTCACGGGCTATACTGTCGAGTGGTACAACACCGAAAACGAGCTTATATCGCGCGACGTCGATTTGTACGCCGAAGGCGGAACTCAGTACAGCGCCAAGGTCAGGTTCAGCGAAGAAAACGCGTTTAAATACAAACAGCCTGCCGTAGTTTACGTAAAGTACGGAAAAGTAAACCCCGTTAAAGTAGACACGATCGGCACAACAACTCTTCGCGGCACCGTAAAAGCCGAGGACGGAAGCCTGCCGGACTCTCTTAAAATCGAGCTGTCCGAAATTGCGTCCGACGTTACGAGAAAAACAAATTTAGAAGCTGCGTCCAACGGCAGGTTCAGCACACAGATGTCGGATGTAACGGCTGTTTTAAAGATAACCGCGAACGGCTATTATACTCTCACCGCTTATCCCGCAGCAGACGGAAAGCTTTCGGCGGGAATCGATTTGGGCGAGCTCACATTAAAACCGATCAAAAACAAAAAAATTCAGGTGTCACTTTCAACAGTTCCCGCCTCTGCCGGCACAACCGACACCACCGCAAACGCGTACAACAGCTTCAGCGGCATAACCTTCTCGGTAATCAACAAAACAACCGCACAGACAGTTAAAGATTTTACGGTCGATTATCCTTATGTAATTATCAACGAAACCGTAAACGACGGCGACAAAATCACCCTTAAGGTTGAATCAACGTTTACCGGAAACGCCGAAAAAACCGTAAGCTTTGACAAAAACGGCTATGCCTCGGCGGAAATCACCCTGAAGGAAAACGGCAAGGTGACTTTTAAAAACATTAAGTCAACCAAAAAGACCATAGTTATGTTCTTTGACAGTGACGGAGTGCTGGCTCAGCGCGAAATCGCAAACTCAGCCGACTTCACCTCAAACGCGCTTCCCGACGGAAACTACACAGCCGTGCTTATGGAAAAGAACGCGGTTTATCAAAGCTTTTCATCGCTTACAAAGCTTGAAGAAGCGGGAATGAAAAACGACAGGGACTACACAAAACGCGAAGTATCGGTTTCGGCAGGAGTAATAAACATTATCGACGGAATAACCGTTCCCTCGCTTAACCTTTCCGGCGTTACCTACACCGTATCAAACAGCACCGGAGTTGAGGTTAACAAAACCGACGTGATCACGGGCGACTTCGTAACGGTAAAAATGTTTTACGAAATTGACGCCAAGTACCCGTCGTCCAACCAAAAGCTGATTATAGAACTGCCCGAAAATGTTACACCGGCGGAAGGCAGCTTGTATCTTGACGGACAGCCCGTTTCCTATTTAAAGGACGAAAGCGGAAACTATGTTGTTTCAACCTCAAAAGCATCGGCAACTCTGAGGTTTTATATCAGCGCTTCCGCTGCGGGAAGCTACAGTATAAGCGGCGGACTCACCTTTGACTCAAACGGAAGGCAAAGGTCACAATCAATCGGAAACACGGCAATTTATGTTTCAACAATGAGTGTAACCGTGCCGTATACCACTGCGGTCAAAAACTTTTACGTTTCCGGTTCAACAAGAGCGAACGCCGCAATCACAGTCTATGACGGACAGCACGCCGTAGGAACAGCCAAGGCAGGCACAAACGGCTTCTGGATGTGCGAAATCGAGCTTTACAACTGCTATCCGTACTCTACTCATCAAATCAGTGTAAAGGCGGTATGCACCGACAATACCGAAATTTACAGCGATTCATACTCGGTTCTTTACGACGTAAACTCTCCTTTGATTTCAAAGGTAAAAATGTATAACCGCGATACCGAAATCGTTTATGACTTTATTAATCCGTCAAGCAAAGGACAATTCTACCGCTTCTGGTATGAATATCCCGAGTTTACCTTTACAATTGAATTTAAAGGCAAGCTCTCGCCAGGCAGCAAGGTTTACCTTGAGGTTTACGGCGATGTTGACGTTGTAACCCTAAGCACGGTTTACGATCCGGTAAAGGATCTGTGGGTTGCAAGCAAGGTGTTTGACCAGGGCTTTTTACCTGTAAACGTCGGAGTAAAAATAGACGACTACAACCTAACAACAAACGCCGACGGCACGGCGTCCTACACCTACCCGATGTCAAGAGATGATATTTCGAAAATTGCAAACGGCATATCAAAAACGAACTCCGAGGTTGACAGTCCCGATTTTGACTCGGAAGTAATTGACGACATACTGGGCATTTACAGGGTAGAGGACAGTATATACGCCATTGAAAGCGGATATGTTTGTTATACGCCCGAGGATCTGTCCTCATTAAGTCTTGACCTTGAAAACGAGGACATTAACGTGACCGAGCTGACCGACGGCGGAAAAATATATACCTATTACGGATACGAGGATAATCTCTATATCAGTCAAATGGTGATGGATTACACCACCGCCTCAAAGCTTGACAATATTATCAGCAAAAAAATGCTTGCTCAGCTTCCTGACCGCAGCTACTATATCGGCAAACTGACTTTCATGATTTACGGCATAACCGACGAAGGACTCGACAC
>CADAYK010000096.1 GCA_902792105.1 uncultured Ruminococcus sp.
TTTTGAATCTTCCTTTCCTTTATCCGCTGTTTCTCCGCCTTATCCTTTTCCCGCTTTCGCTGTACCCGCTCTTTACAAACTTTGTTGACTGTACCTTATTGATTTGATATAATGTGTTTTTATCAAATTGAATGTTGTAGTTCCCTAATTATTCTTGGTAAACGCACTGTTTAAGCTGTTCTCACTTGGCATTGGCTGTAATGATTGATACAATGCACCCTGATGCACCCTCTGATTTAATTGTTCATCACTTATTCAGCGAGCAAGTCCTTATGTACTGCCTGACGTCGGCGCCGGATTGCAGATAGTGCAGGAGTATCTCGGCGCAGGCGCGGCTGTCGCTGTTTGCCTGATGGTGGTTCAGGCAAATGCCGTAACGGTCATACACATCATTCAGCTTGTGGCTTACACCGGGTGTAGTCTTCTGCCCAACTGCACGGTGCAGGTATAACGCACATACGGTTTCCAGTTGATATTATAATCGCGCAGGCAATTCTTCAGCACATTCATATCAAATGCAGCGTTATGCGCCACAAGCAGACCGCTTGACATCAGCGGCACTATTTCAGCCCAAAGCTCGGGAAAGGCCGGCGCGCCGAATACCGTTTCTTCACTTATACCGGTAAGGCGTGTATTAAAATAATCAAACGGCTGTTCCGGATCAATAAGCGTGTAGTATTCATTGACGATAACGCCGTCCTCTATCACGGCAATACCGATGGCGCTCATTCGATTGTTAAGTCGATTCGGCGTTTCCACGTCAAACACAACAAACCGTGACATATCCAAATCTCCTTAATCTTACGTTTGCGATCCGCAACACGGGAAAGCCGCAGTTCGGACATACGCCGCCCTCCATCGGTGTGCCACAGCGTGGGCAATCCATTTTAAAACCTCCTGATATTTACGAGTGAAGCAAAAGCCGAAAGCAGCCGAAGCTTCATTTTATGCCGGATAATAAATAAACATATTTTTGTTTGAAATTATACTCTTTCCGTTTCTGACAACAGTTTTTTCGCGGCACTTTTCGCAGTTGCCGCAGCATGGCTTTACGCTCAGAACTGAAAAGGGATAAACGCGTATATTGACTTCGCCGCAAAATGATGCGGACGGCTTGATCTCGACCGGCTGACGGCAAAGCTCGATACCGCTTATTCCGTATTCCGACAAGAATTCTTTCTGAAAAAATATTGACGGCTCGGAAAGATGCCGCAAAAGGTTTTCGCTGCTTTCGTTTCTTTCCGAAAAAGCGTAAAACGGATCGGTGTCCTGCCCGGAGAGGAGCAGACCGGCGGTAAGCTTTGCGCTCAGATTTCCGCCGCTCTTCATTTTGCCGCAATACGCCAAAGCGCCGTAATCGTTGAGTACCAGCTCGGCTTCGTTTTCATTGAGGTGCTTTGAGATCAGATCGATGATCTCCTCAAAATCTTCAATATGATCGGGCGTGACGGGCGGAATGACAAACACGTTTTTGCCACCCGAAGCCGCGTTTTTGCCGAGATACGCCTTTATTTCCCCGAACGCGCCGGGGCAGCTGTGGTGGCCGGCCGCGTTTTTCGGAAGATAACCGCTTTTACAATCGGGTAAGAAACGCGGCTGAGCTTTGTCCGTATAATAGCAGCTGCAGGAATGAGAGAAGGTGCTTTGATAAAGCTCCTTCTTTTTTGAGGCGCTAAGCTCCCGCGACCTCTTTATAAAAGCGAGCCATTCAACTCTCTTGTGTAAGGGCGTGCCGCGGCCGCCTGTTTTGCCGATTGAAACGCCCGCGGCTTCCAAGTCGGGCAGGCTGCAAACGGCGCACGGATCTTCCTGAGGAGCGCCGTACTGCATACACAGATGAACGCACCCCTTTGAATAATCTATCTGAGAAAAACAGGCTTTGTTACAGCCCGATAAATAGTTTTCTGCGTGAATGCTGCGGCAAAAGCCGTCTATCATTCTGCACTTGTCGCCCATTATCATCGCTTCAAATTCCATATCGCCGTTTTTGGAGCAAACCGCCTTCATCTCGCCGATACTGAGACAGCGCGGAAGAACGACTCTTGAAACGCCGTATTCGCGGAGCATTTCGACCGCGTAATGATTAAACGCCGGAATAAGCAGCGAGGCGGTGATCTTTAGATTTTTGCCTGCGTTTGCTTTTTTCAGGCGGTATAAAAGCCCTATGTCCCTGACGATTATTCCGCTCCCTCCGATCGACCTCCATCTGTCAATAAGGCTGAGGATCGCGGGATACTGAGAGCCGCTGTATCTTGAATTTACCGTCAGATACACGGGAACGCCCAAGCTTTTCGCCTTGGAAACGGTGTTTTTCAAATCCTCCCATGAAGAAAAATTGGCTTCGCCCTGCCGTCTGTTCATGCTGTCGTGCCTGCCGTAGGACGCCTGCCACTTTTCGTCGAAAAAGCCGCAGTACAGCTCGTCAGCTCCCGCGCGGAACAATTCTTCGACCTCGCATGACGCGTTAACCGGCGCCGCAAGCTTCATCAACCTCACTCCTCAATTTAAGAATACTGCCGCTGTCGGGCGCTTCCGTGGTTTTTACCGCTTCGTAAGCCAGCCCGTTTATCTTTTTCAGCAGGCTTTTGAGCCTGTCTTTTCTGCCGCTGTCACCGCTTAAAAAAGAAAAGCACGCCGCGTTCGGAAGCAAAACGGCACATCTGCTCCACAGTTCAAACAGCGGATCAAGCACAGTCTTAAGGCGGTCGTAATATTTTGCCGCCTCTCCCGAAAGGGGCGCGGGAACAACGCCGCTTTTGCCGAAGGCTGAGTGAAGCTCGCTTCCCGGGAACAGGATAAGCCTTGACAGAGCCGCTTTAGGCGAAAACAAACCGTGCCGGCGCAGAACCTCTGTCTCGCCCAGCGCTCCGCCGACGCTCTGGGAAGGGTGCCACAGAATATAGCCTGCCTCGCACTCGATACCGCCGCTTCGGCATTTTTCAATGCTTTGCAGAAGCTCCCCGGGCTTAACGGGCTTTTTCCACTCCTTAAGCGTGTTTTTATTCAAGCTTTCAAGCCCGGTAAAAACCCGGCAAAGTCCGCCCGAGTGAAGGTCTTTCCATGCGCTCGCCGAGCCCTTCAGCATTTCCGCCGCCCTCAGCTCAAGGGAAAAAGCCGCTCTCAGATTCCGCCTTTGCAGCTCGCTTACAAGTTCTTCAATTCTTTCAAAGCCGCGTCAACGGTTTTTATCTTGATACAGCACTCCTTGGAAATTAAATCGCGCGACGGATAGCAGTTGTCGTTCTCGTTATCCTTGTGACGGATCAGACAAGCCAGCACAGCGAAATCGCGCGGCTTTAGCCCGAGTGAAAAAATCTCATTCGGCAGCATGAAATAATCCCTGCGTTTCATTCGGTTCACCCCTTGAATAGATTTACGGCAGAAAAAGAAAAACGGCTGTTTCTCATTTTCCGAAATAGTTTATCACAATTTGTTTGTCGAATCTGAGGGAATCGTGTTGGTCAATCATATTTTTCTTCGATTTGTTTGTTTTCCGGCGGAAAGAAAGGAGCGAATGATTTTCAAGAAAATTTTTCACCTATACGTCCTTTATTTCTGTCGTTGTGCTTTTAGGCTGTGTATAGTTCTATGGGTATTGTTATTTGGTGAGAAAAGATTACGCCACGGTGGAGAATTTTTGAAGCTACCCACCTGTCACTTTCAAGGCATATTCTGATATAGGTAGGGCAAATATTTCTCGACCTAAATTTCACTCAAATTCGCCCGTGTGCGCGCGTATTTCAGAGTCGGGTACTGGACCCGACCTCGCGCCGAAAAGCCCACAAATCGCCACACAGGGCGCGACAGTGCCGAAGGTCTGCTCGGGGACGGCACGCACAAGAAAAACAATGCTTTTGGCGACGTATGTGCCGTATTTTTCGTCCTTGTTTACCTGTCAAAGCACAAAAGCCAAATAAAACCGATTAACGCGGTTTGTTTGAAAATGAATCTGTAATATCGAGATTATAGCACATCTGTTCGATAATGTCAATGGATTGTCGAAAATATGTTCCCAAAATAACAGTGCATGAACCAAGGGCGTTCTTGATTCACGCGCTGTGTTTTTAGGATTGCGACATAGCGTCAACCATCAGCCTGACAGCTAAAGAGAAACCCCGGACAAACGCGTCGTGGTATGCTCACTTTAAGAGAGACAGTGAAAAAGGAAAACAAAATCGTAATCAGCGGGGATGACTGATTTGTCATCCCCGCTGAGGTTTTTTCGTTCATATTCTGTTTCAGAATCTTGCCCCGATCAGGTTCCCCAGTACTCGCCGCCGCGCTCCTCTTTTTCCCAGCTGCGCTTGACGTACCATTCGCTGATTTTGGTGGTTTTGCTGTCGTTCTTGATTTGGCTGCCGTACTCGCCGTTGAATTCAGTCCAATAAAGGTCGATCGTGGTGTTGTTGGCTTTCTTTGAGATGCTGATGCAGGGATTGTATTTGGATAAAAAGTCTGATGTGCCGTAAATTTCTGTATATTTCAGCGTCAGTTTGGTGTTGTTAGCGTTGTCAGGTATCACGAACTTGCGGTTTTCGCCGGTGATCTCTGCCTGCCAAAGCTCAAGGCTTGCGCCGTTGTTGATGGTGAACAGATCCATATCCTTCTTTGCGGAGCAGTCGAAGCCGTTGCTCTTGCAGTACATGTTGATATAAACTTTTCTGCCTGCGGGGATCTCAAAGCCTCCCTTGTCGTTCAAGCCCTTTACATTGTCGTCGAATTTGAAGCCCTTCTTGGCGTCGGCGACCAGGTACTGACCTTTTTTGAGAACTCTGATGTTGAAG
>CADAYK010000097.1 GCA_902792105.1 uncultured Ruminococcus sp.
TCAAGCATGAACAAAACACGCAAACTCATCTCGCTGGTACTGGTATTAATGCTGGTATTCAGCTGCACGACGGTCATTCCCGCCGCCGCTGCACAAACAGACAACGCCGCCGGCGTCCCTGACCCGGGCTGTGCGTTGAAATTCCGCAACACCCTGGCATGGGAAAATGTTTATTTGTACGCATGGAATGACCAAGGCACCATTTCCGAGGAATGGCCGGGAAAAAAGCTTCAATCCTACTCCATTGACGATTACGGCTATGAAGTATACTCCCTTGACGTTCCCGAAGGCGCTACAGGCATAATCCTCAACGACGGCGGAAGTGCACAAACCGCCGACATCACCGACTTTTATCCCGAAGGCGGCGGTTACTATTTGGATCCAGACAGAACGGCTGACAACGGCTTTACAAACGTATTTGTTCCGATCCCGCTTGAAGAAACTACCTACATCGTCGGCGACGCTGACGGCAACAGAACCATCAACATCAGCGACGTGACCGCCATTCAGAAATATTTGGCAGGCGCGTCTGTCCCCGAAGCCTTCAGCATAGAAGCGGCGGACGTTAATCAGGACTTCACGGTTACCATTGATGACGCTACGCTGGTGCAGTTTTATTTAGCAGGCATTGAACGCAAGAACAACCATTGCGGCGAGGTAAAGGAAATAAGCGATGGCGGTTACATGAATGTTATGGAATTCTCCGACGTGCTCAACTGGGGAAAGGTGTGGCTGTTCGCGTACGATAAAAACGGCAGACAATTGACGAAAGCCCATGTAGAACCCGGCTATTACGGCTCTAACTATATGCTTTACATTCCCACAGGAACGACTTCTCTTACCGTTGTCAGCGAGGACTACTCCAAAAGCACCGCACCCTGCACCGACAGCTGGATTTTAGGCGGTTCCTTCGGCAACCACTATATATCCTGGGATAAAGCCAACGAACAGTATGTTTTGAATTTCCGTATGTGGGGCGGATTGATACCGGAATTCAACTTTATAAATTCACTCAACTGGGATCAGGTTTTCATGGAAGAATGGGACGAATACGGCAATATGGTTGATTTCAGTGAATTGGAGCGCACGAACGGAAAGTATGTCGGCTCTCCCCATTTCTACACCAAAAAGGTTGTTTTAACTGACGGCAAAGGAAACAAGACCGATTACATCACCCAATTCTACTGCATTCCCGAACAGGCTGACACATATTGCCCGGACGGAGGAAAAACAACCGTCAACGATAAGGGCGAAACCGTTTATGTTCTGAAAAAAGTTGAGAGCATCGGCAGCTTTGAGTTTGAGAACAGTTTATGCTGGGATGAAGTATACATGTACGCTTGGAACAGCGACGGCAGTGTATCACCCGAATGGCCGGGACAAAAGCTGACAGATTTCTCGATCAATGACTACGGTCAGGAAATTTACACCGTAAACGTTCCCGCTTCCGCGGAAGGCGTTATCCTCACCGACGGCAAGGGAAGTCAAACAAGCGAGATTACCGATTTTAGTCCGTTCTACTATTATTTGGACGGAAGCACGACTGTAAATGATATCGGCGCCACGGTTTACGAAGCTATTCCGTTTAGCTAAAAATTAATTAAACAGGGGTTGCTCAAAACTCAATTTATGGGTAAGAGCAACCCTTTTTTATTGTACTTTGCTTAGTCAGGGCAGAATCAATAAGGCTCCCCCCTTACGCAGGGGAGCCATAATATTCTCTCAACAGCTTTTTTGAAAACTATCAAGACCGGCTCTTTCTTTTGAACCGCTCCCATTTATTTTCCTGACAATAGTTTTCTGTAAAAATCAAGGAGGGCGTCTGACAGATTGTACAAAATTTACATCTGTATATTGTGAATTATTATAATTGAAAAAATATTCATTTAAACGTATAATGATTTCTGTACAGATAAATAGGTATCAACGGGTATTTATATATTTATATATAATTATAAAAGGAGGTTCAAGCATGAACAAAACACACAAAATCATTTCGCTGGTACTGGTACTGATACTGGTATTCAGCTGCACGGCGGTCTTTCCTGCCTCAGCCGCGCAAACAGACAGCTCAGCAGGCGACTCTGCCCCTTCCCCCGCGCCCGACTTTATTTTCCGCAACACCTTGCTGTGGAACAATGTCTATATGTACGCATGGAATGCGGACGGAGATTTAATTACCGGCGAATGGCCCGGTACTATGCTCACCCTTTCCGGTTATGATGAATTCGGTTATGGAGAGTACACGATTTTCGTCCCTAACGGCACGTTAGGTATCATTTTCACCGACGGCGAGGGAAACCAGACCGCCGAGATCAAAGACTTTGATCCAGCAGGCGGCGGTTACTATTTGGATGCCGAAAAAACGACTGACTCCGGATACATGACCGAAGTATATGTTCCGGTGCCGTTTGACGAAGAAAAAGATTCCTACATCGTGGGCGACGCGGACAGCAGCAAAAACATCAGCATCAGCGACGTGACCGCTATCCAGAAGTTTTTGGCGGATGCGCGCATTCCCAAAAACTATAACGGTTTCGCGGCGGACGCCGATCAAAACGAAATTATTACCATTGATGACGCTACCCTGGTGCAGTTTTATTTGGCAGGCATCGAACGCAAAAACAATCACTGCAACACGGTAATAAAAATAGATCCGTTTGACGATAGCAGAGCAATTTTGGAATACTATGATCTGAGCGAATGGGGAAAGGTTTCGCTTCTCGCGCGCGATAAAGACGGCAACCGTTTGCCGTCATCCGTCGAAATAGACAGAAACTACGAGTACAAGGTCAGACTTCCGCTTAATACAGCCTCAACCATAATTATCAGCGAGGACGGCACCAAGCGCACCGCTCCCTGCGAACCTTCCGGGTTCATCAACTATTATTTCACCACGATTTATGTATCATGGGACAATAGCAACAACCGGCATGTACTTAATTATGATATCCCCTCTATCGGCGGTTTAGTCCCTAATGCAAACTTTGTCAATTCACTCGGCTGGGAAAAGGTTTATATGGAAGAGTGGGACGAATTCGGAAATATGGTCAAAGCAACAAGGCTAAGTCTCGAAAAAGGAAAGTATAATGCCAATCCGCATTTCTACGCCAGAAAAATCACTTTCGGTGACGGCAACGGACACAGAACCGATTCCGTCAGCAACTATTATGTCATTCCCGGACAACCGGACACTTACATCCCCGACGAAGGAAAAACGACCGTCAACGAACTGGGCGAAACCGTATATGTTCTGAAAAAATATCCCTATGGCGAGTATCCTGATTCCCTTTTGTTTGTAAACAGTTTACAGTGGGATGAAATATACGTGTATGCCTGGGACGATGAAGGCAAAGAATTAGAAGGTATTTGGCCGGGAAAAAAGCTGACAGAATTCACTATCGATGATTATGGTCAGGAAGTTTATACCGTCAGCTTCCCCTCAAACACCGCAGGCATCATCTTCAACGACGCTAAGGAAAATCAAACAGATGATATTACCGATTTTTCTCATTCCGGCATTTTTTTGGACAGCAACAGTATTGTTAATAACATCTTCGGCACTCCGGTTTACGTACCCTTTACGTTCGACTTATAATGATTTCAAATCAAAGGCTTCATACTAACGACAACGCAGTATTGCGAAAAATATCCTCGCAAAATATAAGTCTACTTTCTATCAGGAATTAGTATCAATTGTATAAAATCAATAACCGAAAACAGGGTTGACCGCGCGGTCAACCCTGTTTTTCCGAAATTACACAAAATATAAAAATTTTACAGAATTACAAAAGAGTACGTTTAAGCGTTTTGGTGCGGAACAGCACACGTTCGCCGAGCATTTGCTCCTTTTGAACAATGTAGGTGCTCGCGTAGCCCATGATCAGCCAGAAGAACATTCCTGTGTACGACACGGTGTAAAGGATCGTGATCTCGAAGAACGAATACACAATGTACGCCGTCAAAAAGCTGAACATACACGGGAACAAGTCCTCCTTGTACTCCTTCCCCTTCAGGAAAAGGTGCTGGGCGCAGTGCTTTGTAAAGCGGAACCCGAACACACAGAACAGCAAAAATCCCAGCGCTCCGGTTGAAATCAAAATAGTGAGCAGTCCGTTGTGGGCGTCGTTGTGGTGAAGGTCGTACTTAAACGCGCCGTTAAGGTAAATTTGGCTGTAGTAGACAATGTTGCCGTAGCCCACCCCCGTGACGGGCGAAAGCTTAAACACCTCTATTCCCTCTGTCCAAAGCTTTATTCTTCCGCTGTCGAGGTTCTTGTTTTCGTGCTCAAAGGTGATTAGCTCCTCTTCCTCCTCGGGAGGTACCTCGCCGAACTCGTCAATTATGTTTCCGTCCTGAAAAATAAGGTCAACCATCGAGCTTGTCTGAGCCGTGACCGCCGCAAAGCCCGTGTTGAAAATCGTGCGGAACATCAGCGAAGAAAACACCAGCACAACCGAAATCACGATTACCGAGCCGGCTCTGAGCAGTGCGCCGAGCGCGGTAAGGCGGCGTTTTTCCTCCGAGAAAAAGTTGTAGGTCAAATAAACGATAAGGTAAGCCAAAACCAAAACAAAGGTCGCGTTTGAGTCGGAAAGCAAAATAGCGAACAGGTTTGTTATCACACACAGCACTACCCAGGCGTTGTGTATTTTGCCGCACACATCCCTCAGCCTTTGCTTGCTGAGCATATGCAGGCAAAACAGCGCGGTTGCCGACAAAAATCCAAGCTGGTTGGGATTGATGAAGAACCCGGTAAAGCGGTTTTCAAACACCGTGAACGGAAGCTCCGCCTGCAACAAGCCAAACAGGTTTATGTCGAAAATATGGCGGATCCCAAACAGCAGGCAAACAAGCCCGGCAAGGTTGCCGATCGTGACAATGTAAACTATTGCCTTTGCGATAAACCCAAGCTCCTCCATAAAGTTAAAGTCGGGTTCGGTGTGGACTCCGTAAAAAATAAAGAAGCAAATCAGCGCGTGCAGAAAATACATAAAGCTGACGGGCAGCGTGATCGAAAAGCAAATCAGCATTGAAACAAGCATTACTCCCAAAAACGCGGCAACCCACAAGCCGAAACGCATTTTATAAAAGGTTTTATAGCGGCGCGAGTTGTAAAACACCAGCCCAAGCCCCCAAACGAACATAAGCACGGTTACAACATAAGCCGGAAACAAAACAAATATTATTCTGCAGCCGAGCATTGTAAGAATATAGGATTTGCGAAAAAGCGAGGTGTCCTTTAAAATTTCCTTTAGCTTAACCATATTAACCTCTATTTAAAAACCTCAACAACGGTTTTAACCATCAGCCCGATGTCTGAAAAAAGCCCGAAATCCTCGATATAGCTCAGGTTATATTTCATTTTTTCGGGCAGGATCGTGTCTATATACACAGTGTCGGCGTCGCCGCCCTCGGCAAGAAGCGTGTCCTCGTCCTTGTACATTATCGAGGCAGGCGAGGTTATTCCCGCCGGCATTAACAGCGTGGCGTAATATTCATCCCTGTAACGGTTCACATACTTTGGAACCTCGGGACGAACCCCTACTATCGACATGCTTCCCGACAGAACATTGAAAATCTGCGGCAGCTCGTCAAGACGATATTTTCTTAAGATCCTTCCTGCACCGGTTACCCTGCCGTCGTTTTCGGTCGTAACCTGCGAACCGAGGCTTTCGGCGTTTTCGACCATTGTGCGGAATTTTAAAATCTTAAAGGTCTTGCCGTAAGTTGTAACGCGCTCCTGCTTAAACATTACAGGTCCCTTTGAGCCGGCCTTTACCACTATGGAAATTACCGCTATAGGTATAATAAGAAAGACAAGCATTATAACCGACAGCAAAATGTCGAGCACACGTTTAAAAAACAGCTTTACCCTTTTCTTTTTTAAAAGGTCGTAATAACGTTTAACCTCCGCGTTTTGAAACTGCGCAGGTAATTCTTCAAACGCTTTCATAAAATCTCCGTATCCAAAATTAATTTTGCCGCAAAATCGGCATTTTATCTATCGTATTATATATCTTTCGGCACGGATTTTCAATACAAGTTTCAAAAGATTAACCAAAAACGGCATAACGTAAAAACCGACGGGGAATAACCGTCGGTTTTTAGGTAATTTTATGGAGTAATCAAGCACATAGAAAGGAAGTCATTTTCGTTAAGTTATTTCTTAGTACATCTATACTATACCACACTCATTGTTAATTGTCAACACTTTTTTTCAAAAATTTCAAAAATTTTAATATTATTTTTTTACGAATTTCTCAAGACAAAAAAGTAATAAATCACTTGACTTAATTGAAAAAACAATGTAAAATTATATTAGTAAAAGGTAGCTCCAAAAAATTGGGATTCAATTTGTTTGTTGCCTGCCCGATGCGTGAATGATTTTAAAATAACCCTACAACACTTAAATCGGGAGCTTTTCTCTTTGAGTGGTGTGCAGACCTCCCGTTTT
>CADAYK010000098.1 GCA_902792105.1 uncultured Ruminococcus sp.
GACAAAATGGGCAAGCCGCATATAGAATCCTACAAAAAATTCTGCGACAAGTTTTATAAGCTGACGGGCAGGGAAAACAAGGATCAGTACGTTGTGCCCTACTTAATGAGCTCACACCCGGGCTGCCGCCTTAAAGACGCGGTGGAGCTTGCGGTTTTCTGCAAGGAAAACGGAATACATCCGAAGCAGGCACAGGATTTTTACCCCACACCGGGCACGATATCGACCGCGATGTATTACACCGGACTTGACCCCTACACGCTTGAGGAGGTTTATGTGCCGAAAACCGCCGAAGAAAAGGCAATGCAGCGCGCGCTCTTGCAGTACTTCATCCCCGAAAACAAGCCGCTTGTGATCAAGGCGTTAAACAAAGCGGGCAGGCGCGACCTTATCGGCAGCGGAAAAAAATGCCTTGTAACCCCGATGCCCGGACAAAAGCCGCCGCAAAGAAAGGGCGGCAAAAAGGACAAGTTTGCAAGATACAGAAGGAAATAGGTTTATATTAATAAAAACCTTGACGTTTTAAACAAAAAATTATATAATAATAGAACAATGATGTAAAAAAGAAAGGATTATATAGATGGGTGTATACGAAGAACTCACCGCGCGCGGACTTATCGCGCAGGTAACAGACGAAAAAGAAATAAGGGAGCTTGTTAACAGCGGCAAGGCTGTGTTCTATATAGGCTTTGACCCCACTGCCGACAGCCTTCATGTAGGTCACTTTATGGCTCTTTGCCTTATGAAGCGTCTGCAAATGGCAGGAAACAAGCCGATCGCCCTCCTCGGCGGCGGCACGGGAATGATCGGCGATCCCACCGGACGTACCGATATGCGCCAGGTGCTCACCAAGGAAACGATTCAGCACAATGTAAGCTGCTTTAAGGAGCAGATGAGCAAGTTTATCGACTTTTCCGACGGCAAGGCGCTTATGGTCGACAACGCGGAATGGCTGCTTGATCTCAATTATGTTGACCTGCTCCGCGAGGTAGGCGCGTGCTTCAGCGTTAACCGTATGCTTTCGGCGGAATGCTATAAGCAGCGCTGGGAAAAGGGACTTTCGTTCCTTGAATTTAACTATATGATAATGCAGTCCTACGACTTCTATGTTCTTTATCAAAAATACGGCTGCAATATGCAGTTCGGCGGCGACGACCAGTGGAGCAATATGCTCGGCGGTACCGAGCTTATCCGCCGCAAGCTGGGCAAGGACGCTTACGCCATGACAATCAACCTGCTGCTCAATTCCGAGGGCAAAAAGATGGGCAAAACCCAGTCGGGCGCGGTTTGGCTTTCCGCCGAAAAAACCAGCCCCTATGAGTTTTATCAGTACTGGCGCAACGTTGACGACGCCGACGTTGTAAAATGCCTTAAAATGCTCACCTTCCTGTCACTCGAGGAAATTGACGAGCTCGCAAAGCTTCAGGGCAGCGAGATCAACAAGGCTAAGGAAGTTCTCGCTTATGAGCTTACCCAAATGATCCACGGCAAGGAAGAGGCTGAAAAGGCTCAGGAGGCTGCAAGAGCTCTGTTCGGAAGCAAGACCGACACCGCCAATATGCCTTCAACCGAGCTTTCGGACGGCGACTTCACCGACGGCGAGATCTCAATTCTTGAGCTGCTGTCAAAATGCGGCCTTATCCCGTCAAACAAAGAGGGAAGAAGGCTTATCCAGCAGGGCGGAATTTCGGTTGACGACCAAAAGGTTGACGACGTGTTCAAAAAGTTCACAAAGGCTGACTTCGAGAAAGGCTACGTTGTAATCAAAAAGGGAAAGAAAAAGTTCCACAAGGCTGTAATTTAAGTGACGCGTGTTAAGCGTTAGGATTTCAGCCCGGGGTGCGCCGTGATAAAACCGGCTTGTCCGTGCTGCGACCGATTTCCTGCGCTGTACGCAAATCACTATATATAACAAGAAAGAAGGATCAATCATGAAAAAACTAATGGGCGAATTTAAGGAATTTATTATGCGCGGCAATGTAATGGATCTTGCTGTCGGCGTTATCATCGGCGGCGCGTTCGGAGCGATCGTTACATCGTTGTGCGAAGACATCATCACTCCTTTGATTCAGCTTATCATCGGTAAGATTCTCGGAGTTGACTCTATCGACGAAATGACCAAGGTTCTCAACGTTGGCCCCATCGCGTTCGGCAGCTTCATTTCAGCGGTAATCAACTTCCTGATTATGGCTCTCATCATCTTCCTTATGGTCAAGGCTATCAACAAGCTTATGAACCTCCGCAAAAAGGAAGAAGAGGAGGAAGAAGAGGCTACAACAAAGGTTTGCCCGTTCTGCTGCAGCGAAATCGACATCAAGGCTACACGCTGCCCGCACTGCACAAGCGAACTCAAGGAATAATTTCCGTTATATCAGCAAAATCTCAGCCCGGGGCTTTTTTAGCCGCGGGCTCTTTTGTATCATATAAGATCGGTAGACATATCCGAAGATATCTGTTATTATAATAACGCAGACAGCAATCAACGCTTAATATTTCTATATTTCGGGAGGATGATCATATGGATTTTTTAACACTTGCAAAGGACAGGTACTCTGCCAGAAAATTTGTAAACGGAGAGATCCCGCAGGAAGATATCGACAAAATCATTGAAGCCGGTTTGTGCGCGCCCACTGCGGTTAACTTTCAGCCGTTTAAAATCTGGGCGTTTTCAAGCGCTGAAGCAAAGACAAAGCTGCTATCCTGTACAAAGATGAAATTCATAGAACCTGCGCCGGTGATATTTGCCGTTGGTTCAAAACCCGACGGTGCATGGGTACGCCCCTATGACAAGAAAAATTTTTCCGATATCGACGCATCAATAGTTACAACGCAGATGATGCTTTGCATTCACGACCTTGGCTACGGCTCAACGTGGATCGGTCACTTTGACGCTGACGCATTAAAAAAGCTGTTTCCCGAAATGGAAGAGTACAGTCTTATAGCTCTTCTTCCCGTAGGGATAATGGCAGATGACTGCAAGCCGTCCGAAAGGCACACTGTTTCAAAAACCGCGGACGAATTGGTTAAGGTTCTTTAACTTTTACTTTTTTATGAAGCTGACTTTTTCAGTCGGCTTCTTTTTAGCCGCAAAAAAGGCTCTGTATAAGTCATTATAACAAACAGAGCCCGTTAAAAATCAAAAACAATAATTCTTTTTTATGAAAGCGGTAATTATTTCCCAGTCTTTTTCCGAGAGACTGCACTGCATTGTGTAGCGCAGCAAATCACGAAGTGCCGGATTATTAATAATATATTGGTTTAGGTCGTCAGCAAGAACCGGCGGATTCTTACTTTCTGCGGCAAGGTCAAGCAGCTTATAACGTTCGTCGGTGCTCAGCTCAAGAGCATCGGCGATTTTCATTGTTATTTCAAATGAAGGTGCTGAACGGGTGCCGTTTTCAATGAATGAAAGATAACCCGAGGTAATATCGATAATTTCCGCAAGCCTGTTGATTTTATAATTTTTCTCATTGCGTAACTCACGCAGGTATTCGCCGAATTTCATACAAATAATCTCCCGGTAATTTAGTTATTATATATAGTTTAATTTATAGTTTAATTTACGCGAAAAACCGAATAAATGGAAAATAATTGTTGGAAACTGTTGGAATGTGTTGGAAAATGTTGTATAATGTTAAATAAGGAAGTGAATGTAATGAAAAAGCAAATTCATTTGCTTGTTGTTGAGGATGACGAAAACACCTGCTCTGAATATGAGAACTATTGCAGTGAACACGACGATATTTTCCTGATCGGAACCTCCGCCCATTCCGGCGAAGCCTTGAAAATCACGGAAGAATTATTGCCGAATGCCGTTGTTTTGGATCTGGAGCTGCAAAAGGGAAGCGGCAGCGGAATGAAGTACCTTCTCGATATAGACAAAATAAAGCTGAAGGTACATCCGTATATTTTGGTTGTGACGAATAACATAAGTCCGTATACTCAGGCGGCTGTCCGCAAATTCGGAGCGGATTATATCATTGTGAAATCCCAGGAAGATTACTGCGTCCCTATGGTAATTGATTTTTTAAGGGGCATAATTTCAAGCATCCCCGATATGAACCCTGTTACCGAAACCTGCAGCCCGACAATAAAACAGCGCATCGAGGACGATTATAACAGGCGCCTGCAGCAAAACATCACTAATGAATTAAATATGGTCGGAATAAGTCCGCGCGCCGTGGGCAGAGATTACCTGCGCGACGCCATCGAGATGATTTGCCACAAAAAGCAGGCTTATATTTGCGCCGAGATCGCCAAGAAGTATCAAAAGTCCGACGCAAGCGTTGAGCGCGCCATGCAAAACGCCATTAACAGCGCGTGGCGAAAAACCGACATCGACACTCTCGAAAGTTGCTACACCGCTCCGGTTTCCTCCGAAAAGGGTGTTCCCACCATGACGGAATTTATTTATTATTACGCCGACAAAGTAAAAAATAATTTGTAGCCCAAAACGCCGCCCGTAAATTCCGGACGGCGTAATTTTTCAAGCTTTTCCCACATTTTATACTAATACCTAATAAAAAGTAGCCAATCTTTGCGGTCTATTTTCCACAATACTGCGTTGTCGTCCTTGCAAGGCGCCAGCCTTGCCGCGTCCTCCTTCGCAAAATATAAGTCTACTTTCTATCAGGAATTAGTATAACAGGACATTTCATAAACTAAACGATAACCCCTCGATAAACAAACGATAGCTTTATAGAAAGGATAGGTTTGATCCGCCCCTTTTGCTTTGACGGTATTTGTGCAATACTGCTAAAAGGGCGGTTGATTATTTGGATTGTGCTTACTGCGAATAAGTGGTATAATATATAAAAAAATGTTATGTCTTGCGAAAGGCATAACAGACGGATAAATGACAGGAGGATTATTATGAAACCAAAAAACAGATTTACAAAACCCTTGGCTGTAATGCTCAGCCTTATGCTGATCATCTCAGCCTTTACCGCCCTGCCGGTCACAGCGACAGCGGCAACGGCGGAAAGCGTGGTGGGAGCCTCAAGCGGCACCACGGGCGACTGCACATGGACGCTTGATGATAACGGCACCCTGACCATCAGCGGCAACGGCACGATGAAGAACTATTATTCGACTGATTTTTTGCCGTGGGGAGATACAATTGAAAAGGTGATCATCAATAATGGAGTTACCGGTATCGGCGATTATACGTTTGACGGCTGCTACAAACTGACAAGCGTCACCATCCCCAACAGCGTAACAAGTATTGGCGATGGGGCGTTTTCCGGCTGCGGAGCACTGACAAGCGTCTCCATACCCGACAGCGTAACAAGTATCGGCGATCACGTGTTTGCAAACTGCAGCAAACTGACAAGCGTCAACATTCCCAACGGCGTAACAAGGATTGGCAAAGCAGCGTTTACCTTTTGCACAAGCCTTACAAGCCTCAACATTCCCAACGGTGTGACAAGTATCGGCGATCAAGCTTTTTCCAGCTGTTGGGCACTTAAAAGCGTCACCGTCCCAAACAGCGTAACATGGATCGGCGATGAAGCGTTTAAGGGCTGTTCGGAACTTACAAGCGTCAACATCCCCTACGGCTTAACAAGTATCAGAAATGACACGTTTTACGGCTGCAGTGGCCTTACAAGCGTTACCATCCCCAATAGCGTTACATATATCGACGACGGAGCGTTTGCACACTGCTCTCAGCTTACAAGCATCAATATCCCCGACAGCGTGACAAATATCGGCTATGGTGCATTTTCATTTTGCTCCGGGGTGACAAGTATCACCATCCCCAACAGCGTGACGGATATTGACGGTTACGCGTTTTCCGGATGTAAGGTGACAAGCGTCAACATCCCCAACAGCGTTACAAGTATCGGTAATGATGCGTTTAACGGTTGCGACAAACTGCAAAACATCACCATCTCCGACAGCCTTACAAGTATCGGTCATGATGCGTTTGACTACACCGCGTGGTACGATTCTCAACCTGACGGCTTGGTTTATCTCGGAAAGTTTCTTTACAAATACAAAGATTCGCCTTCCGTCACATCTATTACCATTAAAGACGGAACAAAAGGTATTGCCGATCACGCGTTTCACACAGGTGTATTCCTGAAAAGCATCACCATCCCCGACAGCGTGAAATGGATCGGAGAGAACGCGTTTTCCTGTTGCTCGGGACTGGAAAACGTCACCATCGGCAACGGCGTGACAAGTATAGGCGAATACGCGTTTGAGAGCTGCACCGGGCTTACAAGCGTCACCATCCCCGATAGCGTTACAAGTATAGGCGATAGCGCGTTTTCAGGCTGCGATAATCTGGCAAGCATTACCGTCGGCAACGGTGTGACAAGTATCGGCGGTTCCACGTTTGACGGTACCAAATGGTATGACGATCAACCGGACGGCTTGATCTATGCAGGCAAGGTTGCCTACAGGTATAAAGGAATCATGCCTGACGATACATCCATTACAATAAAAGCCGGAACAAAGGGTATTGCCGATTTCGCGTTTCCCGCAGATTGGAAGCTAAAAAGCGTCACCATTCCCGACGGCGTGGAATGTATAGGTGATTATGCGTTTGGAGGCTGCTTAAGCCTGGAAAGCGTTAACATCCCCGACAGCGTGACGAGTATTGGCAATAATGCGTTTGCAGGCTGCCCGCTGACAAGCATTGTCATCCCCGACAGCGTAACAAGTATCGGCAGTGGCGCGTTTGACGGCACCGCGTGGTATATCAATCAACCTGACGGCTTGGTTTATGCCGGCAAGGTCGCTTACGAATACAAAGGCGATATGCCTGACGGCACATCCGTTACCATTAAAGACGGAACAAAAGGAATTTCCGATAATGCGTTTTCCTACTACGAGGAAATGACAAGCATTACCATCCCGGACAGCGTATCATGGATCGGAGAACAAGCGTTTGGATTTACGGACTTAGCAGTCGGTGTTATTGAAGGCTTTACGGTATACGCAAACAACAACCCAACGGCAAAGAAGTACGCCAATGACAATGGATTTAAGTTTGTTGGTCAAAATGAGCCTGTTGTAAAGCTTGGCGACGTAAACCAAGACGGACAGGTAAACGGCAAGGACGCGGCATTGCTCGCGCGTTACACCTCGGGCTGGGACGGCTACGCCGACAAGGTCAACCTT
>CADAYK010000099.1 GCA_902792105.1 uncultured Ruminococcus sp.
CTGTTCATGATTTTGAGTTTTCGTACTTAGCGTATGCCTTGATAATATCCTGCACAAGCTTGTGACGCACAACATCCTTGGCGTCAAAGGTACAGTGCCCTATACCCTCGATATTTTTAAGTATTTTCATACAGTCCTTAAGTCCGCTTTTTGTTCCGCGGGGAAGGTCGATTTGCGTTATGTCGCCGGTTATAACCATTTTTGAGTTAAAGCCCAAACGCGTTAAAAACATCTTCATTTGTTCGCTCGAGGTGTTCTGCGCTTCATCAAGAATAATAAAGCTGTCGTCAAGCGTGCGTCCGCGCATATACGCAAGCGGAGCTACCTCGATGTTGCCGCGCTCAACATACTTTTGGTAGGTTTCGGCGCCGAGCATATCAAAAAGCGCGTCATAAAGCGGTCTAAGATATGGATCGACCTTGCTTTGCAAATCGCCGGGCAAAAAACCGAGCTTTTCGCCTGCCTCAACCGCCGGGCGCGTAAGTATAATGCGGTTGACCTGCTTGCTGCGAAACGCGGTAACCGCCATCGCCACGGCAAGGTAGGTTTTGCCGGTACCGGCAGGTCCCACGCCGATCGTTATGGTGTTTTTTGAAATCAAATTACAGTAGCGTTTCTGACCGATCGTTTTCGGCTTGATAGGTTTACCCTTTGAGGTAATGCAAATGCAGTCACCCGCAAGCTGCTCGATTTTTTCCCCGCTGCCTTCGTTGACAAGCGAAATGCAGTAACGTATGTTCTGCTCGGAAAGGGTTTCGCCCCTGTTAATAAGCTGCAAAAGGCTGTCGATAACCATTTGAGCCTTCATTACGCCCTCGGCGTCACCCTCGATTTTAAGCTCGCTGTCGCGGCAGGTCACCCTTACCGAAAACTCTCTTTCAATAAGCTTAATGTTGGTGTCAAAGCTTCCGAAAAGCGCGATCGCGTTTTCCATTCTGTCGATACTTATAATTTGTTCCGTATTCAAAACCCCTGTTTCACATTGTTATAGTTATAATTATGGTGTTATTATATCACATTTTTTTATAAATTACTTATAAAATTATTAATTCTACACATTTTTTCACAACTTTGTTAAAAACAACCAATAGTGAACCGTTTGTAACATCTTATTTGTGAAATATAATAATGACTTATTGGTGGATCAACAGTTTTTCACGTTTTTTGTGAAAGTTCGTCACATAATTGACGGTTTTCACAGTAATATTTATTGATAATAATTTAATTGCCGCCTAAAGGTTGACAAAACAGAAAAGCTGTATTATAATAGCACAGGCGAGTGTAAAGTTTTTTACTTAACACTTATTTTAAATTTGTCTGCTTGCGGAAAAGGAGCTGCGGTTGATGGAAAAGAACATTGAAGTTTCGCTGCTGCTCGACTTTTACGGTCAGCTTTTACCGGAATCGGGCAGACAGATGACAGACCTTTACTACAACGACGATTTGTCGCTTGCGGAAATCGCCGAGCAGTGCGGCATTACCCGTCAGGGTGTACGCGACAAAATAAAGCGGTGCGAGATCCGTTTGTTCTCGTTTGAGGAAAAGCTGGGGCTTTTAAGCCGTTTTCAACAGCTTGAACAGGGACTTGAACGTATTTCGGCGGACGCGAGGGACATTTATGTTCAGACTGATGACAGTAAAATAAAGGCGGCGGCAAAATCTATTGAGCAAACCGCCGACAGCTTAAAGGAATAAGAGGAATTCTTATGGCATTTGAAGGACTTGCGGACAAACTAAGTAACGCGTTCAAAAAACTTAAAAACAAGGGCAAGCTTAACGAAAACGACGTTAAGGAGGCAATGCGCGAGGTAAGGCTTGCGCTGCTTGAGGCGGACGTTAACTACAAGGTTGCCAAGGATTTTACAAAAACGGTTACCGAAAGAGCGGTTGGTCAGGACGTTATGGAAAGCCTTACCCCTGCCCAGATGGTAATCAAAATCGTTGACGAAGAGCTGACCGCGCTTATGGGCGGCGAAAACGAAAAGCTTCAGTTCGCGTCAAAGCCCCCGACGGTCATTATGATGTGCGGTCTTCAGGGCTCGGGTAAAACCACCCACTCGGCAAAGCTTGCCAAAATGCTTAAGGAAAAGCAAAACCGCCGGCCGCTGCTTGCTGCGTGCGACATCTACCGTCCGGCTGCTATCGACCAGCTTAAGGTCGTGGGCAACAAGGCAGGCGTTCCCGTGTTTGAGATGGGAACCGAAAATCCCGTAAAAATCGCGAAAAAGGCAATTGCCCACGCAAAGGATTACGGCAACGACGTTGTAATTCTCGACACCGCCGGCCGTTTGCACATTGACGAAAAGCTCATGAACGAGCTTAAGGAAATCAAGGCTGAGGTCAACCCCGACGAAATTTTGCTTGTTATCGACTCCATGACAGGTCAGGACGCGGTCAACGTTGCCAAAAGCTTTAACGAACTGCTCGAGGTCACGGGCGTTATCCTTACCAAGCTTGACGGCGACACCCGCGGCGGCGCGGCGCTGTCGGTCAAGGCAGTTACCGGCAAGCCCATCAAATTTGCCGGCGTAGGCGAAAAGCTTGACGATCTTGAGGTTTTCCACCCAGACCGAATGGCAAGCCGTATTTTGGGAATGGGCGACGTGCTGACGCTGATTGAGGAAGCCGAAAGCAAGCTTGATCAGAAAAAGGCAGAGGAAATGGCAGAGAAGCTCATGCAAAATCGCATGGACTTCAACGACCTCAACGACCAGTTTGAGCAAATCAAAAAAATGGGTCCGTTAAAGGGCATCCTTTCAAAAATACCGGGCGTAGGCAAACAGCTTGACGACGTTGACATCAACGACCGCCAAATTGACTGGCTGCAGGCGATTATAATGTCGATGACGCCCGAGGAAAGAAGCAACCCCGATATAATCAACCCCTCGCGCAAGCGCAGGATCGCGGCGGGCGCGGGCAGAAGCGTCGAGGAAGTCAACCGCCTTATAAAGCAGCTTCATCAGATGCAAAAAATGATAAAGCAGATGAAGGGCAAGGGCAAAGGCAAAAAAGGCAAGCGCAAGTTCGGCAAAATGCTGCCCGGACTCGGCGGAATGCCCCCGATGGACGGCATGGACGGAAATCCGTTCGGAATGTAAGTTTGTTGTTCACCCAATTATGATTGGTTGAAATATATTTAAATTTTTATAGAGGTGTAAATTATGGCAGTAAAAATCAGACTGAGAAGAATGGGTTCAAAGAAAGCTCCTTACTACAGAGTAGTTGTAGCTGATTCAAGATACCCCAGAAACGGCCGTTTTATTGAGGAAATCGGCACATACGACATTCTTAAGAAGCCCTCGGAGTTCAAGGTTGACGCTGAGGCTGTTAAAAAGTGGATCGCCAACGGCGCGCAGCCCACAGACACAGTAAAGGCTCTTCTTAAGAAAAACGGCGTTATCGACTAATTACCGAAAGGAACAGAATCATGCAGGAATTACTTGCAATTATCGCAAAAGGTCTTGTTGACGATCCCGACTCGGTCGTTGTTGACCGCGACGAGCCTGCCGAGGACGGCACTGTTGTTTATCACATTCACGTTGCCGAGGACGACATGGGCAGGATCATCGGCAAGCAGGGCAGGATCGCCAAGGCTATCCGCACGATCGCGCGCAGCGCGGCAATCAGAACCGACGAAAAAATCATGGTTGAGATTGACTGATAAAAATTCCGGTTCAAAATCCGAAAGGGTTTTGAACCGGTTTTTTATGCTGTTTATTTAAATATATTCCAATATGGTGTTTAATCTTTTTTTGCTCTCATCATAATTCAGAGTAGCCGACAAAGTAATATCGCAGCCTTTTTTCTCGTCAAGTGATGTATACTCTGACGCAGATGAAGATGAAACTGTTATTTCATACCACTTGCCGTCAAGCTTTATCCGTGATTTATAATCCGAACGGTCTTTTGTCGGATCAACTTTTGTTAAGGATTTAGTGTCAACAATACAGTTTACAAATTTAAACTTGTTTGCCTTGTATTTTTCCTCTATTTCTTCGGGTTCGTTTATTAACATATCAGCATAAAGCTTGTCTGCTTTTTCGGACGTATCAACAGTGCCCACTTTCATGGATGCAGATATCGTTCCGGATTTCTGTTTATACGCGTCTTTGAGCGCAAGCGACGAATAAGACACGCCTGCCACCAGCGCGACTGTCATAACAACCGACAAGGCTATTCTTGCCGAGCGGCTTGTGTCATAACGGTTATAAAAAATGAAGCCCGAAATCGCGATAAAACCGCCGCAGCCGATAATATGCCAAACGTTCAAATGATCT
>CADAYK010000100.1 GCA_902792105.1 uncultured Ruminococcus sp.
TATTTCTGCATAATTGCATCCAAGATAAATGTGCTTCCCTAAACGGAAGCGAAGCTCTGCATAACAAAGGCAACAGGTCAAACAGTGCTGTCCGCCTTTGCCGCGCAAATAATCGCCGTTGCCGCGGGGCGGTTGTACGGGTGCCTGCGCGTGTATATACAGCCTTAAAATCCGCGCCTGCGCATCATAATCAGGACGGGACCTTTAACGTCCTTTATGTCCACTGCGCCGAACGAGCGGCTGTCGGCGGTATCGGGACGAAAATCATTCAGGATAAAAACCTGATCCTCGCCGACGGTATACGGATAGGAAACCGAAGCTGTTTCACAGCGGTGGGTAGGATAAAATACCTCCTCCGCGGGAGCGGCGCCGTTAACGGTCAGCGCGCCTTCGTCGGAAATATCAATTGTGTTGCCGGGCATTCCCACAACCCTGCCCAGGCAGGTTTTGCCGTCGTGCTCATACAGCACGGCAGCGTTCAAAAACGGACGCTGCACCCTAAGCCCGATGATCAGATCGCCGTCACGGACAGCAGGATGCATATTGTTTCCGTAGTGGATGGTAACGGAAAGAACAAAAGTAAACAACACCCATGCCGCAACGGCAACCGCCGCAAGCTTGATCAATAATCCGGCAAGCAATTGAGCCGTCGTTTTTTTCTTCTTCTTTTTCCTGGGCGCCTTTTTACCGGCACTTTCGGCGGAAGCACCCTGTGCCGTTTCGGTGCTCTGCGCCGTTTCGGTACCCTGTTCCTCTCCGGTACCTTGAGCTTTAACTTCTTCTGTGACGGTACCGGACGGATGCGTCACAGATTGATTTATTTCTTTAGACATTATTCCTCACTGTAAAACGGTATATATGTAAATTATACCGCAAATTCACGCAAAAGTCAATGATTTGTGTATAATTTGTACAAGAGCAGGGCAAATGTTTACCTTTTGACTATTTTAATGATTTTCAGCGGGGGGTTTGTGCGGATTATTTATTAAAATTGCATAAAAAAACCCGCACAAAGCGGGTTTAATCATAGTGAATATTGAATTTTTTAAGCTGATTTATTATTTTATTCTGTAAGCCGCCACGACAAATCTTCCGTCGTCCGTATGATAGCTGCATGTGGAAAGAAACATAAGCTGCTCAGGGTATTTCGGAGCGTCGGGAAGCTTCGGCACCGACAGAGACCTGACGGTTTCCACTGTCTGCTCATATTCTTCACGTCCCAAATCTCCGACTTCCTCATAATACTTAAAAACATCCTCGCGGTCCTTATATACTTTTGTTTGAAAAGCGGAGAATACGCGGTAAATTCGTTCTTCCTCCCCGACATAAAAGCGGATATCGCGGTGACTCACTGCGTAATTATAGTCGTAGTACTCGTCAAGTGCGCCGAACATGCTGTCGTTATTCATATTGTGTCCGTAAATCACAAAGCTTTCGGATTCGCTGTCACAGCCCTCGCCGATAAACAGGCAGCCCGAAAAGGAATCGTTTCCGTAAAAATCGCGGTGAAGATAATATTCGGGATCATCCTCAGACGATTTCATAACGGGATAGTCGATAATAGAATCGTCTATGGTTAACCAGCCGACATAATCGCGGCTGAGCTTGCCCAGACCGCCGAAATCATATTCCGGGCTTGTCTTTTTCACGCTTTGATTATTGCCGTTGTCCGCGTTTTGCTTTGCGGTGGCTTCTTTTTTATTATTCTGTGCGCCGTCGCCCGATACACCGGTGCTTGACGCAGCGATGCGGACGCTTTCTTTCAGATCTTCAAAATTCCTCTGCGCTACTTCCTGCGGAATATAAATGATAAGCGCGTTGATTACCGCGAAAACCAATATTCCGGCAAGAATAACAGCCGGAATTATAAACAACAACGAACGTTTTTTCATCCTTTGCTCCTAACCACAGCACAGCCGCCTGCTCAAACACAGGCTGTACAGATTCAGCTGATTTATTATCTATCTTAACCAAATCATACGCGTTTGTCAATACGGTAAAACAGGGCAAAGCAGAGGTTATGTAATAAAAATAAACAATATATTGACTGTCTATTTCATACGCGCTATACTGTCGGTAACATCAATATTTCATCATCTTTAAAGAAGCATGAAGGCGAGGGTATAGTCGGGCGCAGGCAGTACGAGGAGATCCCCCGAGGGTAGAATACAGCCTGACGGAGCACGGCATCAAGCTTTGGCAGCTCCTTCACCGTCCGGCTCACCGGGCGACGGGAGAGGAATACGACGGCAACGGCTGACAAAAAATTATGCAAAGGAGATACTGTAATATGAAAATACTTGAAACCATCCGCGCCGGAAGGCACCGAATACATCGCTTCCGTCCGTTTTCTCAGTGCTCCGGTGTAAATTTGCGCAGCACCTGCCTGTGTAATGCGATTTGCCAAATGCTGTTTAGCGCTCGGGAATATCTGCTCCGCCTTAAGGCAATACCGCATAATTCGTGTGTGCGGATTGTGCAGTCAGATTTTTCGTCAGGGTGCACAAATAAATCGAGGTAAGGCTGACGCCTTGCCGAGGAGGCTGACGCCTTGCCGAGGTTTTTTGGGCAGTCTGACGGAATAATATGCAAGCAAGGCGTGCACCGTGAATTGTGCGGTGTTGCCTTAAATATATTGACTATCGCTTTGCTGTATGATATAATAATTTGCGAGTGATTCGCAAATTGCAGGCAAAGGAGTGATTGCCGTGACAAAAATAAACCGTACTATTGCGCTTGTTCTGGCGGCAATCGTTTTTTTGACTGTCGCTTTTTCGCTTTGCGTCATTGCCGTCGAAGCCGGTCACGACTGTCACGGCGAAGACTGCGCGGTTTGCGAACTCATTGAGGCTTGTGAGGATCATATCAAAGGAATGTCGCTGATACCTGTTTTGCTGTCGCTTATGGCGGCGCTCATCCTTTTGCGCGCCCTGCCGGGCGGTACCCGCGCGTTCTTTTGCCGGTCACAAACTCCTGTCTCGCTCAAGGTGAAGCTCACGAATTAAATAATATAATATTCTTTTAAAGAAATTATTATTCGGAGGTATTACCGTGAGGAAATTAACAGCAATTATTTTGAGCATATTAACGGTCTGCGCCGTTTTTGCAGGCTGCTCGGGAACAGGTACCGACAGTGACAGCAAAAAGTTAAATATCATCACAACGATTTTTCCTGTTTATGATTGGGTAAAGGAAATTGTCAGCGGACGTGAAAACGTAAACCTGACAATGCTGATGGACAATGGCGTTGACCTGCACAGCTTTCAGCCTACAACGGAAGACATTATGAAAATATCCACCTGCGATATGTTTATTTACGTCGGCGGCGAGTCCGATAAATGGGTGGACGGCGCGTTGAGAGAGGTTATCAACAAGAAAATGACTTCCATCAATCTTCTGGACGTTCTCGGCGATTCTGTCAAAGAGGAGGAAGTTAAGGAAGGAATGGAAGCCGAGCACGGACAAGACAAAAAACAGGAGCAGGAGGAAGAGCCCGAATACGACGAGCACGTTTGGCTGTCGGTCAAAAACGCAAAGGTTTTGTGCAATAAAATTTCGGAGGAGCTTTGCAAAACAGATTCGGCTCATAAGGAAACCTACAAAAAAAATACAAAAGCATACACCGAAAAATTAGATTCTCTTGATAAGGATTACGCGTCGGCGGTAAAGAACGCAGACGTTAAAACCCTTCTTTTCGGCGACCGTTTTCCGTTCCGCTATCTTACGGAAGACTACGGTCTGGATTACTACGCCGCCTTTGTCGGCTGCTCCGCGGAAAGTGAGGCAAGCTTTGAAACGGTTGTTTTTCTTGCCAAAAAGGTTGACGAGCTGGGCTTAAAGTCGATTTGCAAAATCGAAAGCTCCGACGGCAAGATCGCAAAGACGATCAAAGACAACACAAAGAGCAAAAACCAGAAGCTGGTCACCTTTGATTCTCTGCAGTCGACCACCGGAAAACAAGCCGAAAACGGTACGACCTATCTTTCGGTTATGCGGAAAAATCTGGAATCGCTTAAAACCGCTTTGAAATAAAAAGCTCATTGCGGCCTTGGCTGCTCCCGTTGTTGCCGGAATAAGCATTTGCTTGATCAATCAGTAATATACAGCAGTTGTCAAGTAAAAAGTGCAGAGATTTATACATTATTGTAAAAAAGAAGGAGCCGCCTCCTCACATTTCCTATTTACTTGTATTAAGAATTATGCTATTATTTTTTCAGCAATTTACATAAGGGTGATACATATTATGAATATAAAAGATCTGACCGCAAATGAGTTCAGGGGAAATGTCCTCATCGTTCAAAATGATAAAGTATTGTTTGAATACAGCAACGGTTATTCCGACCTTGCAAACCGTATCCCCAACACATTTGATACAAGATTTGCAACTGCCTCTATGGGCAAAACTTTTGTGGCGACGGGAATATTGCAGCTTATCGAGCGCGGTAAACTGAGCTTTGGAGATACACTGGGAAAACTGCTTGACTTTGATCTGAAGGCTATCGATCCCGGCGTGACCATGGAGCAGCTACTTACGCACACATCGGGTGTTCCCGATTATTTTGACGAATCGGTCATGGATGATTATGAGGAACTGTGGGTCGATTATCCCTGCTATAAGATCAGGCACAACAGCGATCTTATCCCGCTGTTCATCAACAAACCGATGATGTATCCCAAGGGCGAAAAATTTCAGTACAACAATACGGGATATGTTCTGCTCGCGCTGATAATTGAAAAAATAAGCGGAAAAGACTTTGACGCGTTCCTTAAGGAAAATATTTTTGATGTATGCGGTATGAAGTCAACCGGTTATTTTGAACTGGACAGGCTTCCGTCAAGGTGTGCAGGCAATTACATTTACTGTGAAGCTACGGGTGATTTCCGCACAAATATTTTTTCGGTAGGCGCAAAGGGAACAGGCGACGGCGGCGCCTTTATTACCGTGGGTGACCTTTTGGCTTTTTGGAAGGGACTTCTTGAGGGCAGGCTTCTTGGCGCGGATATGGTCAAAAAAATGCTCTCGAAGCAAAGCGGAAACGGCGAAGATCCGGAAGAGGGATATTATGGCTACGGCGTATGGATCATCGACAACCCAAACGGCAGTGATTACGTCTATATGCAGGGCTTTGACCCGGGTGTAAGCGTAATTGCCGAATACAATCCCGACAAAGCCATGATTTCAATAATGGTGAGCAATTACACCGACGATGTGTGGGCAATGATGCGCGGCGTCCGTAAGGCTTATTATTGAAATGTCCGTCATTTGCCCGGGTAAAAGTCCCGGCTCAGGCGGCAGGGCTTTACCGTCAGCTCTCACCTGAAAATTATGAAACCTGACACCCAAAAGCATTCAAAGTCAGGAAAACTACCGTGATTTTTGATAGACTGTAATCACAGAGCGGAGTGAGTTTATGAACTGGATACAAGGCATACAAAGAGCGATCGATTATGTGGAATCGAATATCACCGGGGAAATAGATTTTGAAGAGGTGGCAAAGCAGGCATATTCCTCGTCCTTTCATTTTCAAAGGGTGTTCGGAATTTTGTGCGGCTTTTCGCTGGGAGATTACATCCGCATGCGCAGGCTTTCCCTCGCGGGCGAGGAGCTGTCAAAGGGAAACACAAAAATAATCGATATCGCGGTGAAATACGGCTATGACACATCCGAAAGCTTTTCACGCGCCTTTACGCGGTTTCACGGCATTGCGCCAAGCGAGGCAAGGCGCGGCGGCAAGGTCAAAATATTTACTCCTTTGTCTGTAAAACTAACCTTAAGGGGCGGAAGTAAAATGGATTACAGAATTGAAAAAAGAGATTCTTTCAAGGTAGTGTGCAAAAGAAAGCAGGTAGAAAAACCTCAGTCGGCAAATGCGGCAGCCGGCATTACGGCAATGTGGCAGGAATTCGGCGCTGACGGAACCCTGGAAAGACTTGTTGCCTGTTTGCCGCAAAACCCGGTCATGAAGGGACTGCTCGGAATTTGCTTTACGTCTGAGCTTGACTCAAACCGTTTTCCGTATGGTATCGGCGCAGAGTATGACGGCAGAAAAACCGATGATGATCTTGAGGTCGTGACAATTCCTGCAAACACCTATGCTGTGTTTACAAGCAAAGGCAAAATGCCCGACGCTTTTGTCGAAACCTACAACAGGATCGTAACCGAGTTTTTCCCTCAGAGCACACAGTATGAATACGCCGCGAATGTGGAGTTTGAGGTATACCCCTCTGCGGATACCTCAGATCCCGATTACCAGTGTGAAATTTGGATCGCGGTAAAGGAAAAGAAAGAGTAATACTGCTTTCTGCCGAAAATCAGAATAAAACACCACGACAAATCATTAGCAGGCAGCCGTTTTCAGGCTGTCTGTTTTTTGCGAAATATTCAATACGCTGTAATATGCCGAAATTGCAGGCGCTTTTTCACAAGCGGAAGCAATAGCACTTTTCACATAATTTCCTGATAAAATCGTAATAATATAGTAATTAAATATTGCAATTATTTAAACAATATGTTATTATTATAGTGTATAATATCAAAAGATCAGCTTTTTTACAGGACGCTGCAAATCCGCGGCAGGAAAAATTCAAAGCGTTTCCGCCGTCGGCTCAACCCTGCAAGAAAGTACAGAATGTGCGGCTGAAATCCCGAGCGAACTGCACTTGATATACACTTAAGGCAATACCGCATAATTCAGGTGTGCGGATTGCGCAGCAAGATTTTTCGTCAGATTGTACAAATAAATCGAGGTAAGGCTGTCGCCTTGCCGA
>CADAYK010000101.1 GCA_902792105.1 uncultured Ruminococcus sp.
ACAGCTTGGCTCACTGGTTTGTTGTTGACGACCTTGATATGCTTAAACGCGGAGGAAGGATATCCGCTGTTTCGGCGACCTTCGGCAAGGCTCTGCAGATAAAGCCGCTTTTAAGCTGCGATGAAAACGGAAAGCTTTTAAGCGTAGGCAAAATCCGCGGCAAGAGCAACGTTATCCCCACGCTTGTAAAATACGTTAAACGCGACGCTGTTGACTCAAAGAAGAACATAGCGTTTGTTGCCCACGCCAACAACCCCGAGGCTGCCAAGGAGCTCAGAAAGGAAATCAAGGGCATGTTTAAGGAAGTTCAGATCTGCCCCATTGGCCCCGTTATCGGCTCGCATGTCGGCTCGGGTATGCTCGCCGTGGTATTTAAGGGCGACAGGAACCCCAAGCTTTAATATTCAGCACAACGCCCCCTCTTCCCTAAATCGGTCAAGAGGGGCTTGTTATGCCAAAAAGAGGAAAATAATATGATAGAGAGCAACAACTTAACAAAATATTACGGAAACGGCGAGAGCCGCTTCAAGGCGCTTGACGGCGTTTCTATAAGCATCAAAAACGGCGAGTTTATTGTGATCCTCGGAGCGTCCGGCTCGGGGAAATCGACTTTTCTCAACGTTATTTCTGGCTTGGAGAAGTCTGACGGCGGAACGGTTGCGTATGATGATCGGCAGCTCAATAAGATGAACGAAAAGGAGCTTACAAAATTCCGCCGCGACAACACCGCCTATATTTTCCAGCAGTACTATCTGCTTCCGCACCTGAATGTGGAAAAGAACGTAAGAATGGGCGCCGACCTCGACAAAAATAAGGATTATCTGAAATTCATTGAAGCCGTAGGTTTATCCGAAAAGCGCAAAAAGTTCCCCTCGGAGCTTTCGGGAGGCGAGCAGCAGCGCGTAGCCATTGCGAGAGCTCTGGCAAAGAACCCCAAGGTGCTTTTTCTTGACGAGCCGACGGGCGCGCTTGACGAGAATACCGGCAGGCAGGTGCTCGATTACATAATCAAGCTTCACGAGAAGCAGGGCTTTACGATGATTATGGTAACGCACAACTCAAACATCGCCGAAACCGCCGACAGGATAATAAAGATGAACAGCGGAAAAATAGTCAGCGTTAAGGAGAACGCCAGCAAAAAGGCCGCCTACGAGATCGGGTGGTGAAGCATGGTTGTCAGCATCAAGGACAGCGTAAAGCTGTTCGGTATCTCGATTATGGCGTGCTGCGCGGTTTTCGTATGCAACATGTTTTTGAATTATTATCTCGATTTAACCGCTGCCGCGGATTTAATAAACGACTTCCGGGCGCAGTCGTTATATGACGCGCAGCTTATGACATCAAAGGTCGTCTGCTCGGTCAGCGGCGGCTGTCTTGCGATAACAACGATAGCAATGCTTTTCTTCTACATAAAGCACTATATAGACAGCCACTCAAAGGAAATCGGTATTCTAAAGGCGCTGGGCTACTCGGATTTAAAAATCGCAAAAGGCTTTTCCGTATTCGGTCTGAGCGTATTTACGGGCTGCTTGGCAGGCTATCTTATGTCGTTTTTGATTATGCCCGCGTTTTATGAAAAGCAAAACGATAAGGGTTATCTTCCCGATATCCCCGTCAACTTCAATTTTATACTGTTCGTTCTGTTGGTGATTCTTCCGTCTATGCTATTTGCCTTAATCGCCGTAGGCTACAGCGTCAGAAAGCTGAATCAGCCATGTGTGAATCTGCTTAAAGGGCTTGCGAAAGTAAAGGGCAAAAACCGCAGCGGCAAAGATAAAAAGGATTTTGTTGCCGAAATGAGAAGCTCCGTACTGAGAAGCCGCAAGACGCTGGTATTTTTTATCATCTTCTCCTCTTTCTGCTTTTCCGCAATGGTTCAAATGTCTGCCAGCATGAAGGATCTGTCAAGCGAGATGATGGGCATTATGACATTTGTTATCGGCGTTGTTTTAGCGTTTACAACGCTATACATCTCGACTACTACCGTGATCCGCTCCAATCAAAAGAACATCGCCATGATGCGCGTGTACGGCTATAGCAGCGCGGAATGCAAGCGCTCTGTCCTCGACGGCTACCGTCCTGCGGCGTATATCGGCTTTGTCATAGGCTCGGTGTATCAATACGCCCTTCTAAAAATCGCGGTCGACGTTGTTTTTGCCGGCGTTAAGGGCGTTCCCGAATACAACTTTGACTTCCCGGTATGCTTCATCACACTTGCGGTCTTTATTGTCGTGTATGAGGGCATTATGTTTGCATACGGCAAGTCGATGAAAAGAATCCCGCTAAAACAGATAATGAGTGAGTAAGAGTTTTGATAAATCAGGCAAAAAGCCCTTAGCTGCATTTGCACACAGCTAAGGGCTTCATCATATGGTTTTTTACAGTCGCAAGCCAAAGAACGATTATTCACTTACTCAACAACCACTTGATGTAAAGAATAATTGTGCTAACAGCAACTGTTATCAAATTGTTATCAAAAGCAATGTAAAAGGCTTGTAAACCGGCATAAATACCGGGCTTTCGGCGATTTACATATCACTCCCACTCGCTTAATTCGTTTTATTACTAAACATATTAGTTTAGTATCAGTTTCTTTTGATACCATTATTACCGCAATTATGACTATTATTTTTGGCTTCAAATGATAACAGTATCAAAACAGTATCAACGGTACTGCAATCATTATAACAGAAAAAGACTGTGAAATCAACGATTTATTCTTCGTTCCAAAACAGATCATCCAGTGTTTTTCCAAGTGCGCGGCAAATTGCAATGCACAGCTTGATCGTTGGATTATAATCCCCTTTTTCGATCGCGTTGATCGTTTGCCGGCTGACGCCCACCTTTTCGGCAAGCTGCTGTTGAGAAAGATCAAGCGCGGCACGAGCACTTTTCAATTTCAGATTTTTCATTTACTTCTCCGCTCCGCGTTTTTCCAAAATGATTTTAATAACTGCGAGTATTCCCAAAGCAAAAAAGCATACCGAGGAAACTAAAAATATAACAAGCATTGTTAACTTACCGTTATTCCAAAGCACTTCTCCATTGCTTAAGTTCGTCATCAATTTAATAAAATACAGTATTCCAAACCAAAAAAAGAATAAGACGGAATAAACATTTCGTTTCGGCGTATCAGAAAAATATGCATCCTTTATCATGCATAGAGCGATGAAAAGCGTGAATGATAAGATGACTCCGAGAAGCATTTGTGTGGCAGTATCAGACCATTGAACATCGAAAATATGCAATAACCCACAGAAAAAGCAATAAACCAACAAAAAGAAAAATGAAAACTTATATGCGGCGTTTCTTGCCAAAAGTTGACGTTCATCGTAATTTGATTTCTTATTTCTATATAGGCGAGCTATTGCAACAAACAAAACCACAATAACGCAAATGATAATCGGAAACAGAACATTGTTAAACATATAAAACACTCCTTGATTTTATTAAAGCAATTGTATCATATTATTTTCATAGTGTCAAGTATATATTACATATTGTCGAATATTTCTGCTTTCTAAAATAACACAACGCCGCCAAGCAGGAGATTATCCCACTTGGCGGCTGTGCTTATTGTTCGAATATAGAATTATTCCCACTCTTAAATACAAAGCAATCATTAAACAACTTTGCTTAATAAATATTGCTTCTCGTGGGAAAATATGGTTTTAATTATACATTTTTGTTTAGTTATCACAGCTTGTGCTATCAAAAAGCTATCAGTCATTTGCTATCATTCGTAGCTTGGTTTATTTCTAATAGCTTTTTAATTATTATAGCATAGCTGTCCTTTAAAATCAACACTTTAAAGTGATAAATTAATTATGCTTTTTGAGCTTGATAATAAATCGAAAAAGTGTCACGCTTTTACGGTTAAAAACATACTGGTTATGCGCCTTTTGGAAAGGAGTCGCCATGCTTGTCTGTAAATCATTTTTTATCTTTCTTTCCAGAACAATATTTTTAGGCAGGTTTCTCTCTGCTCACCGTCCGAAGTAGTGAATGTCCCTTTTTTGTATGGGCTGAACCCGCATTTTT
>CADAYK010000102.1:0-7590 GCA_902792105.1 uncultured Ruminococcus sp.
CTTTGCCCTGCCGCCTGTTTCAGCGCGGCTACAGCTTCGTTGTCCTCCCACTGAGCGTCAACCGTCTGACCGTCGATGCTTAGAGTCAATTCACGGCTTTGTGTTTCGGGCTGCGCTGTTGTTACTTCGGGCGCCTCGGTGGTTTCGGGCTGAGTTTCGGGCTGAGTCGGTTCCTGAGTTGCCGCCGCTGAGGTTGCCTGCGTATTCGCTTCGGTCTTGGGCTGTGTTGGCGGCTGTGCTGTTGTTGACTGTGTTGTTTTTGGCTGTGTTGCCGCCGCTGACGACGCTTGTTTTTGCTGCTGGCAGCCTGCCGCAGAAATCGCCGCGAAAACGCACAGCATTATACATAAGCTTCGTTTCATTGCTTCACCGCTGTTCTTATTTTAGATATGTGTTGAAAAAGCTTTCAAGCTCATCAAACGGAATAATATCCTTTCGGTCGTATAAATCGGTGTGAACCGCGCCGGGGATAATCAAAAGCTTTTTGTTGTCGCCGTTGAGCAGCTTGAAGGCGTCGCGGCTGAGGTAGCAGGAATGCGCTTTATCTCCGTGAACCATAAGCACGGCGCTGTCGATTTCGCCCGCGTAGGTGAAAAGCCTTGTGTTCATCAGCGAGGTTTGGGTGCTCACCGTCCAGCCGTCGTTTGAGTTGAGCGAACGCGGATGATAACCGCGCGGAGTCTTGTAGTAATCGTAATAATCCTTTACAAAGAACGGCGCGTCGTCGGGAAGCGGATCAATTACGCCGCCTGCGCGCGCGTAAGAGCCGTTTTTGTAATCCTCGGTGCGCTGTTTGCTCACCTGTTCCCGTGCGGCTTTGCGCTCAGTCTTGCTGTCGTTCGCGTCAAAATATCCGTTGCCTGCCACGCGCGACATATCGTACATTGTTGAGGTTACGGTCGCCTTGATCCTTGCGTCAACGCAAGCGGTTTGAAGAGCCATTCCGCCCCAGCCGCAAATGCCGATGATGCCTATGCGTTCGGGATCAGCCAAATCGCAGTTTGAAAGAAAATCAACAGCCGCCTGAAAATCCTCGACGTCAATGTCGGGAGAGTGCATAGCGCGCGGAGATCCGCCGGATTCTCCGGTGAAGGAAGGATCGAAAGCTACGGTCAAAAAGCCGCGCTCCGCCATTTCCTGGGCATACAAGCCCGACGACTGCTCCTTGCAGGCTCCGAACGGTCCGCAAACCGCGATTGCCGGAAGCTTGCCCTGCGCGTCCCCCGGCGTGTACATATCCGCCGCGAGCGTTATTCCGAAATGGTTTACAAAGGTTACCTTTTGGTGGTTCACCTTATCGCTTTTAGGGAAGGTTTTGTCCCATTCCCGAGTGAGCTTTAAATCTTCGGTTTTCATCATTTTTTATTCCTCCGTATCTATTTTCTTGATGAATTTCGCGGGAACACCGCCCGCGATCGTATTTTTTTCAACATCCCTGTTTACCACCGCGCCTGCGGCGATGATCGCGCCGTCGCCTATCGTAACGCCGGGCAGGATGGTAACGTTGGCGCCTATCCACACGTTTTTACCGATCGTTACGGGCTTTGGGATAAGGTTGGCGCGCTTTGACGGGTTTTGTTGATGGTTAAGCGTAGCGATAACCGTTTTGGGACCGACGAGAGTGCCGTCGCCAATGGTTATGCCGCCCTGATCCTGAAACTGACAGCCCGAGTTGATAAACACGTCTTTCCCGAGCTTTAAATTCTTGCCGCAATCGGTGTAGAACGGCGGAAACATATAGGCTCCCTCGGGAAAAGGTCTGCCGGTCAGCTTCTCCATGAGCGCGGCGATTTCTTCGGGCGTGTGATAAGCGTTGTTCAGCCTTGAGGTTATTTTCATTGCCTCGTTGCTAAGATAAGTCATATGCAGATGAACCGGGTTTTTTGCCGTTACCTCCGCCCCGCTGTCCATAATTTTAATAAATTCTTCCGTAGTCATTTTTATCCCTGCCTGAAATCCTTGGTTAAAAAGTTGTAGAAGCACTGCCTCCAGAATTTGTAGTTGTGCTCGTAGCCCTCAACATAGTCCGTCTGATTTTTCACGCCCATTTTATTGAGCTCGTCACGGTAAAACAGCGTGCCTTCGATGTTCCACGGATCCTTGCTGCCGACCGTCATATAAAGATAATACGGCGTGTTGTCCTTGCCGGGCTTTGGAAAACCGTCCTTGAAATACGGTACTGTCCAAAAGCTGTCCATATAGTTTTCGCCGATCGCGATAACGTTGGTATCGGGCGCGAACGAAGCTATATAGCCGAACTTGTCAAGCCATTTGAAGCCGGTGCACAGCGACTTTGCGCCGCCTTCGGACATTCCGGCAACAGCGGTGTTCTGTCTGCCGGTTTTGACCGCGTAGTTATTCTCAACAAAGGGCATTAAGTCGTTTGCCACGTCGTCAACCGCCTTGTCATAAGTATAGCGGAGCTGTTCCTCGCTCTTTCTTTCCTTGTCTGCCGCCTTATCGGTGTACATATCGACGTTGACTATTATCTGCGGCACGGTCAAGCCGTCGTGAAGCATATTTCCGTAAAGAAGCGTAAGGTAGGAATCGGTGTCTATCTGGTCGCTGTGGCTTCCTCCGAAGCCGTGGAAAACATACATAACCGGATAGCTGTTGCTTTCGTCGTACCCCGCGGGCAAAAGGATATTAAACTGCTTGTTGTCGCCTGCCGTTTTTGAGTAATAGGTCACGTCCTTTTGAACCGTTCCGTAGTCGACGCCGTCACGTTTTTCAAACATATTATCGGGAATATCGTATCGGTTTTCGGTCGAATAGGGATCAAACGCCTTGGCGGAATCCGATGTTGAGGCTGCCGAAGTTTGTCTGACCGCGCTGCCCGAGCTTTGCGGCGAGCCGCAGGCAGAGGGTATTAACGCAAAGGTGATCACCGCTGCTGTCAGCGCTGAAAATTTATATTTCATGCTTTTCATAAAAACACCTCGATTCTCTGTTACCTTTATTATACAACACAAAATCAATAATAGCAAATACTTATATTAAATAGCTGATTATGCTTTACAAGCATAGCAAAAGATGTTAAAATCAAAGAAGAGGTGATGTTATGGAATTCAGAGTATTGGAATATTTTTTGGCGGTCACGCGCGAGGGCAATATTTCGGCGGCGGCGCAGTCGCTTAACCTTTCACAGCCGTCGCTGTCACGCCAGCTTAAAGATTTGGAGGAGGAGCTCGGCGTAACCCTGTTTATCCGGGGCAACAGAAGGATCGAGCTGACCGAGGAAGGCTTGGTTCTGCGCAAAAGAGCCGGCGAACTGATTGAGCTGGCACAGCTGACCGAAAGCGAGATTTCGGGGATAAAAAACAATGTTTCGGGCAGCCTCAGCATAGGCGCGGGGGAATCTTATTCAATGCACCGGATAACAAAGGTTTTTTATCAGCTAAAGCAAAAATACCCCGATATCCGCCTGAATGTTGTAAGCGGAGATACCGAGGATCTAAAGGACAGGCTCGACAGAGGTCTGCTTGATTTCGCGTTGATTTTCACCGCCTTTGACAGAGAAGCGTATAACCACCTCACCCTAAACGAAAAGGAGATTTTCGGCGTTATTATGCGGCGTGACGACGAGCTGGCTCAAAAGCAGAGTATAAGCGTAAAGGATTTGTACGGCAAGCCTTTAATTGTTTCGCGCGCAAACGGACTTGACATTTTCAGCGGAAGCAGTGCAAAAAAGCTGAAAGTAGCCGCAACATATAATTTGCTTTACAACGCGTCGCTGATGGTTGAGGACGGTTTGGGGTGCGCGGTTTCGTTTAACCGGCTGATCGACACATCGGACAACTCAAAGCTGTGTTTCAGACCGCTTACTCCCGAAATATCGGTTCAGCCGACGCTGATTTGGAAACGCGATCAAAAACAGACGCTTGCGGCGCAGTTGTTCATAGAATTAATGACTGATACTAATACCTAATAAAAAGTAGACAATCTTTGCGGTCTATTTTCCGCAATACTGCGTTGTCGTCCTTGCAAGGCGCCAGCCTTGCTGCGTCCTTTGCAAGGCGCCAGCCTTGCTGCGTCCTTCGCCTTGTCTTGCGAAAAATATCCTCGCATAATATAAGTCTACTTTCTATCAGGAATTAGTATGAAAACAATTGAATTTTCTAATATAGAAAAATGCAGAGTAAGGCGCTGTCCTCACTCTGCGTTATATTTTAATTCCTTTTTTCATCACAGCCGCTTTTCCGCAGGAGTTTTTCCTGCCCTGATAAACATTGCTATCATCCAGACATACATACAGGTTTTGGGCAGCATAAGCATTCCTGTCAGCGGCACAGCCTGAGCGAACAGCACAACAGGCAAATAGAAAGCGAAGCTTAAGGTTACGGCAAGCCACATCAGCCTTAGCGGCTTGTCGGATTTTGCGCTGCGCAGCCACACCGCGACCGTTATTATTCCCATTAATGCAAAGGGAATGTTCCTTATGATCCCCCACAGCTGCGAAGGCTCGGCGCTTGTCCAGCCGTTTTGAGGAAAACAGCATAAAGCGATACGGCAAAATGCAAGCGCCCATACGCAAACAAGCAGCGGCTTTTCGCCCTTGACGCCGTACCTTTCACGCCGCGCGTATTCCATCAGCAGATAAAACAGCGTCATGGTTACCGAGGTGATGAGCTTTCCTATGCCGAGCGCGGCGGTGAAATCGCCCGTTACCCAGTAGTTAAGCACCCTGGGCACAAGGTGGAAGGCGTCGCCGCAACCGAGAAGCAGAGTCATTATTCCGAAGAAGCGTATATCCCTTTTGTTTTTGCCGTTTTTTATCAGAATGATTCCGCAGGAAACGGCAAAAATCAGGTAACAAATATCAAAAATACTTTCGGGTAACGCAGGCATTAGCTTCATAAAACCAGCTCCTTATATTAAAACAGGTGTCGGCGGAATTTTTTCCTGCCGGTATTATTATCATAACAGAAAACAAAACAAATGTCCATAAACGCCGACGGTAAAACCGGGAGTTTACGGACATTAAATTATTTTGCCGGGACAAACGGAAGCTCATATTCCTCGGTGGGAAACTCGGGATAAGAGGACGAGCTTTTTTTATTTGAGCTGCTCTTGGAGGAAGATTTGCTGCTCTGCTTTGAGCTGCTTTTCTTTGAGCTGCTTTGCTTTGATTTTGAATTTGACGATTTTGTGTTTCCCGAAGCTGACGACGAACCGCCGGAGGCTGAATCAGAGCCTTGTGAACTTCCGGAAGATTTCCGTGAAGAAGCGGAAGAACCGGATGAAGCTGAGCTATTGCTCTTATTATTGCTGTTATTTGAACCGGATTCCTTGGAATTTGAAGCTTTGTTGTCCGCCTGACTTGACTGTTTGGCGTCCTTGCCTGATGAGGCTTTTGATGAGGAATCCTTGTCCTTTTCCGTTCCGCCCGACGCTTTATCGGAAACCGACTGTGAGGCGGATGACGACTCGTCCTTTTTATCGTTGCCGCAGGACGATAATACGGAAGCGCTGATCAAAAGCGCAAAAATAATGGCAGTAATTTTCTTACTCATTGTACCTTCCTTTATTTTCAGTTGATTTAAAATTTTTGATTCTTCTGTATTCTTTTAACAGTTTTTTCGGATGAACTATCAAGCCCTTTACAGGACGGTAAACTATCAGTGCAGGGTATAAAAACCTGTGACGGTATACAAAAGGATTAGCGGTCTTAAGCTCTGCTTCGCCGGGAAACAATCTTCGCAAATAATACTTTCTTTTGCTTTGCCCGCTGTCATCATTATGCAGCGAATGAGCTGTAAAGTTAGCATTGTTTCCGTGGCAGCCTGATTCCGTAAAGAACATAAATTCCTTTTTTTCGGTTTCACTGACGGGTTTTCCGCTGTAAACGGCTTTAGCAAGCTGAGTTATTTCGGCTTCAAAGCTTAAAAGACTCAGCTTTGTAAGTTCGGCTGTTAGATAATCGCGGTTCAGCGTGCCGCCGTACTTTTTGTTGAATACATAAATATCAAGCAAAGAGCGAAGCCCCGTTCCGCTGTAACGGTAGTGCTTATAGATGTGGCACATCAGGTAAATATATAAATCCTCGTTTGACATACGAAAGCGGTAAGAAGCCTGTGCGTCCTGAATAAGCCGGTCTTTAATGTTTTGGTAGTATTCCGAAAAAACAGGCTGTCTGTAATCGCTGAACAGTCGCTTGTGCATTTCAAATTCCATTACGGGAGCTTTGAAATACAAATCGTGCACACCCTTGCCGAATTGTTTGCAGGTGAAGCCGAGCTCCTTCATGATTTTTAAAACATCGTCCATGCGGCTGCTGTCGCAAAGGATATCTACGTCGGTCATTTCGCGCATTGCGGTTTTCGGATAACAATGCTTTAATACCGAGCCCTTTAACGGAAGATACCAAATCCTGTTGCGCTCCAAAGCGTCAAAAACCCTTTTGCTTTCAATTTCGTACAGGGCAAGCTTGCGCACTGCTTTTGATTTTTCCTCAAGGAAATAATCCGGAAGCGGCATAACCTGCCCGATCGCGAAAGCGGCAGCCGCGGTAAGCGAATGCCTTTCCGCAAGCCGGGAAATGTTTTGCAGGTTCATGGCGTTGACCCTTGACAAGCCGGGCTTTGTTTCGTTTACCGAGCAGGACACAAGATAGGTTAGATCCAAAGAGGTATTATAAAGAGCATCGTTGTTATTCACTTTAGCCTCCCCGGGCAGATAAGCGTTTTGCAATGCGGCTTTTTATTTTCGTGTTTGAACAAAACGGGCTTTCGTTGTCTGAGATAAAATAACGGAACCTGCTTTTACTCATCTATCGCGCCGATTTCCTTAAGCCTGAAAATAACGTCGGCAACGTCCGCTTCAATTTCGGACGGATCGCCGTCGAAACGGTCGCAAAGGGTTTTTACGATATCCTCCTGCGTGGTGCCGTTTTCCAGACAGTCAAGTATAACTCCCACGGTTTTGTTGCCCTGAACCAAACCGTGAAATTCAGCATCCGCAGTGGGAACAACAAGCGTGACTCCGTCCATTGTGTGTTTAATAAAATTGGGATTCAACCTCATTTTTGATTCTCCTTGCGGCGCAAAATAACAAACCGGTTTCAGCGTTTGTTATTTAGTCGGGATAAACGGAAGTTCATACTCATCATAGTGGAATTGCTTGCCTATTTGATAAGGATTTGCAAGCATAGCGATATATCTTTGAATGTGGGTAGCGTCAACTATACTCAAGCCGTTGCCGTCAACGTCACAATTTCTTTCAACAACACCCTGGGGATCGGACTCGGATTGGGCGATTACTCTTTGAACATATGTAACGTCGTTAATATTCACCCTTCCGTCGCTGTTGGCGTCGCCGCGTATGTAAATTATGTCGGCGGAAGCTGAGAAAGCGGCAGCCGAAATCAGTACCATAGCCGCAAGCAAACCGCTGATTAAAATTTTAATTTTTTTCATACTTAAATTCCTCCTACTTTACCTTTGGGTATAAACGGAAGCTCATCCTCCTCGTAGTTTTTCGGATAAGGTCCGCTTGTTGTTATAACATCCCCGGTTAAGAACTTTATAATTTCAAGCTGAGTGTTTTCATATCTTTCCTTTTCCATTTTATTTTTCACCTCGTTATAAATTT
>CADAYK010000102.1:7613-9266 GCA_902792105.1 uncultured Ruminococcus sp.
CATAAAATTTTGCAGGTGTCATTATTTTTTTGCTGTTTTATCTGCAAAAATTTTAACAAATTATTACAGTATGATCAAATCGTCTCGGTTCAAAGCGGATTTCAGCTCTTCCGCGCGATAGGATTGAACGACAAAAGCGGACAAGCCGTCAAAACGGAACGAGACAGATTTTGAAAAGGGCGTTTTGCTTTCAAATTCGGTAATAATCAGGCTGGCATAAGCCCTGCGCAGAGTTTCAAAGGTGGTCATAAAACCGATACCGCTGCCGCCGCTTTCGGCGTGGGTAGTTACGCGTTCTTTTCCGAGCCTTGCAAGTGTATTGATTTCAAAATCCGCGCCGCTGTCAAATATTGTGATGTCGTAATTATTGTCCTTGACCGAAAAGCTGACAAGGATTTTGCCCTTGACTTCTCCTTTTGCGTCAACGGCGATGATCGCGTCTTTGATATGGTCGCACAAAAGCGTTTGAAGCTCGGTTTGGGAAAGGTACTTACCGGTTATTTCATCAACCGGTGCGGCAACGTCAAGATCAAAGTCAATGCCGTGAGCCGCGGCTTTAATATAGAGGTCGTTGATCGCGCCGTCGATCAGCAGGTTTCCGGTTGACGGCAAAATTTTTGATTCGCGCTGTTCCCTGTCGATCAGCTCGGCGCGTTCCCTTGCAAGCGTTTGGATCTCGCGCAGCAGATCATCTTTAAATTCCTTATCGCCGCTTTTAAAATATTCGTCAACAGATGAATTAAGCGCGCCTATAAGGTGGTTGTCGCGGTGAACGATCTTAGCGAGAAATTCGTTTGACTGCTTCAATTCTTCAAGCTTCTGATCGTTTTCGGCAAGCGCCTGCCTGTAGTATTCGTCCGAACGGAGCTTCATTTTTTCGCGGTAGTGAGCGGTAATGCTGCGGCGGATCCAGAAGTATATTCCGACAGATATAATAAAAAGGGACATCAGTATCATAAGAATGACGGTCGATTCCATCTGGTAAGTAGAATAAGTATATACAAAGCCATGCAAGAAAAACAGTATTCCGGCTAACACTAAACCGAAGCCTGTATTTTTTTCATTCTGAAAAAACTGAAATCCTTTTCTAAAGCGCTTGGTTTTAAATACTAAAACAATTAAAAGGAATAATAACGCGTAAATCAGAAAATAGAAATACCCTACTTTATCAATATTTATCAAGGAAAAAAGAATTGAAAACGGAATTAATAATATCTGTAATAAGATTCTGGTAAAGCATGACGCGAAAAAGGACACCAAACATTTAAGGAAAATTTGTTTTCTCTCAAACAAAACAAAAAATAACGAAGGATATAAATAACTAACAAGCTGTGCAATTGAAATATTATATATATAAATAACAGCATATAAAACAGAAATTATCACTCCGCCGATCGCCAAAACAAATGGTTTTTTATATACCTTGTTGACCGGGATCACCGTAGTTTTAAAATAAATATATGAAGCGCATAAAAAAAGAGCTCCGGCATTATACAAACGTATTATAAAATCAATTACATCCTCATTCATTACTGTTCCCTCCTTTTTCCGCATTCATACTAATTCCTGATAGAAAGTAGACTTATATTTTGCGAGGATATTTTTCGCAAGACAAGGCGGAGGACGCGGCAAGGCTGGCGCCTTGCAAGGACG
>CADAYK010000103.1 GCA_902792105.1 uncultured Ruminococcus sp.
AAGGAAAAGCCTGTTCAGCTGTTGTCAATAAACGTTATTAAACAGCCTGATAAAGCAGTATATGAACTTGGTGAAAAACTCGATACCAAAGGTATGATTCTGCTTGGCGTATACAGCAACGGAACAGTAAAAACTATTGAGGATTATACTGTAAGCGAGTTGACAAACAATGTAGGTGAACAGACGGTTACCGTTGGTTATGAAGGCTTTACCGCTGAATTTAAAGTGACGGTTGAAGACAAAAAGGTTTTGATCGGCGACGTTAACGGCGACGGAATAATAAACGGTAAGGATGCGGCATTATTGGCGCGCTACACCTCGGGCTGGGACGGCTACGCCGAGAAGGTCAACCTTGACGCCGCAGACATAAACGGCGACGGTAGGGTAAACGGTATGGATTCCGCGATTTTAATGCGTTACACCTCCGGCTGGGACGGATATAATAAATATTTCACCGCATGAGTAATTAACAGCATAAAAGAAAACAGGGGGCGGCTCAAAACATTTAGTTTGAGTCGCTCCCTTTTGTGCAGTAAATATTTCGGCAATGCTGTTATGCTTTTTGCTTTTGCAAACGTCGTATTATATTACACCGATTTACCGTTTGAAAACATTTAAGCCTTCGTTAAGGCGAAATCTTCAATGATCACAGGGCGGAATTATTCACCTTCATAAATTTTTTATCTTTGAAAGGCTTTTGTTCAACAAACATATCCTTATATCCCTTGTTCAGTCTTTTGCACTGCATACAGTAGACCGCTCTGCCGATATTCACGCAGTCGGCGCAGGTTTTTTTGTTTTCCATAATTTCAACACCTCCGCAAAATCAAAACAGATGTATTTTATCACATAAATAAATTTTTTAGTGTCTTTTTAGGAAAATTACAAAATCTTTACCTGATTAATAATATAGAACAATAATTATGATTAAGTTTTTTGTTTGTTTTTTATTATTTATTTTAAACATTTTCTTGACTTTTTATCAAATAAAGTACATAATATTAGTGAAGTTTATGTGTAAAATATTACACACAAAAAGGAGTTAATAAAATGGACATCAAACAAAAAAAAGACGGCAAAAAATTAACTGTAATTGTGTCGGGACGAATCGACACATCAACTGCCCCCGACTTTGAGGCTTATGTTAAGCAAAACCTCGGCGACTGCACAAGCCTTGAGTTCGATTTTAAAGAGGTTAACTATGTTTCATCAGCCGGACTGCGCGTTTTGCTTTCCATGCAAAAGAAAATGAGCAAAATCGGCGATATGAAGCTTACCAATGTCAGCGAATCGGTTGCCGATGTATTTGAAGTTACAGGCTTTGACGAAATTCTTACATATGAAAAAGGATAATTATAATGAATATTTTACAGATGCTTGAAAGCTACACAAAAGAAAACCCGAATTCAGCAATTCTTTTTGATGAAGCAAATACGAAGGGTATCACATACGCTAAGCTTGATGAATTAAGCGGAAGAGTATATGCTTATCTTTCCGGTAACGGAATAGGCAAGGAGGATTTTGTCCTTATAAATCTTCCGCGCGGAATCATGCCTGTTATCGCCATGATCGGCGTGTGGAAAAGCGGTGCGGCGTGGGCGCTGGTTGAGGATACCTACGCCCCCGAGCGTATTGAATTTATACGCAATGACTGCGGATGTAAGCTGGAGCTGTCCACCGCAAACTGGGAGGAGGTAATGAATACCGCGCCCAAGAGCGGATACGTTACTGCCGATGACCACGACGCTGCTTACGCGATTTATACCTCGGGCACAACCGGCAACCCGAAGGGCGTACTGCACGAATACGGCAACCTGAGCCGCGCGATCGATTCAATAGCCATCAACGGTGAAACTCCGTTTACCGGCAAGGACAGGATCGCTTTGCTTGCTCCGATGAACTTTGTCGCTTCGGTTATTGTTATTTTGAAGGCGCTGAGCATTTGCGGCGGTAAAATTTTTGTAGTAGGCTATGCCACGATCAAAAATCCCATGGCGCTTAAAAAATTCTTCCTTGAAAAGCGCATTTCAATTACCTTCCTTACGCCTTCTTATGTGCGTATGCTCGGCAACCAGACAGGACCTTTCCTCAGAATGCTGTTTGTGGGCAGTGAACCCGCAAATAATATATATAACAAGAACGTTGATTTAATTAATATTTACGCGGCGTCCGAAAGCGGCTTTGCCGTTGGCGTTTTCCCGATCGACAAATCCTATGAAACCTGTCCTATCGGCAAGCCCGAAATCGACTGTAAAATAAACTTGATCACAGAGGACGGGGAAGAAGCTAAGGACGGAGAAATCGGCGAGCTTTGCTTTGACAACCCGTATGTCCGCGGTTATATGAATCTTCCTGAGGAAACCGAAAAAGCCTTCAAAAACGGTTTTTACCGCACGGGCGACCTTGCGCGGGTGGACGAAAACGGAAACTATGTTCTGCTCGGACGCTCGGGCGATATGATAAAAATAAACGGAAACCGTATTGAGCCTGCCGAAATCGAGGCTTCGGTCAAGCAGGTGCTCGGCGTTGAATGGGCGGCTGCGCGCGGCTTTGAGGAAAACGGCAAAAGCTACCTTTGCGCTTATTATATCGAAGACATCGAGGTCGATAACGATAAAATGCGCGAGGAGCTTTCAAAGCGCCTGCCTTATTACATGATCCCCGCATATTATATGAAGATAGACAAGGTTCCGTTAAAGCCCAACGGAAAAATGGACAGAAAGGCTTTGCCCCAGCCCGACGCGTCGGATTTCAAGACCGATTATGTTGCGCCCGAAAACGAAACCCAGCAAAAGCTGTGCGACGCTATGGCAAAGGTGCTTAAGCTTGAACAGGTGGGAATCAACGACGATTTTTACGAGCTGGGCGGCGACTCGCTCGGTTCAATCAAGGTAATCACCGAAAGCGAGCTTCCCGGACTGAACGCAAGCGAAATTTTCCGCGGCAGAACTCCAAGGAAAATTGCCGCGCTTTATGAGGAAACACACGCCAACGACGACGGGGAAGCTCCCGAAATCAAGAACGCGCGCGCAATGAAGGTTGACCATCCGCTTACCGTTGAGCAGCTCTACATGGTGGACTATCAGCTCTATACGCCGAAATCGACCATGTACAACCTTTTCACCATGATGAAGCTGGACAAGGAAATGTTTGATATTTCGAAAATGGCTGAGGCAATGCAAACTACTATCCGCAACCACTCCGCTTTGCTTACAACCTTCCACTTCAACGATGACGGCGACATTATCCAGCGCTATACTCCCGAGGTGCTTCAGGACATTCACGTTGAGAGGATCAGCGAGTTTGAGTTTAATAATATTAAGGACAATTTGGTTCAGCCGTTTAAGATCATCGGCGGCTGTCTGCACCGCTGCCGCGTTTTTGAAACCGAAAAGAACGGTTACATCTTCTTTGACGTTCACCACACATTGTTTGACGGAACGTCGTTAAAGCTGTTTATGCAAAACGTAGGCAAGGCATACATGGGCATGCAGCCCGATCCCGATCTGTATTATCTTATTTTGCAGAACCGTGAGGACGAGGCCAATACCGATTTCTATGAGGAAAGCAAAAAGTACTTTGAGGATCGCTTTGAGGGCATAGAGTGGTCATGTTATCCCAAAACCGACCACGAATCGCGCGAAAACGAGATGGGCGAGGTTATTGCTCCTATCGGCATTGAACAGCCTCAGATGAAGGCTATGGAGCGTCAGTACCGTATCAGCCGAAACGAATTCTTTATTTCAGTGCTTGCGCTTGCCATTTCGATTTATAACAAGAAGAATGACATTAAGCTCTGCTGGATCTATAACGGCAGAGAGGATATGATCGCCATGAGCTCGGTCGGACTGCTTTTCCGCGAGCTGCCGGTAGGTATCAGGTTTAAGGACGATATGACCTTGCGCGAGCTGTTTGCCGAGGTTCACGATCAGGTTCAAAAGGGCATTGAGCACAGCTGTTATCCGTATGTTGACATCAATAACCAGGCAGGAAGCAGCGAGGCGGCATAT
>CADAYK010000104.1 GCA_902792105.1 uncultured Ruminococcus sp.
CTTTCGATTATCATCAGCGTTCCTATAAAAAACTGCATGAATACATATTTTTGGTTCATTGTTAACCCCACCCGATCCGCAGCAACAACCGAGTTTATAACGGACGAGCTTTCGCGAGGCTCATATTCCGGATTTGCCAGAGAAATGGGTGAAGCGGCGTTCATAATGAACGTTGGTATTGCGGTATCGTTTTCAAAGTTCTTCACAAACCACAAGTTTACAAAAAAACAGTTTGTTGTAACCGCAATACAGCTTGTAGCGCTTATGCTCACCGGTAAACGAACATATTTGTTCGCCAGCCTAATATGCTTTTTGCTGTTCTTCCTGTTTTCACGGGTTAAAGGAAAATTCTTTAAGCTTTCGGCTATCATACTGTTCGGCTCGATTGCCGTATTTTTGCTGATGATGTTTATTCCTCAAACAGCCAATGCTATTAACAAGATGCTCAATAACGAAAACACCGAGATTCTCGGCGGCAGAGCGTTTTTATGGAAGCATATTTACAGCATGATTGACAATCATTGGATGTTCGGCGCAGGCTTTGGCTCGTATAATATGTACGCTTATCAGCATGGACTTCTGGTAAACGGCGAAATGTGGAAATATAACGCTCACAACTGCTATTTGCAAATTTTAGGAGAGCTCGGAGTTATCGGCTTGACGCTGTTTGTAGCTTTTATTGTATCTTCTTTGGTAATCTCAATAAAGGCTCTTCGAAACGAAAAGGAAAACAAAAACAAAATTGCGGCTCTTTACTTCTCGCTGTATATTCAAATCATGATGATAATTTACGCGCTTACCGGAAACCCGCTGTACACCAAACAAATCTTATTTATATGGCTGTTTTCAGTTGGAGTTGCGCTTAATATACGCAACAGTCAAAAATCAGTTCGCACGCTTAACAATACGGAGATTTCAATATGAAACCAAAAATAGGTATTTTGACCTTTCACCGCGCCCTTAACTACGGCGCGAATCTTCAGGCATATGCACTGCAAAACTTTATGTTCGGGCTCGGAATAGACAACGAAATTGTTGATTACCGCTGTCAGGAAATGATTGACCGATATCAAAAAACAATTCGTAAGGTAAAAGGAAACAAAGTAAAAGGCTTTGTATGGAGCCTTTCCACCGCACCGTCAGTTTGGAAAAAGAAAAAAAACACCACTGACTTTGCGGAAAAGTACCTTGTTCTCAGCCGAGCTTATGACTCTGTCAGCATTTCGCAAGCCGATAATATGTATACAGCATTTGTCACAGGCAGCGACCAGGTTTGGAGTCCTACCTGTGTAGGCTTTGATCCCGTTTATTTTCTTACCTTTACCACCCCCGAAAAAAAGTATTCCTACGCGGCAAGCATTGCAGCGAACGAAATTCCCGCAGCCATCAAAGATGAATATATTAAACGGGTTTTCGACTTTGACGATCCTTCGCTTCGCGAGCCTACCGGCGCAAAACTTATTACTTCATTAACAGGTAAGAAAGCTCATACAAATATTGATCCGTCAATGCTTTTAAATGCGGATGAGTGGAATAAAATTTGCTCTGATGAAAAACCCGGCGAGCCTTATATTTTGCTGTTTACGGTTCCCAAGCCTAACAAGCTTGTTGAATACGCTATCAGTTTGGCAAATAAAAGGGGATTAAAGATTATATATCTCAATAATCTTATGCCCAAAAAACACCGCGATGTAATTTCTTATATTGAACCTGTTCCGATTGTAAAATTCCTCAGTCTGATTAAAAACGCGGAATATGTGTGCACAAATTCATTCCACGGTAACGCCTTTTCAATACTTTTTCACAAGCAGTTTATTGTTGAAGTATCGGCAAACAAATCGCTGAATTCGCGTTCATGGGATTTATGCGAAAAGCTCGGATTGACTGACAGGGTACTGACAGTTAATCACACTCCTGATATTGACGCTGTACCCGACTGGGAAAAGGCAGACCGCGTACTTGAAAACGAAAGGCGGAATTCTGCCGAATATCTATTAAAAATAGTAAAAGGCGATAATAATGTTAAAAATTAATTCTAACGGAAAGCAAATGTCAATTAATGTCATTGCTTCCATTATATCATTTTCAATTACTCTCGGAATAAACTTTTTCCTCACGCCTCATCTTGTAAAAACGCTTGGCACCGAGGCATATGGATTTATCGGACTCGCAAACAACTTTGTGCAATACGCTACGGTTGTTACCGCCGCGCTGAACTCAATGTCCGGAAGGTTTATATCAATAGCCTACCACAGAGGCGACAAGGAAAAAGCCTCGCGGCTGTTCAGCTCGGTGCTTGTTGCCGACATGGTAATTGCCGGTGTTTTGCTTGTGCTTGCTACTGTAACGGTTATGTTTATCGACTCGATTCTCGACATTCCGGCAGGACTTGTAACAAGCGTAAAAATAACCTTTGGTCTTACTTTTTTAACTTTCATAGTCAGTGTAATTACAGCAATATTCACAACGGCTACATATGTCAAGAATATGCTGTTCATAAATTCAATCCGCGATATTATATCAAACCTTCTCAAGGTTTCAATTATTGTCGGACTGTTCGTTTTCCTTCCGGCAAAGCTTTACTATATTTCCTGCGCTATGCTGGCAAGCGGAATATTTCTGTTGATTGCCAATATTAATGTAAAACGAAAAATACTTCCCGATGTTGAGATTAATCTTAAAAAGTTTGAATTCGGGCTGGTAAAGGTACTTGTCGCGGCAGGCGTTTGGATGTCGCTTGCTCAGTTGAGCACCGTCTTACTCTCAGGACTTGACCTGCTGATTTGTAACCTTACTATCGGCGCGACAATGATGGGAATTTTATCCATTGCAAAAACCGTTCCTATGAGCTTTGCCGGACTTATCGCTTTGCTCGGCAACGTTTTTGCTCCGCACTACACTATTCTTTACGCCAAAAACGACATTAAAGGCTTGGTTAAAGAGGTTAAGTTCACATCAAAGATCCTCAGCTTTATTATGACTGTACCGATTGCCGGCTTCATTGTTTTCGGCTTTGATTTTTACCGGCTTTGGCAGCCGACCAAAACGGGCGACGAGCTGATGATGATACAGATTTTGTCGCTGCTAACCTGCTTGCAGTATCTTTTTACCGCGCATACACAATGTTTGACAATGCTGAATTCGGTATGCAACAAAATGAAGCTGCCTGTTTTTGTAGCCCTCGGAGTAGGTGTTTTGAGCACTGCGATCGTTTTGATCACAGTAAACTTCTTCTCGCTCGGCGACAACGCGGTTTACGCGATTGCCGGAGTCAGCTCCATTCTTATGACACTGCGTTCAATTATCTTTATCCCAATTTATTCGGCTTATCTATTGAAGCAAAATAAATTCACATTCTATCCGTCGATTTTCCGAAGCTGGCTTACTTTCGGCGTTGTATGTGTTCTGTTCATCTTGATCCATATGTTTACCCATGTTACTTCATGGCTTTCATTGATTTTGATTTGCGGAATTTCCGCTGTTTTGGGCTATATTGTCAGCCTGTTTGTTCTGTTCAGCAGAACCGAGATTAAAAAGCTGTCATTAAAACTTACCGCAAGGTTAAAGCACAGATAATAAAACTAATTAGCATTACAGCCGCCGGGTTCATTCAATTGCCCGGCGGCTGTTTTTATAATGATTCTTGATAGAAAGTAGACAAACGATTTACGAGGATAATTTTCGCAAGACGAGGCGAAGGATGCCGCAAGGCTGACGCCTTGCAAGGACGACAACGAAGTATTACGGAAATTAGTCCGCAAAAATTGTCTGCTTTTTATTTGCTGTCAGTATTATGCTGTTCTGTATATTACATAAACTCAGGGCTGCCCTTGCGGACAGCCCCTTGTCTTTAGATTATTCTCATACAATCAGCTTATTATCAAGCGATTATATTAGTTCCAGTAACCTGTGTAGCTTACAT
>CADAYK010000105.1 GCA_902792105.1 uncultured Ruminococcus sp.
CCGCTCCCCGACGAACCCAAGCTGTCGCATAACGCCGTTGCGGTGTTTGACGACGATTCATTCGGCACAATCGAGTTTGTCGATTATGAAGATGCGTATGTCAGCATACATATGAAGAAGATTGAACCGACCGTAATAACCGTGACCGACGGGGACAGGCAATATAAATATGACGTTAAAGTAATAACGGAAAACGGCACGCAGCATATAGATTTAGTGCCAAAGAAATAGCGGCTGTCCGCACAACGTACAAAAAAATAAAACGACCGCAACTCCGAAAAAGAGCTGCGGTTTTGTTTTATCGTATATTTTTAGTCTTCGCACATTGCTGCGATTTGATTGCGCATTTCGAGAAGGTCGGCAAGCATAGGTTGGTAATCCGTCCGGGTGCGTGCACGCAGAAGCTCGGTGATTTCGCAGCATTTCTCATACATGGGAGTGAGCGAAAGGTTGCCGATTACTCCCTTTAACGCGTGAGCCGCCTCAAAAGCCTTGTCAAGGTCGTTTTCATTGAGCGCTTTTTCAAGGTTTTCAAAGTTTTTTTCCTGCGGGATCATATTTATAAGTCTTATGTACAGAGCCTCGCTGCCGCAGCAACGTGAAATACCGTCGGCAGTGTCGGCGCCAAAGCTGTTAAGTTTATCTATTGTTACCATGTTGTTCTCCTTTTTGCACTTGATTAATACGCGAAAAACAGCGCATATACTTTCTTTATTATAAGCTATTTTAATTAAATTTAGCGGAAGAGTCCGTTATTCAAGCAGTTCGCTGAGGGTTTGCATTATCATGGGAATGTCATACGGCTTTGCAAGGTAACCGTTCATTCCCGCTTCGAGCGCGATTTTGCGGTCCTCCTCAAAGGCGTTGGCTGTTACCGCTATGATAGGTATCGACGACTTTTCGCTGTCGCTTAACTGTCTTATTCTTTTGGCAGCCTCATAACCGTCCATGTGCGGCATCTGGATATCCATAAGAACAACGTCATAATATCCGGCGTCGGCGGACTCGATCATATTAAGCGCTTTTTCACCGTCCCCGGCGATTTCCACCTCAAAGCCGGAGCCCTCCAAAATTGAAACCGCAATAAGCTGGTTCATTTCGTTGTCCTCGGCAAGGAGCACACGCTTGCCCGAAAAATCAGGTTCGTCGGTTTTTTCGGGAGCCTTTGCCTTATCTGTTATGAACGCTTGAATAAGCGCTTGGCGCAGCTCGGACATAAACAGCGGCTTTAAACATATCGCAGTTACTCCCGCTTCACGCGCTTCGCTTTCGATTCCGCTCAGGTCATAAGCGGTAAGAATAATAATCGGTTCGCCGCCTGTTACCTTGCGGATCCTGCGAACGGTTTCAATTCCGTTAAGATCGGGCATATCCAGGTCAATAATATAAGCGCTGAATTTGTCGCCGCTTTCATTTGCGTCTCCGGCACGGCTTACCGCTTCCATACCCTGTGTTGTACTAACCGGACTCATTCCGATTTCGCTCAGCATTTCGCTGACCGAAAGACAGGTGTCGGTGTTTTCGTTAACAACAAGCACCCTTAGACCTTCAAGCTCGGGAAGCTTTTCGTATTTTATTGTTTTTTCGCTGATTTTGCACGGAATATTTACAATAAACTCGCTGCCCTTGCCCTCGGTCGAATTCACGGTGATCGTACCGTTCATTAAATCGACTATATTTTTGGTAATAGCCATTCCGAGTCCGGTACCCTGGATTCCGCTAACGGTCGAGGAACGTTCGCGGGCGAAAGCCTCAAAAATAGTCTTTTGGAATTCCTCGCTCATTCCGATGCCGTTGTCCTTGATCCTGAATTCAAACTGAGTGTAAGACTCGATCTCGGACGGCTTCTCAATTATGCAAAAGCTTATTTTTCCGCCTTCAGGGGTGAATTTGACCGCGTTTGTAAGTATATTGAGCAGAATCTGATTGAGCCTGAGCTTGTCGGTGATGATATCCTCGTTTTTAACGTCCTTGGTTTCAATGAACAGCTCATGCTTTTTGGCTTTAAGGTTTGACTGAATAATAGTCCGCAAATCGTAGATCACATCGGGGAGGTGAACCTCGGATTCCTCGATTTTCATTTTACCGCTTTCGATACGGCTCATATCGAGAACATCGTTAATCAACGCAACCAAATGACGGCTTGAAACCGAAATTTTATCAAGGCAATCTCTAACCTGATCTTTGTTGTCAATGTTGGCGGAAGCCATTGCGGTAAAACCGACAATAGCGTTCATCGGGGTTCGTATATCGTGCGACATATTGTTTAAGAACACAGTCTTGGCACGGTTTGCGTGATCGGCTGCGACAAGCGCGTCGGACAACGCCTCTTTACTGCGCGCAAGCTCGGCATTTTTGGATTCGAGCTCAAGGCGCGCGGTTTCCTCTAATTCAATCTGCTTCTTTTTACGCCTTGAATCCCTTATGAGCAATAATATTATCAACGCGGCAATTACCGTAAGGAGCAATACAATAGCAAGCATATTGTCAAGGATAAAATCCCAAGCGCTGTAAATGTACAAGCCTTCGGTATATCTGTAGGCAAGATTTTGGGCATAGTCTTTTCCGGCAACGTTTATTCCGCGGTTCAAAAGCTTTAACAGTCCCTCGTTGCCGATTTTTACGCCAAAGCACCTGTCGTCGTTTGTACCGAGCTGACGCAGCGAAAGCTTTTTATACTTATTGTTTTTCATTATGTCGTAAGCACGAAGACCGTTAAGTGTGGTGCAGTTTGTTTCACCCGAAAGCACCGATTCAAGACATTCGTCGATCGACTGATACATTGTAATTTTTGCCTTCGGATAATTTGTTTTTATATAGTAGTACTGCATACGGTTGTTTTCGTTAACGGCAAAGTGCGTTATCGTATTATCGTCGAAATCGTTCAAATACACAAACTCGGGCGGCGACGAAACCACCGGGTTGGTTTGATACATTCCGTTTTCTTCGGAATAATACAGTCCTCCTCCCACGGGAAACGCCGTGTCTGTTTTTCCCGAATTGAGCGCATCTATCATATCGTCATAGCTGCTGTATTCCGTATAACTTACTTTTAAGTTTTTGATACCGAGGTCTTTTATGATCTCTTCAACATATTCGCTGATAAGTCCCGTAACTTTTCCGTCGGAGCCCGTGTCGCTGTACGGAAGATAGTTTTTAAGGTAACCGATTTTAATTTCATCGTGGTTGTTAAGCCATTCCTTTTCCGGCGTTGAGAACGCACGGCTTGACACACTGACGGAATAATACTTGGTGCGGAGATAATTCAAATAATTAGGCTCCTCGGTTGACAGCATTTCCTGAGCGTCGTTAAGTTCCTTAAGCAAATCATCCTTTTTCTTGTTGACACACAAATAGTAGTCCGATGAACCAAAAGAGCAAAGCACCTCGGCGTGATTCCTGCCGTAGGCTCCGTCGCCTTCGGCGGCAAGTATATCGATGCTTTTTTTGTCGAACTCGGAAAACAAAGTTTCGTAATCGGAAAATGTCTTTACCTCGGCGTTAATATTATGAGTCTTAAGAAAATTTCTGAGCACACCCTCAAGAGCGCTTTCAAGAACGCCTATTTTTACACCGTTAAGAGTCGAC
>CADAYK010000106.1 GCA_902792105.1 uncultured Ruminococcus sp.
AATTAAAATAATAAAAACCGCCAAAAATCAGTTTTAAGAACCAAATATGAAAATAAAAAGCTCCCGAAGCTATTAACCTCGGGAGTTTTTATTTTGCAGATTTATGATAGTACCTATAACATTTTTAAAGAAAATAAAAATGTTCAAATCTGCGCCGTTTGGTGCAGGTAACAGGACTTGAACCTGCATGAAATTGCTTTCACATGGACCTGAACCATGCGCGTCTGCCAATTCCGCCATACCTGCATACAGCTCATATTTTTACACGGCTGAGCCGACCGAGGCGGAGCACTTAGCTTAACCCGCAAAAAGAATTATAACATGAACGATCTGATTTGTCAACAAAAACCTGATTATTAATTAAGCGTGTCGTATTTTCCGATATCGCACCACAAAATATCATGACAGCCGAGTCTTGTACTCAACGGAGCAAGCTCCATATAATCACCATATAAAAAGGTAAGATATTCGCCATAGCGTTTGGGAACAGGCAGGGGACAGCCCTCAAATTCGGCGTAGATGACCTCATCAAGAATCGAGGCGTCAAAGCTGCCGTTATATACATTTCTGCCCATTCCGTCATAGTTATATACATTTCTGCCCATTCCGTCATAAAGATATTTAGCATTCTTTTTTCTTTTAAAGAAACTAATTGTGTGGTTCATCAAGAAGTAACTGAAACGGAGGGGAAGAAGCTTTACAAAAAAATTGGTGACGGCGCTTTGAATCCTGCTTCCGTTGTCCGCCTTGCGCTTGTTCCATTTATTTAACACCAGCGCACGCGTAAAAACAGTCAAAGCAAGATGTATTTTCCGTCCGAGTTTCGAGTTTGCGGTTTTGTCGTGACAAAAAATATCAAACGCGATCCCGATGTTGATCGAACGGTGTTCTTTTGCAAAATCAGTCGCAAAAACCGTTCCTTCAACTCTCAGCTTGTTAAATTCATAGAAACAGTTTTTGTCTGTTTTCCCGGATTGGAAGGTCATGTTTGCCGGAAGCTCGGTTTCGGCTATTTTCGCGAATTTATCATAATCCTCGCGCAGCATCATAATATCGGAATCATCATCCCACGGAATAAAGCCCTTGTGTCTGATCGCGCCAAGCAGCGTACCGCCGCCGAGAAAATATTTGATATTATGTTTCCGGCAAATTCTGTCAACCTCAAGCAAATACGAAAGCTGCATTTTTTGTATAGCGTCAAGTCTGCCGTCGTGAGTGTTAGGAAGCTTCATATCCGACAAATCGCTCATATAGCTCATAACACATAATTCAAGAGCCGTTTCAAGCTTAATTGCCGGGGGGCAGCCGAATGTTGTGATCTTGCTCGGACTTACTGCGCAGCTGTTCGGCTCGGTTCCTTCGGTCAGCATGAGCTTTGACTGTTCGCCGTAAACATCGCTCAGGATTGCCGCAATTGTTGCTGTAGAAGCTGTTGAGTCAATACCGGTAACATTATAAACATTACCGTCCTGCAGCTTATTTACAGCGTAAACGATCGCGCGGAAAACATCTGTAATATATACGAACGAATACTTTTTGCCGGTTTTTACAAGTTCATATTCTTCACCGGCGGCAACTGCCTTTAATGCACCGTCAATAAAACTTGTTATCCCGGCAGACGCGCCGAGTACAATACCGGTTCTCAGAGTAGTGAGGGAGAGGTCTTTTGCCTTTTTTTCACAATTAAAATAGTTTTCAATTGTACGCACAAGCTGGGTTTCCGTAAAACGCGGGTCTGTGTTTATAATGTCGGTATATTCATTTTCAGCGTATACTCTGCCGCGCTTGGCTTCTCCGTAAACCCGGCTGTCACTAAGCAAAATAACCTTTGATTTGTTTTTTTCCGCGACCTCACAAACAGCCTTTGCCGCGTTGATTTCGCGCTTTAACGAATCCGAAAAGCTTTTTACATACTCACAGCATACTCCTGTGTGTACAATAATATCAACACCCGAAAGCTCATTTTTTAATTCGGATAAAGAATCATAATTTTGACAAACAATATCCCTGCGGTCGCTGAGAAAGAACCTGCGTTCAAGATTATAATAATCGTCGCCGCAGTAAACTATTTTGTTGTTAAGCTTTTTTGAGTCATTTAAATAAAGCAGAGCAATACAAAGACAGCGGGCAATGCCTTGTCCGCTGATAAGTATAGTCTTATTACCGAGCTTTGCAAGCTCTTCTTTTTCAACCTGGGGCATAGCCGCCCAGTCGGCTTCAAATTGATTGAGCTTATTTTTAATCATATTACTTCTTCTTTTTTGCTTTCTGGCTTTCTTTATATTCCTGATAGACCTTAAGCGTTTCTTCTGTGGGACCGTCAAAAATTACGGTTCCTTTTCTTAGATAAATTGCGCGCGGACAAATCTCCTTAACGGAATCGGCACTGTGGCTAACGTAAAGAACGGTTGTGCCGTTGCCCATGATCTCCCTGATTTTATCCTTACATTTGCGCTTAAAGCTGGCGTCACCGACAGCGAGCGCCTCGTCAACCACCAGAACATCCGGTTCGATATTGACGTTTATGGCAAAGCCCAAACGCATTTTCATACCGCTGGAGTAGGTTCTTACGGGCTGATCGATATAATCGCCCAACTGCGCGAACTCAATAATATTTTCTTCAATTTCTTTTATATATTCATCTTCCAAACCTAAAATATAGCCCTTCAGATAAATATTTTCACGGCCGGTCATCTCAAGCGAGAAGCCGGCAGTAAGCTCGAGCAGCGCCGCTACCTTGCCGTCAACCACGATTTCGCCCTCGTCGGGGAAGGCGACGCCCGTGATCATCTTGAGAAGGGTGGATTTTCCGGCGCCGTTGTCACCCACGATACCCACGGATTCGCCTCTTTTAATTTCAAAGGAAACATTGTTTAACGCCTTATTGGTTTTAGGATTGCGGGGCTTGATGAACAGCGCCTTAAAGCGCGCCTGATCGTTTTTATAAAGAATATAGGTTTTGCTTACGTTTTTAAAGGTAATAATTGTATCAGACATTTAATTACCTCCCGATTAAAGCACATCAGGAAGCTTTTTCCTGAGTCTGTTGTAGTTAAATATGCCAAGGAAGAACACAACCACAAATTCCGCAAGGAAAATCACAAGCTCTGTTTTATAGGTGAAGAATGACCTGTGATACAGGAAGCAGTTTCTGTAACCGTTAGCAAAAAAGTTAATTGGGTTTAAAAGCATTGCGTATTTAAGACCGCCGGTAAAGCTGTAAGAGTCATACATAATACCAGACAGCCAGAAAACGCCCGACATAACCGAAACAATAAGGCTTTCAAAGTCTTTGCTGAACGCCGACATCGGCGCCGTTGACCACGAAAGTGCCAGAAAGAAAATGAACATCAGCGGACAATACAGGAAAAATTGCAGATTATACCATGAAAAACCAATTCTGAACAACACGTAGATATACATGATAATTACAAGAAAAAGGTGCACAAACAGCCTTGAAAGCCCGGTGTATGTCAAAATAGTGGATACCGGGAACTTAACCTTGGTAATAAACTGCCTGTTGTTTCTCAGCGTTTTGGCGCCCTGTACTATTTGATCTTGAATAAAAAACCAGGGGACAATACCGATAAACATAAACGTAAAGAAATCAATCGAAAAAGCTTTGTGTTCCATTCCGTTAAGGTGAACGTTAACAGCTCTTAAAGCCTTGATTCCGACCGAAAAAGCAAACCAGTATACAAAAATAGTAAACGCCGGCTTGACTACCGACCACAAAGGACCGATTACCGCGCCTTTATAGGTTTTAATCAGTTCGTTTTTGGCAAGAAGCAAAATTTGCTTGCCAAAGCCCTTGTGTTCCTTAAAAATTGATGTAAACAATTAAACACATCCTGTCTTTAAAATATGTATATATTAAAGATAATTAAAATGAGGTTAAC
>CADAYK010000107.1 GCA_902792105.1 uncultured Ruminococcus sp.
CCGACAAGGTCAACCTTGATGCCGCGGACATAAACGGCGACGGCAAGGTAAACGGCATGGATTCCGCGATCCTGATGCGCTACACCTCCGGCTGGGACGGATACGATAGGTATTTCAGTTAAGGCAACACCGCACAATTTACATGTATATAACGCAAGGGCATGACTCACACGAGCCGTGCCCTGTATTAATGAATAATGAATACTGAATACTGAATAATGAATAATTGCGGTCGGGCAGAGAGATTTGTTTGGAAAAACACTTCTGCTCCCGGCTGTATTAATAGGGATGTTTTGATTATTTGTAGGGAACGGTTCCAATGCTGTTCACTACAAATTTTCCACTTTCTATTTTCAATTTTCCATTAAAAAAGAGCCGGCGCTGAGCCGACTCTTTTTTCGTCTGTATAATTTACTTTTTATTCTTTTTACCGATTTTTATCGGCTTAAACGCCTTGGGGATCTCGTTGATTTTGGCGACTGCTTTTTTAAGCTTTGAGTAATCGCCGAGCAAAACAAGGTTCAAGGCGTAGGCTGCGGTCGGGATGATCAGCGGCACATAGGTGAGAATGTACTGCGATTTCGCTTCGCAAAGGAAGTGATAACCGAAGCCGCCCATGAGCACAAGGGGCAGGAGCACCGTGCAGATGTTCGTCTTTTTCCTGATGAAAAGAGCATAAATTCCGATTGCGAACAGCAAGTAGAGCACTCTCATGTACAGCCCGAAGTGAAGCTCGAGGAACTGACCGAGGCTTTTGTCATAAACCGCCTCGCCGATTCCGCCCTTGACGTCGATTTCGTGGCCTTTTACCTTGCTTACCCAAATGCTCTCGAAGGTGGGCTCGTTCCACTGGCTTAAAATCTTCTTGCTGTAGAAGTCAAGCGCGTATTCGGGACGGTTGGAAAACTCGTTCATTCTTTGATCGATCTGCTGCCACGCCTCGGCGTTTGCCGCGTCGTCGTCAAACCGGTTTTTAAGGTAAATGCTGAGTCCCGTGGTGGTGTACCAGCCCGGGGCGCGTCCCGATTCCTGCATGCCCATGTCAAGATAGAGCACCTGGGAAACGCCGTTGGCAAGTGTTACGCCCGCGCGCGATTCGTAGCTTGCGATGATAAGCGAGCTTGAACCCACCGTAGCTATGCAGATAGCAACAGCAAAGGCGATGCTCTGCCATTTTTTCTCCTTAACTACGTGCACGATCAGCATTATTACAAAGGCGATAAGATAAATCAGGTTGTTGTATTTAGCGATCGTTGACACAACAAGAAGGATTCCGCAGGGGATGAGGAAAGTCCACTTGTTTGTCTGAAAATACTTTATAAGGAAGAAGCAAGCCCAAATTCCAAGGCTCATGCCCAGAATGTTGCCGTAAACAAAGGTGCAGAAAATAATCGGCTGGAAGCACAGCGCAAGCAGGAAAACAGCCATAAACTCAATGCTTTTTCTCTTGAACAGCAGTCTTGTGATTTTGGCAAGTCCCAGGTAAGCCGCGCCCGTTGCCAAAACATTGATCACCTGAACCGGCATTGAGCTTTCGGTGCCGAAAATGCGGTAAATAAACTCGCATATGAGCACAAAGCCAAGCTGGAAGGGATAGAAGTTGTAGTAGGAGTATCCGCTGTAAAAATCCTTGTTGTAGAAGTTTGTAAAGTCGTGAAGCGAGGTGTAATCGTTTACTGCCGCCTGACGCGCGGTTTCGTAAATGTTGGCGCTGTCCGCCGCGGGGATCGAGGTGACCGAGAATATCCAGATGAAGCCTATCAGAATTACATAAACCGTAAGGATGATCTCGAGCGCGATCATATTGATTTTTGCAAAGAAGTCGTAGAACCGCCGCATGGCGAACAAGATTAATATGAATATCGCCGTGAAGAACAGGTTGAGCGCAAGGTTGTCGGTTTCAAACAAAATCTTTTCGGCGCTGTAAGCCACCGGGTCAATACGGCTTGTCTGAAAAAATCCCATGATCGCAATGTAGCCGAAAGCCAAAAACGCGAACAGACAAATAATGTTTACAACTATGTACTCAAATTTGCTTTGCTTTTGAGCGCCGGTTATTGTTGCCGGTGCTTTTGCCGTGGTTGTTGGTTTTTTGTTGGTTTTTTTACTCATTTAATTTACCGCCTGATTAAAATTCGTCTTTGACCGCGCGTGTGAACAAGCTTTTAAGCTCGCTGTCGATCGCGGCGCCTTCAAACAGAACCTTGTAAATCGAGGTTACAATGGGAAGGTCAACGTTGTATTTTTGTCCGAGTCCGTAAAGTGCCTTTGAGGTCATTACGCCCTCGGCAAGCTTTTGGAAACTGCCGCCCTTAACAAGCGATTCGCCGTATTTGCGGTTGTGGCTCCACGGCGAAAACAGCGTTGCCTCGTAATCTCCGAGGTGGCAAAGCCCGAACGCGCTCATTTTGTTGCCGCCCAGGGCTTCGATAAGCCTTGAAATTTCCTGGGTGCCCCTTGCCATCAGCGCGCCCTTTAACGAGGTGTAGCCCAGCCCGTCAAGGATACCCGCGGCAATTCCGATAACGTTCTTTGCCGCCGCGCCTATTTCGCTGCCGATAAGGTCGCGTCCCTTGTAAAAGCGGATAAGCTCGCTGTTGAATTCAGCCACAAGCTTTTCCTTGACCTCGCGGTTTTCGCTGTCGATAACCATGCAGTTGGGAATTCCCCTTACGTAATCCTGGGGATGTCCCGGTCCCACCCAAACGGCAACAGGGGTTTTTGATGAGTCGGTAAAGTCGCCCACGACCTCGCTCAACCGCTTGCCGGTGGTGGCTTCAACGCCCTTCATGCACAGCACGATCGTTTTGCCGTCAAGGCTGTATTTTGATATGTCCTCAAAGTAGGAACGCAGATACTGCGACGAAATCGAGATCACTATGACCTCGGCGCGGCTGACCGCGTATTCAAGGTCGGGCGAAATTTCGATCGACGGCGGAAATTCAAGATAATCGTTTTTCCGCGTGTCCCTTAACTGAATAAATTCGGGCGCGTTTTCAAGTCCGCAGGTCAGCACCTCGTGGCCGATTTTGTCAAGATACCACGCAATGCAGCTGCCCCAGCGGCCGCAGCCCAATACAGATATTTTCATATAATACTCCCGGGTAGTGGTTAAATAATGAATAATGAATACTGAATAATGAATAATGAATAATTTTGGTCGGGCAGAAAGCTTTGTTTGGAAAAACACTTCTGTTCCCGGCTGTATTAATATGGATGGTTTGATTATTCTCAGCGTTCGATACATCTTACAGAGAGAACATATAAAACCAAACGAAACATATATAACCAAACAATGTTCCCATTGCCCTCAAAGCCTGATTTATTTCTATTCCCCATTTTTTCTTTGAGTATATTTAGTTCTATAAAAACTTAACATCACATCGGCAATCCTGATTATACTTGCTAAATGATAACACAGTT
>CADAYK010000108.1 GCA_902792105.1 uncultured Ruminococcus sp.
AAAAAACGCCTTCGGCGACCCCTCATCCGACCAATTTGCAAGCAAATTGCCCACCTTCTCCACGCAGGGAGAAGGCTTTTTTACCTTTGTGCGCAAATTTAACAGCATTAAAGCCGAAACAAATATCAGTGAGAGAACACATAACACCAAACGCAGTTTCCATTGCCCTCAAAGCTTCCGAAAGATTCTGTTTTCTCGCGAAACGCCGAAGTTATCAATTATACCGACATCAAGTACTCGAAGTGAAAAACGCGAAGTAAAATAGGTATTGATTTTTTGTAAAGTGTATGTTATAATCTAAAAGATGCAAGTAGCCATTGCGTTCAGGTAAGTGAGCGGCAGGCCCTGTGCGATTGGGGTATGTGAACCATGTCAGGCGGGGAACCGAGCAGCATTAAGCGTTATTTCCGATGCGATACAGCCAGTCTGTCGTTCACTTATCTGTACGGTTGCCGTTTTCGGCTGGCGGCTTGCATTTTGTTTTTGCAAGTATGTTTCATACTAATACCTAATATAAGTCTACTTTCTATCAGGAATTAGTATCAGCGGAGGTGAGCTTATGTATCAGGTGCTTTACCGCAAGTGGCGCCCCAAAACCTTTGATGATGTTTCCGGTCAGGAGCACATCACAACAACCCTTAAAAACGAGGTTCAGTCGGGCAGGCTCAACCACGCCTACCTGTTCACAGGCTCGCGCGGAACAGGCAAAACAACCTGCGCCAAAATTTTGTCGAAGGCTGCAAACTGCCTTAGCCCCGTGGGAGGAAACCCCTGCGGCGAATGCGAGATCTGCCGCGGAATTGAAAACGGCAGTATACTTGACATTGTCGAAATGGACGCCGCGTCAAACCGCAAAATCGACGACATCCGAGACATTATCGACGAGGTTCAGTTCAAGCCCGCGAAAAGCCGCTACAGGGTCTATATCGTGGACGAGGTTCACATGCTGACCACCGAGGCTTTCAACGCGCTGCTGAAAACGCTTGAGGAGCCGCCGGAGCACGTGATCTTCATCCTTGCCACAACCGAGGTGCACAAGCTTCCGCAGACCATTCTTTCGCGCTGCCAAAGGTTCGACTTTCACAGAATCCCGCCGCGCGATATCGCCGACAGGCTGCTTTATGTTGCCAACATGGAAAAGGCGGAGCTTACCGACAGCGCCGCAATGCTTATCGCCGGCGTCGCCGACGGTGCGCTTAGGGACGCGCTTTCGCTGCTCGACCGCTGTATGTCGGTTTCAACTCAAATTGACGACGAAGTTGTAAGAGCTGCGGCAGGGCTTGCCGGCAGGGAATATATCTATGACCTTGCCGCCTGCGCAATAAACAAAAACACAGCGAGGGCGCTTGAAAAAATCGACTCGCTTTACGCCGAGGCAAAGGATATGGCAAGGCTGTGCGACGAGCTTATCGCGCACTTCCGCGCCTTGCTTCTGATAAAATCCGTCCGCGACCCGAGGGCGATTTTGGTTATGTCCGACGACGAGTTTGAGCAGGCTCAAACCCAGAGCGATTACCTTTCGGTTGCAGATATCGTTTACTATATGGATGTGCTCTCGCGCGCCTATACGCGCATGGGAAAAAGCGCGGGCGACCGCACCGAGCTCGAAATGGCTTTGGTAAAGCTCAGCTCGCCCGAGCTCGACGTTACAAACGAGGCAATGGCGGCGCGCGTAACGGCGCTTGAAAAGGCGGTTAAACGCGGGATCAGCGTACAGGCTGCCGAAAAACCGCCGCTTCCCGAAAAACCGGAGGATAAACCGCAGCCCCTGCAGACCAAAGCGGAAAAGGCAGAGGAACCGGCTGCGGAAAAACCCGAACCAAAGCCCGAGCCTGCCAAAAAAGAGGAAAGGGCAGAGGCAAAGCCAAAGCCTGCGCCTCAGGCTGTTATGCAGAATACAAACGTTGACCTCGACGAAATTTACCGCAACGCCAAGCCGTTCCCGGGCTGGGTTGAGGTCGTCGAGAACCTAAAGCCCGTGTCGCGCACGATCGCGGCGGCGTTTTCGGGCTCGTCGGCGTATGAAAGCGGAAGCTATCTTTTGATAGACACCAACAACGAAATGGCGTTTGACCTTCTGCGAAAAGGAAGCCAGCGCCAGCAGATCCGTCAGGTGATCTCCGAAATCACGGGAAAGGTTTACAGGCTGGGACCTTACAGGCGCAGCGAAAAAAAACAGGAACAAACCGACCCCATGCAGCTGTTTAAAAATAAGCTTAAGGACAGCGGCGTTGAGGTCGTTGAAGAATAAAATAATAACTTAAATATATACACGGCGGCAATGCCGCGGAAAGGAAGATTAAAATGAAAGCAAGATTACCAAAGGGCTACGGCGGCGGAGGAGCAAACAATATTCAGCAGCTCGCCCGTCAGGCGCAAAAGATCCAGGACGACATGGAAGCCGCTTCCGCCGAGCTTGAATCAAAGGAATATGAAGCTACCGCAGGCGGCGGAGCGGTTAAAGTGACCGTAACAGGCAAAATGGAGCTCACCAAGGTTGATATTCAGCCCGAGGTTGTGGATCCCGACGACGTTGAAATGCTCGCCGATTTGGTTATTGCAGCGGCAAACGAGGCGTTAAGAGCCGCCGCAAAGGAAAAAGAAGAAAAAATGGACAATATTTCGGGCGGACTTAACATTCCGGGAATGTTTTAATTATGGCTCAGTATAACGTAGCACCGCTTGAAAATCTGGTTGACCAGTTTGAGAAAATGCCGGGTATCGGCCACAAAACCGCCCAAAGGCTTGCGTATTACGTGCTTAATCTGTCAAAGGCAGAAGCCGATCAGCTTGCGCAGGCGGTAACCGACGCGCACAGCAAAATCCACTATTGCAGCCGCTGCTGCAACCTTACCGACAAGGAGCTTTGTCCGGTGTGCGCTTCTCCGGTTCGCGACAGTTCGGTGATTTGCGTGGTTGAAACTCCGCGCGACGCGACCGCGGTTGAAAATACTCACGAATTCAAGGGCGTTTATCACGTGCTTCACGGAGCGATATCTCCGCTTAACGATATCGGCCCCGACAACCTCACGATAAAGGAACTTCTTCAAAGGCTGGGCGACAGCGAGGTTTCGGAGGTCATCATGGCGACCAATCCGACCGTAGAAGGCGACGCGACCGCGCTGTATATCTCAAAGCTGCTAAAGCCGATGGGCGTAAAGGTAACGCGCCTTGCCTACGGAATCCCCGTGGGCGGCGATTTGGAATACGCCGACGAATACACGCTCGCCAGAGCGCTGGAAGGCAGGAATGAAATCTGATGGCTTCGCTCAAAACTATCGCTCAAAACAAAAAAGCGCACCATGACTACTTTATCGAGGAAAGCTTTGAAGCGGGCATCGAGCTTTGCGGCACCGAGGTAAAGTCGATCCGCCAGGGCAGGGTTAACCTAAAGGACAGCTGGTGTTCAATTGTCGACGG
>CADAYK010000109.1:0-5974 GCA_902792105.1 uncultured Ruminococcus sp.
TACACTAAAATTTCGGCTTGAATTTTTTGAATTTGCTTGAAATCCACATAATTTTTTGGTATGATATATATTAGATATAGATATATCATCCGGCAACGGGCGATTGATTGGAGTTGAACCTATGAATGACCGCCTTGATAACAACCGCACAGCGGCAGAGCTTTTCAACAGCGGGGAAAACCTGCGCGCTTATGAGTTTTTCGGAGCGCACAAAGCTGTAAGGAATGACAAGCAGGGCGTGTTGTTCAGAGTTTGGGCGCCTCACGCTGCAAGTGTTTCTGTTGTGGGCGATTTTAACGACTGGAACAAAAACGCGGATTACATGAAAAATATCGACGGAGAAGGAATTTGGGAGCTGTTTATTGAAAATATACCGCAGCTCGGACTTTACAAATACTGCATTGAAACTCCGTGGTTTGAAAAAATCCTAAAATCCGATCCATATGCTTTTTACGCCGAAAAACGTCCCGGCAACGCCTCGCGCGTTTATGACATCGAAGGCTACGAATGGCACGACGCAGAATGGCTTGAGCGCCGCGGCAACACCGACCTGACAAAAGCGCCGGTTAATATCTACGAGCTTCACGCCGGCACCTGGAAGCGCAATTCCGACGGCAGCTTTTACACCTACACACAGCTTGCCGACGAGCTTGTGCCGTATATGCGCGAAATGCACTACACCCACGTCCAGCTTATGCCGATAATGGAGCACCCGTTTGGCGGAAGCTGGGGTTATCAAACCACAGGTTACTTTGCGCCGACCGCTCGTTACGGCACGCCCAAGGAGTTTATGTATCTTGTAGATAAGCTTCATCAGGCAGGCGTAGGAATAATTCTTGACTGGGTACCCTCAAACTTCCCCAAGGACAGCTTTGCGCTGGTAAAGTTCGACGGCACCGCGCTTTATGAGGACGAGGATCCGCGCAAGGGCGAACGCCCGTCGTGGGACACCTGCCTGTTCGACTATTCAAAGCCGCAGGTTGTAAGCTTTTTGATCTCCAGCGCCAACTTTTGGCTCGGGGTATATCATGCCGACGGAATACGCCTCGGCGCGCTTTCGTCAATGCTCTACCTCGATTATGCCAAGCAGCGCGGCGAGTGGATCCCCAACGAGCTCGGCGGCAAGGAAAACCTCGAGGCGATCGACTTTGTAAAGAAGCTCAACACAACGGTCCACACCCTTCACAAGGGCGCTATAATGTGCGTTGAGGAGGTCACCTCGTGGCCTAAAATCACCCACAGCATTGAGGAAGGCGGACTCGGCTTTGACTATAAGTGGAACATGGGCTGGATGAACGACATGCTCCACTATATGACGCTTGATTCAAAGTGGCGGCCGTTTAATCACGACAACCTGACCTACAGCTTTTTCTACGCCTTTTCCGAACACTTTTTGCTTCCGCTTTCTCACGACGAGGCTTCCGGCGGCAAGGGCTCGCTATTAAGCCGTATGCCCGGCGGAAACAAAAACGGATTCGCCGATTTGCGCGCGTTTTTAACTTATATGTATGCCCACCCGGGCAAAAAGCTTGTGTTCATGGGGATCGAAACAGGTCAGAACAGCGAATGGAACGAATATACCGTGCTCGACTGGACCATGACCTCCCATCCCGAAAACGCTCAGCTTCACAACTTTTTCAAGGAGCTCAACGCGCTCTACATCGAAACCAAGCCGTTCTATGAGCGTGACACGATCTGGAAAGGCTTCGACTGGATCCATCACGACGATTACACCAACTCGGTAATAGCTTTTAAGCGCAGCGACGAAGACGGCAACGAGATCATCGCCGTGTGCAACTTCCGTCCGCTTAAACATGAAAACTATGTTATAGGCGTTTCAAAGGCGGGTGTTTACGACGAGTTCTTCAACTCCGACGATGTTCGCTTCGGAGGCACAGGCGTAAGTAACGGTCATCATATACAGACCGAGCCGGTAAAAATCCACGGCTGCAGCCATGGCGTTTCACTTACGCTTCCGCCCATGAGCGTAATGTATCTCAGGTTGGTTGAAGGCGAATAAAACCCAAGGCTAATACTGAAAATGCTCTAAAATCAGATATAAATTCACAGAATAATCAAATACAAATTTTTATAGGAGGTAATTGCATGCAAATGTTCCCTAAACAGGAGGTTGTAGCTATGCTTCTTGCAGGCGGTCAGGGCTCGCGCCTTGGCGTGCTTACAAAAAAGCTGGCAAAGCCTGCCGTACCTTTTGGCGGAAAATACAGAATCATTGACTTTCCGCTTTCAAACTGTGTAAACTCAGGTATTGAGGCAGTGGGAATCCTTACACAGTATCAGCCGCTCATCCTTAACGAGTATATCGGAAACGGTCAGCCGTGGGATTTGGACGGAATGCATTCGGGCGTTAACTGTCTCAGTCCCTATCAGGCAATCAAGGGCGCCGACTGGTATACCGGCACAGCCAACGCGATTTATCAGAATATTAATTATATTGAGCGTTACGATCCCAATTATGTTGTAATTCTCTCGGGCGACCATATTTACAAAATGGACTATAATAAGATGCTGGAATACCACAAGGAAAAGAACGCCGCATGCACGATCGCGGTAATCGACGTTCCCCTTGAAGAAGCTTCCCGTTTTGGTATTCTCAACACCTACGAAAACGGCGAAATTTACGAGTTCGACGAAAAGCCCGAGCATCCCAAGAGCACAAACGCTTCAATGGGTATCTACATTTTCAGCTGGAAAGAGCTCAGAAAGTATCTTACCGACGACGCCGCGCTTGAAAATTCAAGCCACGACTTCGGCAAGGACGTGCTTCCCGCAATGCTCAACGCAGGCGAAAGAATGTTTGCTTATCCGTTTGAGGGCTACTGGAAGGACGTCGGAACGATCGACAGCCTTTGGGAGGCAAACATGGATCTGCTCGATCCCAACGTGACTCTCGATCTCAAAAATGTCTATTCGCGCAATCCCATGATGCCGCCGCATTATGTTTCACCCGACGCTAACATCCAGAATTCTCTGGTTGCCGACGGCTGCAACGTTGAGGGTGACCTTGAGTTCTCAATTTTGTTCTCGGGCGTAACCGTAGGCAAGGGCGCCACAGTCAACTCATCGATCATTATGCCCGGCGCGGTTATCGAGGAAGGCGCAACCGTTAAATTCGCGATCGTTGCCGAAAACACCGTGATCAAAAAGGGCGCGAAGGTCGGTCAAAAGCCCGAAGAGGTTGATGACAGGAAAAACTGGGGAATCGCGGTAATAGGCGAAAACACCGTAATTCCCGAAAACGCCTTCATCAAGGCAAAAGAAATGATAGACAGTGAGGTGGCTGCAAGTGAGAAGTAATGATGTTTTAGGCTTTATTTTTGCCGGCACACTTGATGACAAAATTCCCGAGCTTGCCGCGTCGCGCACAACCGCAAGCCGACCACGTCGGTTCGGGCAGCGCCTATGACCTTTCAAAAAGAAGAAGCAACCTTACCCTGCTCACACCCTACGGCGGAAAGGTTTTCTCAAACTACGTTGAAACAATTTATAATATGCACGGCTATATCGAGCACTGCCGCGAGGAATACATCCTGATTTCTCCCGGCAATGTGGTAACAAACTTTGACTATAACGCGCTGTTTGATTATCACTCAAAGCACAACTCCGACATAACCCTGGTGTACAAAAAGGGCGTTATCCCCTCGGGCTACGACCGTCCCGTAACGCTTGACATCGACGCTGACGGCAAGGTTACCCAGGTGTTCATCAAGCCTGAAAACACCGAAGAAGAAGACAATCACTTCTACGGTTCGGCTTTGGTCAAAAAAAGTCTGCTAATGGAAGAGATCCGCAAGGCTCTCAGCCTTAACGAGCTCGATATCAAAAAGCTTTTGCAGCAGATTTTGGACAGATACAAGGTTTTCGCTTACGAAAACAAAGGCTACACAGCCATTATCAGCTCAATCAACTCCTATTTCGATTTCAACATGGACTTAATGAAGAAAGAGGTAAGGGACGAGCTGTTTAATCCCAAGCGTCCTATTTATACTAAGGTCAGAGACGACGCGCCTTCACGCTACGGCCTTGAAAGCAAGGTTAAAAACTCCATTATTGCTCAGGGCTGTGTAATCGACGGCGAGGTTGAAAACTGCGTGATCTCCAAGGGCGTTTACGTTGGCAAGGGCGCCAAGCTTTCAAACTGCATTGTTATGCAGGACACAGTAATAGGAAAGAACACCAACTTAAATTATGTAATTATCGATAAGGATGTAACCATTAAGGACGGACGTTCGCTGATGGGCTTTGGTTCTTATCCGATTTATATAGCTAAAAAATCAGAAGTATAACATTTATTAGGAGGAAAAACCCATGAGAATTTTATACTGCGCGTCCGAAGCCAATCCTTTCTGCGGCAGCGGCGGTCTTGCCGACGTAGCAGGCAGCCTTCCGCACACCCTGTGCAGAAAAGGTCAGGACGCAAGAATTGTTGTTCCGCTTTACGGCACCATCCCGCAGGATCTTAAAAATCAGATGAACTTCATCACAAACTTTACCGTTCCCGTTGCATGGAGACATCAGTACTGCGGACTTTTCTGGGCACGCTGGAACGACTGCACCTACTATTTCATCGACAACGAATACTACTTCAAGCGCGGCACGCTTTACGGACACTACGACGACGCCGAGAGATTCGCTTTCTTCTCACGCGCCATCCTCGAAATGCTGCCCTACATCGACTTCCATCCCGACATCATCCACTGCAACGACTGGCAGACTGCTCTTGTTCCCGTTTACTACTATCTCTTCTATTCACACAGACCTTGGTATTACAACATCAAGAGCCTGTTCACCATTCACAACATCCAGTATCAGGGTGAGTACGGCTGGGAAGTTAATACCGAGTGCGTAGGCATTCCGGCAAACGAATGCAACATTCTCGAAATGAACGGCAAGCTCAACATGATGAAGGGCGCTATCGAAACCTCGACCCGTGTTTCAACCGTTTCTCCCAGCTACGCCGCCGAAATCAAAGACCCGTGGTACAGCTGGGGACTTCACGATGAGCTGAATCTCCGTCACTACAAGCTCTGCGGTATCAAGAACGGCATCGACCTCGCAAGCTATGATCCCGCCACCGACTATCAGCTTTACGCCAACTACAGCAAAGACGATATGAGCGGCAAGGGCGAATGCAAGCGCAGACTTCAGGAAAGACTCACCCTCGAGGTTAATTGGAGCATTCCGATTGTAGCAATGGTAACCCGTCTTGTATCCCACAAGGGACTCGACCTTGTCCGCATGGGACTTGAAGAGCTTATGGATACCGAGAATATGCAGTTTGTTATCCTCGGTTCGGGCGACAAGGAGTACGAGGACTACTTCAACTATATGCAGGGCAAGTATCCCGGCAGACTCATCTTCTGTCACGGTTTTGTACCCGAGCTCGCAAGAAAGATTTATTCGGGTGCCGACATCTTCCTTATGCCTTCGGCTCAGGAGCCCTGCGGTCTTTCACAGATGATCGCTCTGCGTTACGGCACGATCCCCGTAGTACGCGAGGTTGGCGGTCTTAAAGACTCTGTATTTGATTCAGCCGACAACTACGGCAACGGCTTTACCTTCAAGAATTACTACACCGCAGATATGCAGCACGCTATTCGCCGCGCTCTGTGGGGTATTCAGGACAACGAAGGCTGGCACCAGCTTATGTGGCGCGCAATGATGAGCGACAACAGCTGGGAGCGTTCGGCTCAGGACTACATCAACGTTTACAGCGACACCCTCAACTGGGCATGATTTATGTCGCGTACCTGATGTCGGCTTAACAGATTATGCCGGCATTTCGCGAAAAAAATTGCTCTTTCAAAAACTCTGAGGGCAATGAAAAACAGCATCTGCCTTTCATTGCTTTCCAAACAAAAAATTATAGGGGAGGCGTCCGTGCCTCCCCTTATCCTGTAAAAATTTCCAATCATACTAATTCCTGATAGAAAGTAGACTTATATTTTGCGAG
>CADAYK010000109.1:6050-11804 GCA_902792105.1 uncultured Ruminococcus sp.
CAAGGACGACAACGCAGTATTGCGGAAAATAGACCGCAAAGATTGTCTACTTTTTATTAGGTATTAGTATCACATAACACAAAACAGGGGACAGGTTCAAACAAACGAACCTGCCCCCTGTATATATTATTATAGTTTACGCTTCAACGCGGTTGATCGCATTCAATACACCGAGAACGGAAGCGATGTTTACGTTTGAGTCAATGCCGATTCCGAAAACTGTATTTCCGTCGGGCTTTCTCAGCTCAATATACGAAACGGCCTTTGCGTCCGAGCCTTCCGAAATAGCGTGCTGGCTGTAATTGACGAACTGATATCTGCCGAGCCCGACCTTCTTGATCGCGTTGAAGAACGCGTCAATAGGACCGTTGCCGGTTCCGCGCAGCCTAACCTCGGTAACACCGTCGATCAGCATTTTGCCCTTGAAGTGAACATAGTCCCTGCCGTTTTCGCTTTCCTCATAAATCTTGCGGCTGGTCAGCTTGTATTTCATCGGATGGTTAAGGTAATTTTGCTCAAACACCTCAAACAGCTCTTTGGGAATCAGCTCACGCTCAAGCTCCTCGCATTTTGCCTGAACCAAACGTGAAAATTCCGGATGCATTCTCTTGGGCAGATCATAACCGAAGTTGTTGCTCATAACAAACGCCGCGCCGCCCTTACCGGACTGCGAGTTGATCCTGATAATCGGCTCATACTCACGGCCGACATCCGCAGGGTCGATCGGCAAATAAGGGATCTCCCAGTACTCTGTGCCGCTGTCCTTCATATACTGATAACCCTTGTTGATCGCGTCCTGATGCGAACCGGAAAAGGCGGTGAACACCAGCTCGCCGATATACGGCTGGCGCGGATCGATCTTCATGCCCGTGCAGCGCTCGTAAATATCACGGAGCTTGGGCAGCTGTGAAAAGTCAAGCTCAGGGTCAACCCCTTGTGTATACATATTCAGTCCCATGGTTACAATATCCATGTTGCCGGTGCGTTCGCCGTTACCGAACAGCGTACCCTCAACACGGTCAGCGCCGGCCAAAAGCGCAAGCTCGCCGGCGGCAACGCCGCAGCCGCGGTCGTTGTGGGGATGAACGCTTATAATAGCCGCCTCGCGGTTTTTCATATGTCTGATAAAGTACTCTATCTGGTCGGCAAAGGTGTTTGGAGTGCACATCTCCACGGTGTTCGGCAGGTTAAGAATAACCGGATTTTCCTTAGTCGCTTCAAGCTCCTCCATAACCCTGTCGCAAATAGCCACAGCGTTGTCGGGCTCAGTGCCGCTGAAGCTTTCGGGAGAATACTCAAAGCGGATGTTTGTTTCTCCGGTATATTCGTCGGTCAGCTTTTTGATCAGCCTTGCGCCGTCAACCGCAATATCAATAACGCCCTGCATATCTGTCTTGAAAACAACCTTGCGCTGTAAGGTTGAGGTAGAATTGTAAAAGTGAACGATAACGTTCTTTGCGCCCTTTATCGCCTCAAAGGTTTTGCGTATCAGGTGTTCGCGCGCCTGAACAAGAACCTGAATCGTCACGTCATCGGGAATATGATTATTCTCGATCAACTCGCGGCAAATTTCATATTCGGTTTCCGAAGCGCTCGGAAAACCAATTTCAATTTCCTTAAATCCCATATCGCACAGCGCATGGAAAAACTCAAGCTTTTCTTCAAGGTTCATCGGGTCAACCAAAGCCTGGTTGCCGTCGCGAAGGTCAACGCTGCACCAAACAGGAGCTTTTGTAATTGTCTTATCCGGCCATGTGCGGTCGGGAATGTTTATTTGTGTGAACGGAATGTACTTTTGAAAAGACGGTTTCATGCTCTTTTCCTCCTGTAAAGCGTTAAGGGACGAAAAAATCGTGGTACCACCCAAATTCAGCCATACGTCACCGCATAGCCCTTACAGACTTCCAACAAAGTCCTGACGAATAACGCTGTCCGGCGTTCCGCGCTCAAACCTTCGCGCGGACAACTCAGGGATGAGCTATACATACAAGCCCTCGCACCGTTTTACACCAACCAACGGCTCTCTTTGCCTCAAAGCTTATATCTTGTTCCCGTCACAGTCTTTAAAAGGGGATTTTAATTGTAATACTATTATATAGTCGCAAACTCAAAATGTCAAGTGTTTTATTTCGCGTACTTAACATTTCATTTTGTGGTATCGTTTGATGTTTCTCAAGAAAGAATAGAAATATCGGAAGCTTTAAGTTTTTTGTTTCGCGTTCTTAACATTTCATTTTGTAGTGTCGTTTGATTTTACGTGGCAAAGCATCATCCTACTGAATTTCGTCACGATTATCGGTTACAAAATGCAGCGGCATTTATAATCCTTCAAAATCATCCGCTGTACAATTAATAGGGCAGCGGCATTTTATAGCCTTATAATCCTTCAAAATCATCCGCTGTACAATTAATAGGGCAGCGGCATTTTATAGCCATCCAAAACTTTACCCACATTGTCCTTATTTTCAGCGTCGGTGAAAATATAAATTACGCTGTACTTGTTCAGCGATACATAGCAGTATTTATCCTCGGATTCGGCGGAGTAATAACTGTTAAATTTCAAATCCAGATGATTTGAGTTTATAGTTTTCCGAGCGAACATTTTAGTGTCGGTAACGCATTTGTTATACAGCTCGGCGGCGTACACGTGTCCGTCCTGCTCCATTTCATCATTAAAATTATAGTATACAATATCAAATCCGTAATCCATTGAAGTTGCTGTGTAGCAATCCATAAGCAGCCGTTCGGTGCGTCCTTGGTTGGTCGCCTTGACCTCCATGTTGCGCTTTTCCATGTAGCTCACAAATTCATCCGGCATAACGCGGTGCTGCTGAAAGGTGTAAAACGGCAGACGGTTAACGTTGAAGAAAGGAATCGCCGCAAGCATAACCGCTCCGGCACAAGTCCGAAAATCAGCGCGGCTGCCGCAACAGCGTATTGCGAAATTATCATTATCCATTTCATTATATAAGCTATGTCCGGATCGGTCATAATCCTATCCTTAATCAAAAATTCATATTCAACGGTGAACAGCGACAAAACAAATAATATGTTCGAAACACATACAACCGCCTTCGCGGCTTTTTCGCCGATATTCCTTTTGCCCCGGAAAACAAGCAGCTTGCGGCTGTATTTTTTGCATCCGCGCAATACATGAAAAAGCTTGTCGGTGTCGCCGTCAGCTTCCTGCTTGTCAAAATAAATTCTGCGGTTGTTGCCTGTATAAATGATAATAAAATTATCGGTTTCAAAAATTCTTTTTATATTATGATAATTAATTGAAAGCGGCGACTCGCTCCCGTCCGAAATCGAAAAACAATCGTCATAAAATTCAATAACAGGCGTTTCGCTCAGCATCGAATAGTACTTCAGGTCAGCGCGGAAGATAATGTTGCGGTAAATAAAAAATGAACAGGCTACCGCAAACAGTACAGTGCAGATAGAACCGATTACCCAAAACCAAGTATAATCAAAGTTAAATCTTATTTCATCCAATGCTTTTGGGTAAATCGAGGTCTGAAGGAATATATACAAAAACAAACCGAAACAAACGGTAAGAAAAATCACGGCGGAAGAAAGCAGAATGTGATCTCTGCATTGAGCCAGCCTTTTTTTATCCGTTATTATTTTAGCAGAGGCAAAAGGAACCCGTTCGGTTTTTTCTTCGTCCTTGCCGAGCAATACGTCAACGCTGATGCCGAAAACCTCGCTGAGCTTTAGCAGCAGGTCAACCGACGGCATAGTTTTGTCGTTTTCCCATTGGCTGACGCTTTGACGAGTTACATACAATATGGATGCCAGCTTGTCCTGCGACAATCCCTTTTCTTTTCTGTAAGCTTTTAGTCTTTGACCGAATGTCATAACCATCGCCTCTCTTTTTTGATGTTGTCAAAATTATAATATTGTCAAAGTGAAAAAGTCAATAAATTAAGCTGTATTTGCTCCGCACTTATTACTTTCCCCGCTTTTTATGCGGCTTTTTGGCGAATATCTTCCGGGATCCGGGCGTTTTTGAAAAAGCACAGGCTCCCTCTGTCGCAAGCAAAATATACAGCGGCGTGAAGTTGAACGGATACCGCGCGTTAGTTTCCCAAATCAGAAAGAATATAAACATACCGAAAACCGCGATCCTGAACAACGTTGTCAGCGAAAGCTCCTTTTTGCGGCAGGCACTTAACGCGGAATATCCCATCATGAAAATCAAAAACAATTGATAACCGAAGCTGTATACAAAAAACGGAAACCTGAAATTTCCGTCGTACAAAACAATTTCATGCAGCGGAGTTTTGTGTTCGTAATGCTCCAGATAATTTGCAATATAATAGGTTCCGTCCATATATGTCCACACGGCTTTTTTACCTGTGTGCGCGATCATTCCGAAAAATCCCTTTTCGCTTATTCGCTTTCCTATCTCCTCAACCGCGGCGTTCTGCCGTTCCGTCTTTGATTCAAAGCTCATTGAAAAATCGCTGTCATCCCAGTTGAACGCGCCGAAATCTTTTAAACCCATCATCACCCAGTGCGCCGGCGGGAACTGATATTTTTCCGATGATTCCTCCGAAATCAGGTTTGCGTTCTTAATTATCAAACTGTATGAACAGAAAAGCACCGCAAAGCTTGTTAAAATCACCGCCGCCGATTTCAACGCCTTTTTTATTCCGAATTTCAGCGGAAGATAAATCATCAGCGCGATCAAAAGGATTATGATACTTGCTTTGATCTCAAATCCGATAAAGCATAAGGCGCCGCACGCTGCAAGAAGCAGAACCGTATTTATTCTTTTTTGGCTTTGACAGGCACAGGTAAACATATAAACGGCGCCCGCAAGCAATGGCAATGAAAACGAATCGGTATAGAAATAAGGCGTGTAGGTGTAGTATGGTGTAAAAAGCACACATATCACAAGTGTCAAAACGGCTTTTCGGCAGCCGAATATCCTGCGTGATGTCAAAACGGTAAGCAAAACCGCGGCGTTGATTGCCGCCGTGTTTATAATGATTATCGGAATCCTCGAAAAACCACCGCAAATCATATAAGTAAGCTTGTAAATCAGCGTATAAAGAAGTAATAAAGGTAAATTGTTTTGATATCTTATAATATAGTGACCGTTAAAATCCGAATCAAGACAGTCAAATGAATTGTCCGTGACGATTTTCGCCGCGTAGGTGTCAAGCCTGTCAATATCCGATATCGGCTTCATCTGTAAGCAAAACGCGCAAAAAAGCTGAATTGCCAAAAATATCGCGACAGCAATCAGAATAAATCTTGTGTTAAAACGCCGGTCATCAAGCTTTTGCGCCCTGCCGGATTGTAAAGCCTCGCAAACTTTAAGAATCAAAAAAGTAATCAAAACAAAGCTCAGCAAAAGAGCCGCAACTCTCAATACGGTAATATAAACAGGCATGGGGTATTCATTGCCAAGCTCGCCGAAAACTCCTGCGGAAACAGCACCGCCTATACCCGTAATAATAAACAAACAAGTGAATACAATAAAAAAACAACGGTTAAAAGCATTTGAAAGCTTTAAAGAAATTGAATTACAGCCTGCCATAAAAACCTCGAAGCAATATAATTTATTAAAATAATAATACATTATAAATAAACGGTTTGCAATACCGGCACGACAGTAAAATATTGATCAGCAGCTCCGTAATTATTTAATACTAATTCCTGATAGAAAGTAGACTTATATTTTGCGAGGATATTTTTCGCAAGACAAGGCGGAGGACGCGGCAAGGCTGGCGCCTTGCAAGG
>CADAYK010000110.1 GCA_902792105.1 uncultured Ruminococcus sp.
GACGATAAGAAAGCCGGGACTGTGACACAGTATGCGGACGGGGAAAAGCCCGGAACCGTAACACAGTATGCGGACGTAAAAAAGAAGCCCGACGCGAAACCGGAGAGCAGCGCTCCTAAACCTGTTACCACGGCTGAGTCTGTAAAGAAAACAGAAGCCGCAAAACCCAAAAGAAAAAAGATAAGAAAAAGAACCTTTATTATTCCGGCTGTAAGCTTGTTGGTTGTTTTGGCGATTGTTTTTGGTGTAATTATATTTCAAAAAATAAATACAAAAGTTACCAACGAAAACAGCAGCCAAGCAGCCGTGCCGAATACTACGGTGGACAATGATGCTGTAAATACTACTGAATTGGTGACAACTGTACCGAATACTACGGTGCACAATGAAGCAGATGACAATGCAAATTTTGTGGCAGTTGGTAATAAATCAACTTTGATTATTAATAATGAAAAGTGGAAAAATGTAATATCAATCAGTTCCGGAATTGATCATCTTGTAGGTTTAAAAACCGACGGAACAGTTGTAACTGTTGGATCAAAAGACGAAGGTCAGTGTGATGTGGAAAGCTGGACTAATTTTACAGCGATAGCAGCAGGAGCTTTTCATACCGTAGGCTTAAAAAAGGACGGAACAGTTGTAGCTGTTGGATTAAAAGACGACGGTCAATGTGATGTTGAAAACTGGTCGGATATTGTCGCGATAGCAGCTGGGGATTATCATACCGTAGGTTTAAAAAAAGACGGAACGGTTGTTGTGGTGGGAAGTAACTCTGACGGACAGCGTGATGTTGAAAACTGGACGGATATTACAGCGATAGCGGCAGGAGCTTTTCATACTGTAGGCTTAAAAAAGGACGGAACAGTTGAAGCTGTTGGATTAAAAGACGACGGTCAGTGTGAAGTTAAAAACTGGACGGATATTGTTGGGATAGCAGCTGGTGCTTATCAAACCGTAGGCTTAAAAAAGGATGGCACGGTAGTTGCGGTCGGGTATAATAATTTCGGTCAGCGTAATGTAGAAAACTGGACTGATATTACAGCGATAGCCGCAGGATATTTTCATACCGTAGGCTTAAAAAAAGACGGAACGGTTGTTGCGGTCGGAGATAATGATAACAAACAACTTGAAGTAAATGACTGGAAAGATATTAAATCAATCTCCGCAAGTGGTAATTCCACCTTCGGCATAAAATAAAATTAAAACGGGCGGCGGTGCTGTCCGTTTTTTTGCGGCTTTTTCAAAGCGCGAAATTACTGTTACAAAATTTATCTTAACTCAAAATAAAAAGACACTGATCAAAGCCGGTGAAAAATATTGCAAGACCGAATTTGACGCAGTTAAAAACCGCTATGGAATCTTTGCAGAAACCATAGCGGCATTTTATTTGTTTTCCAGGCTGTTGCTGTTTTTCCATCTTCGGTAAAAGCCGGCTAAAATCGCGCCCGAAATGTTGTGCCAAACCGAAAATACCGCGCCGGGCACCGTTGCCATCGCAAGGTTCGGGAACGCTGTTCCCGCAAGGCTTGTGGCAAGACCGGAGTTTTGCATTCCGATCTCGATCGACAACGCCTTTGTTTTTTCGGGAGTTAATCTTATGAGCCTGCCGAGTCCGAAGCCGCACGCGTAACCGAGCAGATTGTGAATGACGACAACCGCAAGCACCAAAACTCCGCTTGTGTAGATTTTTTCCGCGTTATGCGATACAACTGCTGCCACGATCATACAAATCGCGACAGTTGAAACCACAGGCAAAGCCGCAACCGCCTTTTGAGTTATTTTGCCGAAGAAATGATTGATGATAAATCCGAGGGCGATCGGAATAATGATCACCTGAATAATGCTCCAAAACATCGACCAAACATCTACTTTGACGGTCGTTTGCAGCAGCAGCCATGTTATCGCGGGCGTGAGAATCGGCGCAAGCAGGGTGTTAACGCTCGTCATTCCTACAGACAGCGCAACGTCGCCCTTTGACAGATAGGTGATAACGTTGCTTGCCGTTCCGCCCGGACAGGTGCCTACAAGCACTACCCCTGCCGCAAGCGCCGGGTCAAGCTGAAAAAGCTTGCTTAATCCGAACGCCAAAGCCGGCATAATGATGAACTGCGCCGCGCATCCGATTATTATATCCTTTGGCCTTTTGAAGATCAGGGCAAAATCCTTGGGCTTCATCGTAAGTCCCATTCCGAACATTACGATCATCAAAAGATAGTTTACCCATGAGGTGTCTATCCACAGCAGGGACTGCGGAACAAACAGCGCGAGCGCCGCTATCGCCAGCACGATCAATGCCATGAATTTGCCGAAAAATCCGCTGATTTTCTCTATTACTTTCATAAAACCACCCGTATTATTTGATAGTAGTATCAGTATAGCATATTCGATAGCAAGTATCAATAAAAACCCTTAATATGTTGCGTATGAATTCGCATATCTGCAAGTTTTTTGGAGGGCGCAGTAAAATATTTATAAAAAAACCGCAAAAGTATTTAAATTTGTCAATATTTTGTCAGTATCTGTCTGCTATAATGCAGATAAGTTAAAAACAAAACAAAAAACGAAAGGGGAATCCGCTGTGAAAACAACTGATAATTCTAACAAACCAAGCGTAACAGGAGCAAAGGCGAAAAAAAGCGTTATCAACAGCTGCAAGGGCGGATACGCGGTAGGTTATTACTCCTACGCGACCGAGGAAGGAATGGAGCTGTTCATGCCGGTAAATAAAAATTATGTGCTGAATATGAAGAGCTGTTCCCTCAAGCCTAAGCACACGGTTTCCTACAACGCGTTTTATCAATCCTTCAGCTCCAACAGCAAGCAACGGATCAGAGACAACAGGGGTAGTTTTTCGGATTGGTTCTTTATGAACTCCGACTTCCGTCAGGCTGACCTTAACATGAACTTTTGATAAAGAGTTTGCCTTTTGGTAACTCAGCAATAAAATAAAACAAAGAAAAACGGCGGGTCGAACCAAAGCTATAAGCTAAGGTCAGACGCGCCGACCGTTGCCACGGTAGGGCAGTCCGCCTTTTGGCAACTCAGCAATAAAATAAAATAAATAAAAACGGCGGGTCGAACCTTAGTTGGTATCTAAGGCAAGACGCGCCGTTGCACTATCTTTGTATTAAATTAAACGTTGCCAAAGGCGCGCTAAAAGACGAGTTACTCGTCCCAGTTGTGCCAGACGTTTTGGATATCGTCGTTGTCCTCGA
>CADAYK010000111.1 GCA_902792105.1 uncultured Ruminococcus sp.
ATCAAGGTTGGCACACCCTTTGTTGAGGGCGCCAAGGTTACAGGCGAGGTTCTCAAGAACGGAAAAGGCAAGAAGATCAGAGTTGCTACTTACAAGCCTAAGAAGGGCGAAAAGAGAGTAAAAGGTCACAGACAGCCTTACACTCAGGTGAAGATCACTTCTATTGAAGCATAATGATCTCGGTTAATTTTACGGAACAAAACGGACTGATAACCGGTTTTAACATCAGCGGACACTCGGATTATTCCGAGCAGGGCATCGACATTGTTTGCGCTGCGGTCAGCTCGGCGGCTTACATGGCGGCAAACACCGTCACCGATATCCTGAAAATCAGCGCCGATATTACCGTAAACGACGGATTTTTAAACCTGAATCTGTCACCAAAGGACTTTAAAGCGGCAAGCGTTACGCTTGAAGGCTTAAGGCTCCACTTAACGGCTCTTTCACAAGAGTATCCAAAATTTATCAAAGTACAAAATTCGGAGGTGTAAGGTAATGCTTAAAATAAACATTCAGTTATTCGCTCATAAAAAAGGTATGGGTTCCACAAAGAACGGCCGCGACAGCGAATCAAAGCGTCTCGGCGTAAAGCGCGCAGACGGTCAGAAGGTTCTCGCGGGCAACATCCTTGTTAAGCAGAGAGGAACTCACATTCATCCCGGCGCTAACGTCGGCAAAGGTTCTGACGACACTCTGTTCGCAAAAATCGACGGCGTTCTCCGTTTTGAGCGTGTCGGCAAGGACAGAAAGCGCGCAAGCGTTTATCCTGTTGAGCAGTAATAAAGCTAAAAGGGTGAGTTGAAACATACTCGCCCTTATTTTTTCAGTGTTTAGTTGTCAGCGTTTAGTTGTTAGTGTTTAGTTGTTAGTGTTTAGTTGTTAGTTTCAAGTGGTGTTGATATGAATGATGTGAAAAATTATACAGACCTTTTGGTGTGGCAGAAATCTATGGATTTAGTTGAGGAAGTTTATAGGTCGATAAGGTGTTTGCCAAAAGATGAAATATACGCGCTTTCATCTCAAATAAGAAGAGCGGTAGTTTCCATTCCGTCTAATATTGCCGAAGGGCAGCAAAGAAGATCAACAAAAGATTTTGTTTATTTCCTTTCAGTTGCAAGAGGTTCAAATGCAGAGCTCCAAACTCAGCTATACATTTGCCGGCGCTTAGGTTATCTGCAAAAATCACAAATAGAACCTTCAATTCAACTTTCAAATGAAATTGGGAGAATGTTAAATTCATTAATAAAAAAGCTATCCGACAATTAATAACAAACCACTGACCACTGCTCACTGCCCGACCGAAACTAACCACTACCCACTACCCACTGACCACTAACCACTGACCACTGCCCACTAAATACTAACCACTGCCGACCACAGGGAGGCATCAAAGAAAGGAGACACAAAATGTTTGTAGATAAAGCGCACATAAAAATAAAGGCGGGCGACGGCGGCGACGGCGCTGTGTCGTTCCACCGTGAAAAATACGTTGCTGCGGGCGGTCCCGACGGCGGCGACGGAGGTCGCGGAGGCAACATTGTGTTCCTTGCGGATTCCAACCTTTCAACCCTTGCGGACTTTCGTTACAAGCGCAAATACGCCGCTAAAAAGGGCGAAAACGGCAGGGGAGGACGCTGCCGCGGCAAAAACGCCGAGGATCTGATCATTCGTGTGCCTGTGGGCACTGTAATTAAAGAGGAGAGCACCAACCGCATTTTGGCTGATATTTCCGACAAAGAGCCGCACATTGTTGCGCGCGGCGGCAAGGGCGGCTGGGGAAACCCCCACTTTGCCACACCCGTGCGTCAGGTTCCGCGGTTTTCCAAGCCCGGACTTCCCGGCGAGGAGTTTGACGTTGTGCTTGAGCTTAAGCTGCTTGCCGACGTCGGCTTGGTCGGCTTTCCGAACGTGGGCAAAAGCACGCTTATTTCAGTTGTTTCGCAGGCAAAGCCCGAAATCGCCGATTATCACTTCACCACCATAACCCCTGTGCTCGGCGTTGTGTCAATGGGCGAGGGCTCGTCGTTTGTCATGGCGGACATCCCCGGGCTTATCGAGGGCGCGTGGCAGGGCACGGGACTCGGTCACCAGTTCCTCCGTCATGTTGAGCGCTGCCGGATGCTCGTTCACGTGGTTGACGTTTCGGGCAGCGAAGGCAGAGATCCCAAAGAGGATTTTGAAACCATCAATTCGGAGCTTGTCAAGTTCAATCCCGAGCTTGCCGAACGTCCCATGATCGTCGCGGGAAACAAATGCGACATGGCAGAGGACGAACAAATCGAGGACTTTAAAAACTACGTCAACTCCAAGGGCTACGAGTTTTTCCCGATTATGGCGGCGATACGCTACGGCGTTGACCCCCTGCTTCAAAAAATTCAGGAAATGCTGTCAAAGCTTCCGCCTGTTATTCGTTACGAGGCTGAGCCCGCGCCTGTTATGACGGTTGAGGATTTTGACGACCACAGTGTCGATATCCGCAACGTCAACGGCATTTACACCGTTGAGGCCGACTGGCTTTTGCAGGTTATGCGCGGCATAAACTTCGACGATTACGAAAGCCTTAACTACTTCCAAAAGGTGCTTGTTAACGGCGGAGTGATCGAGGCGCTGCGTAAAAAGGGCTGCCAAGACGGCGACACGGTCTCGATCTATGACCTCGAATTTGACTTTATGGATTAAGGTGATCAAATGAGCGATACAAAACGTACAGCCGCCGACGCTTACTCTCCGCTTACCCTTGCCTTTGTGGGCGACGGAGTGTACGACCTGCTTGTGCGCGACCGCCTTGTGCGCCGCGCAAACCGTCCGGTGGGCGAGCTCAATAAAATCAAGGTTTCGCTTGTAAACTGCGAAAGCCAGGCACGCTTTGCGCAAGGTCTTATGCCGTCGCTCAGCGAAAAGGAGCAGGCGGTGTACAAGCGCGGACGCAACGCCGCGCCCAAGTGCACGCCAAAGCACGGCAGCGTTGCCGATTATCACAGCGCCACCGGGCTTGAATGCCTGTTCGGTTACCTTCATATAAACGGCGAAACCAAGCGGATCGAAGAGCTTTTTGACAAAATTGTTGAGATGAGTTATACTAATACCTAATAAAAAGTAGCCAATCTTTGCGGTCTATTTTCCACAATACTGCGTTGTCGTCCTTGCAAGGCGCCAGCCTTGCCGCGTCCTCCTATCCTCGCAAAATATAAGTCTACTTTCTATCAGGAATTAGTATTAAATTCTTGTTACAACTCTTGACATAAAAATGAATAGTTATTATAATATATAAGTATAAAAAATTGTATTATAAGGAGAACACTATCATGAAAAAAATCCTTTCTGTGCTTATCGCAGGAACACTCGCGGCAGCAGTTTGTGTAACAATGGCTTCTTGCGGAGGAAACAGCAGCAGTAGCAGCAAAACCGCTACGACCGCTCCCACAAAATCCACAACCGCTCCGGCCACG
>CADAYK010000112.1 GCA_902792105.1 uncultured Ruminococcus sp.
TTCGTCAATCTGTTGTTCCCTTGACTGTGACTATAGTATAACAGACCTACTGTGACAAAACAGGGACAAAATCAGGGACAATTTTAAAATTTTTTAAAAATTTTTGCGTTCTTGATGTTGGTTGTTTCAATACGCAAAAAGGCGCGCAATGCACGCCCTGCGGTATTGTATATCTGCTGTTACAGACAAAACACTGAATATTTTTATGTAATCAGCGCCAGATCCTGCGGCAACATATGCTCCGCAATTACAAATTTACGGTACGGTTCTTCAACGGATTTTAAAACCAACCTGCCGTTCTTTTCTTCAAATACCAGCTGAAGCTCTGTATCGGAAAACTGCAAATCCATTATTAGTGATTCTTCATCCCGACCTTTTGTCCAATCATAATTTGGGAAGGATTCCTTTAAATCGTCCGCCGTTGTTTTGCCTGCCTGTAAGTTATAGCTCTTAAAGGGGCGCAGCTTTTGTTCAATACGGTAAATACACTTCAGATTAGCATCCGATCCATAAAAATAAAAACAGTATGAATCTTGATTTGAATAAGAACTGTCTGTTCTTTGCGCAATGTAGTATTCATCGCCGAAGCGCCGTATACAACTGCCGCTATCTTCCGCAATACTGTTATCAAAATATAGCTCCTCAAACGGAAAACGGCTCATCATACTTTTAGCCATCTGATCGGAATAAGATGAGTTTTCAAAGGGATACATTTCTGCCTTTTTAACCTTTGATAAATCAACCGTGTTATCATAGTATACTCCCATATGCTGTCGGGAATTGCCGTATTTAAATACAACCTCGCCGCGGTCGGTGCTGTCGTCTTGGCTTTCTGTTTTCAGCGGCAGACGGGATTCCGTTCCGAATTCTCGCGACATAATTTCGCCGAAATCGCAGGAGCAAAAGCTGACCGTTATAAAAACAGAGCCGAAACACACGCACAGTATTTTTTTCATAATGCCTCCGTGTCAGTTTGCGAAGCTGAGCACTTTTTCCACCGATCGCGAATATTCCTGCCATTCTTCCTTTTTTTCGCCCAGACGGCGCTCACCCTTGCGCGTCAGGTGGTAGTATTTCCGCTTGCGGTTGTCGCTCTCCTGCCAATAGCTTTCAAGGCAGTTTTCCTCCTCAAGCGCGTGGAGTATCGGGTAAAGCGTGCCCTCCTTCAGCACAAAAACGTCGTCGCTCCTCAGCGCGATTTCCTTTATTATTTTGTAGCCGTAAAGGTCCTGTCCTTTTAAAACGCTGAGCACCAAAGCCGCGGTGCTTCCCTTCATTAATTCTTTGCTGATTTTCATTTTCATCACCTTTATTGTATTAATTCTCCGGCTTCGCCGTCATCTCTGAACATTATAAAATAATCCTCTGTGTAAAATTCGCCGTCGTCGTGCTTTAAAAATGTAATCGGCTTAGGCTGGTTTTCAACCAAAAACCAAAATTGGATGTGTTCTTCTTCGGTTTCCCCGGTATGATAGCGGTAATGCATTACCTGAGTTGCCTTATCATACCACCCAAGCTGTTTAAATTCGGATAAAGTTTCAAATTCGGGAGGAAACGGAGAGGATATAATTTGTTCCTTCGGTATAGTCCAACCGTCGCCGTTGCGAATTCTAAAGCTTAAAAACGTCCGCTCGTCTGTTTCTTTATAAACCAAAAGCGAGTTGCTGTAATTGCCGCTGTAGTTTTTGTCGCCGTAGATATCCATAAAGAAATTGCTGTCAGCCTCGGCGTAATAGTATTCCTCGGGAAGCTTGCCGCTTTCAATTGTCTTGTACGTGGTGTCCCACTGTTCAACAGGAACATTGTCGAGGTCGGCGTTTATAACCTCGTCAATCATTTGACTGCGTTCCTCCGCAGCCAACGTCTGATTTTTATCATAGACAAATGCCGCCGAAACTGTACCTAACGTCATAACAACAATATTAACGGCAAGTATGACCGCGATTATTCTGCCGCCTGTTTTTATGATCTTTGCCGGAACACGCGCGTTTTTCATTTGCTCGTTTCGCCAAAGCACAACAAACTGAACTGCCGACCAAAGTATGAGCACGCTGAAAATCACAGCCGAGGTTATTTGATAATATACAGCGCTGATTCCGCCCTGAACACTGTTATAAGCGAAAACGCTGTTAATGTAGCCGTCAAAACCGCTTGTGAATATCTTTGCGGCGGCATAGGCGACAGGCTGAAACGCGTACAAGGGCGAATTATTGTATTCACTGAACTCAACAAAAAGCGAAACCAAAAATGAAATCAAAAGGATTCCTCCTGTTACAGCCGCGTACCACTTCCGCTTTTTTCTGTAGGATATAAGCAAAATCGCGGCAGCAACAGCAATAAACGCCGCCGACAAAAAGTCCATTGCAATGCTGTGATAAACAAGCATTTCATAATCGGCTCCGTAATTCATCCGCCCCTTAAAGAAATGCACCGCGGCAATAATCAGCACAAGCAAAACCGTCAAAACCATACAAACCGTACTGCGCGACTTATGCAGCGCGCCAAGCGCCGCGGAAATGTCCTCGGCGTCGCCCATCTCTTCCGTAGCTTTCTCATACGCCGTCTGTTCGTCATAACCAAGCTCACGAAAGTAATCCGCCTTGTCAAGAATGTGCGATTCAAGCTCTGACGAAACACGTACCCTTGCGCTTTTGTCGCTTATGGCTTCGCAGGCTTTTGCGATATATTTGTTTTCCATGCTTTTTTCATCTCCATAATACATACGATATCTATATACCTCGTAATTCTATGCATATAGATTAGCATAGTATTTTCTGTTTGTCAACCCTTTTTTACAAACAAAAAAGCGAAAACCGGAATCATCCGGTCTTCACTTTTTCAGGAGATTATTTTGGAGAGATTATTGAAGAATTGTAACTTAAATGCACTTTAAATTTTTTTGGGAGGTGATATATTCAAAAAGCCTTTAGCTGTTATTTTATGCGTATCTGTTGTTGGTGACGAACTCTCTGCCTGTCTGCTGACCGGTAACATTGAGTCCCTTGTCAACTGTGAAGCGAACGGGTATGTTGTGCCATTTGCCGTCGGGTGTCGCGTATTTGATAACCGCGTTTGTAACTCCGGCATACTGACCGACTGCTCTGTATGTGTAGGTCTTTGTCTTGAAATCATAGGTGCAGGTGATTTTT
>CADAYK010000113.1 GCA_902792105.1 uncultured Ruminococcus sp.
TTATCCCTACAGCCGGAATTGATTATTATATCAACTGAATTGCAGTAAATATAACATCAAACCCATTTCCAAGTAAACTGCCTATAAAATGAGCTGTCATTACAACATAGATATTCTTCGTTTTAATATACGCAATGCTTAAAGGAATTGCCCAAATCATAGTAAGCAATATACCCCACCAAGAGAGTGCATGCTCTATAGCGTAAAGAAACATACTGATGGTCATTGTTATGGCTACGGCTTGCTTACTATGCAAAAGAATCATATTCTTGCGAAAAAAAGTCTCCTCTGTGACTGCGGGTAGAATTATTGTGGAGATAAAGAATATAATCAAAGATAGCCAACTGTTTCTTCTTAACCCTATAAATCCTGTATCAATATTTGGGAAGATATTTTCCAATGCAATTGTTATTCCAAAAGCAAGCATAAAACCCAGTAGAGTCAATCCAACTTGTTCCCAATACTTTTTTCCACTCTTAAAACTGAAAAACCAATCTTTAAGATTAAGATCTCTCTTCAAAATAAAATAAATAAAGAGACATACATAAAACAAGCAATTGGTATATATGATATATTCTTTAGGTACCAAAAAACATGAAATGATGAAGAATATCTCAAAAATTATGGGTATGCATTCCGATTGATCTTTCCGAAAGTATAACACAAAACTTAAGAAATGAAAAGAGGGAGTATCGTGATGATACTCAAAACCATAGATAAATTTGCTGGATTCAAAATTTCCGGCTCGCTTGTTGCGGTGTGTGGGATTGGTCAGGTTTCTGCAACGCGGCGGGCTAAAATTGGTTTTAATGAATAAAGAATAGTGAATAAAGAATAACGAATAATACAGAAACGCCACAAAGGTTCATTTCATTATACACTATTCATTATTCTTTATTCACTATTCATTGAGCCTCACGTCAGTGAGGCGTTTCGCCCATTTTGTATTTTGGCGCGGCTTTTGCCGCCGGATATAATCAGCCATCGCTCTTGCCGCAAAGCGGCAAATCGAGCGGGCAATATAAATTTTATAAAAAACGCAAAACATAACGCTGATTTATTCAGCAATCTTTTCCTGCGTTTATTATATCATACCGCTTTCAAAAATACAAGATTTTTTTAAAAAAATCTGCGGAATTACCGCCGGGCAATATACTGAAAATTGTTGAAAAATCGGAAAATTAATGCTACAATAAAATTGACTTAAATTTATTTGCGCTTAATTCTAAAAATGAATAAAGGTGGTTTTTGTAATGAAAAAAATTATTGCGGCACTGCTCGCGCTCACTTTTGCGGCTTCGCTTTGTTCGTGCTCGACCTCGACGGGCGGCGGCGCAAGCGTTGCCGAAACCGAACAGATAACCGAAGAAGCAACAAAGTTCAGCACCAACGTAGACGACTATGTTTACCCCGAAAAAAAGGTCAGCAAGCCATATACGGGCAGCTTCCAAATAACGGGCGAGGAGGGCATTGACGGAAACGCCCCCAGCCGTATGCCGCAGCTGAATATGGACACAAGGGACGCTTCCGAGATCAACGACGACATCCACAGCAAGTACGACGAAATTTTTAAAAGCCTTGAATCCGCCGACGAATCCACACTTCAGCCGCGCACCGATTATCAGGCGTACCTCAACGATAATATTCTCAGCCTGATTATTGAAACGCGTTCGGTAAACACCCCGAACAGCGGCTTTAATGTTTACAGCATCAACGTGGAAACAGGTCAGAAGGTGTCCTCAGACGAAATTATCGCCATGTCGAGCGTAGACAAGGAAAACGCCGAAAAGCTTCTCTCGGCGCAAATTTCGGAAAAGTTCAACACCTTAGAAACCGCTTCCGACGGCATGAAGTCTGCCGGCGAGGAGGCAAAGCGCAAAAGTCTTGCGGGCGACAACATCTCAAACGCCGTTTACTATTTTAACGGCGAGCGCAAGCTCACCGCGGCTTACAAGTACTATTGGATGGTAGGCGCCGAAACCTACGGCGCGATATCTTCGCTCGACGCCGAAAAAACCAGAGGATAAAATTTTTTGCAAATTACAGAATAAAACAAATTTTTCGCTCCATACTAAGTTATGATTGGTATGGAGTGTTTTTTTGCCTCAGGAAAGGAAGATAAATATGCTGCAAACAGATTATCACGACAACGTTCTCACCGCCTACATAGACGGCGAAATCGACCACGACACCGCCGCAAGGCTGAGAATCTCGATCGACGGAGCCGCCCAGTCGCTTAAGCCCGGGCTGCTGTGCCTTGACTTCGGAGCGGTCAGGTTTATGGATTCCTCGGGAGTGGGACTGGTAATGGGCAGGTACCGCCAAATGAAGCTTATCGGCGGAAGACTCAGGGTAGTGAATATCCCCGGGCACATCTACCGCATTTTCGCAATGTCCGGTCTTGAAGGCTTGGGGGTGCTCAGATGAATATACGCAACGAAATGAAACTGAGTTTTCCGTCAAAAAGCTGCAACGAAAGCTTCGCGCGCGCCGCTGTCGCCGCCTTTGTAATGAATCTTGACCCCACGGTCGAGGAGATAAGCGACCTGAAAACAGCGGTCAGCGAGGCTGTCACTAACTGCATTGTGCACGGCTACAGGCGCGGCTCCGGCACGATTTTCATTACCGCCAAAGTCCTTGAGGACAACCGTGTGGTCGTGAAAATAAGGGACAAGGGCTGTGGGATCGAGGACATAAAGCAGGCGATGCAGCCGCTGTTCACCACCGCGCCCGACGAGGAACGCGCCGGGCTCGGCTTTGCTGTTATGCAGAGCTTCTGCGACGCTGTAAAGGTCAGCTCAAAGCCGCAAAAGGGCACAACAGTTACCCTTGAAAAGTACATAGCGGTATGAGCGGCTCAAAAGAAACCCTCGCGCGCGAAAACCTCGGGCTTGTGCACGCCTGCTGCAAGCGGTTTTCGGGAAAGGGAATAGAGTACGAGGAGCTGTATTCCGCAGGCTGTCTGGGGCTTGCCAAGGCGGCAGACCGCTTTGACGGCGGCTTGGGGTACAGTTTTTCAACCTATGCCTTTCCCGTGATAATGGGCGAGCTCAAACAGCTTTTCCGCGACAGCGGCAGCGTAAAGGTCAGCCGTTCGCTGCGTGAGCTTTCGCTCAAAATAAGCCGTCTTAACAATGAAAACAGGCTGAAAAACGGCAGGGATCTGACGGTGTCCGAGCTCAGCGACGCCCTGGGAGCCGCCGCTGAAATAATTACCGAAGCGCTCGCCTGCTCGCGCCCCGTGCTGTCGCTGAGCGAAACAGACGGCGAAGGGGAGGAGCGCTGCCTTGAGATCCCCTCGCCTGACATACAGTACGAAATAACCGAACGCCTGACCTTGCGCCGTGCGGTTGAGTTGCTGAGCGGTGACGACCGCAAAATCATCGTTCTGCGCTACTTTAAAAACCGAACACAAACCCAAACCGCCAGCCTGCTGAATATGACGCAGGTTCAGGTCAGCCGCCGCGAAAAGAAGATCCTGCTCAGACTGCGGCGCGAATTACTGAGCGGAATTGATGAATAGCCTTAAGTTATCCGGTCAAGCGTGTTTATCCTGTCGATGTCGCCGAGGTCATAGGAGCGCTCGGGCTGCTTTTCGTCGCGCCCGTTGTCAAACACACCCTCGGCGACGCGTACAAGGTTGTTTTCCTCGAGCAGCCAGTCAAAGTTGCAGCCCTTCCAATTTCCCTCGTAGCCGCAAAGAAAGCCGGAACCCGTGACCTTGTAAAAATA
>CADAYK010000114.1 GCA_902792105.1 uncultured Ruminococcus sp.
ATTAAAAGGGGAAATAAAAATGAAAAAGAACAACATGAAAACAAGAGTAATCGGAACAGTACTTGCAACAATCTGCGCACTTTCGGCAGGAGCGGCAATGACAGCGGTAAGCGCAAACGCGGCAACAGCAAGCACAGCAGTATCGGCAAGCGTAAAGGCTAAGGCATGCAGAATGACCTTCAAGGGCGGCACATCCTACGGTTATGACTGGGACTACAGAGCAGACAGCTCAGCCGCAAAAATCACCTGCACCTATGATTTCAAGACAAAGACCTACACATACAGAGCAGTCGGACAGCACGCCGGAGTTACAAACGCGGTGATCAAATACGCGACGCCCGACGGCAAATGGCACAACGTACCCGTTCGCTTCACAGTTGACAAGGGACTCAATGTTACCGGTCAGCAGACAGGCAGAGAGTTCGTCACCAACAACAGATATGCATAAAATAACAGCTAAAAGCTTTTTGAATATATCACCTCCCAAAAAACAAGCAAAAATTTAAAGTGCATTTAAGTTACAATTCTTCAATAATCTCTCCAAAAAAGCGGCGAAGCGTTAATGCTCCGTCGCTTTTGTTATGTTTATTCTTCATTAAAATCGACAAGTGATGCGGTGGGGGACTGAACATTTTTCAGCTTGCGCTGAATCTGCCTTGTTCTTACGCCGACAAGCTTGTCGAGCTCTTTGTTTGCCTGGTCAAGCCTTGTTTGGGTTGCCACAAGCACATCGTTGAACTTGTCAAACTCAACCTTGACAGAGCCGAGCACATCCCAAACCTCTGCGCTGCGCTTTTGAACGGCAAGGGTTTTAAAGCCCATTTGAAGCGAGTTGAGCAGCGCCGCCATTGTGCTGGGGCCGGCTATGTTGACCTTGTAATCGCGCTGTAAAACCTCAACCAAGCCGCGGTTAACAACCTCGCTGTACAAGCCCTCAAACGGCAGAAACATTATTGCAAACTCGGTGGTATCGGGCGGTGAAATGTACTTGTCGCGGATGTCCTTGGCTTCGTTTTTTATTGTAGCGGAAAGAGTCTTGGAGCAAAGCTCAATTTTTGCTTTGTCACCTTCGTCAATAGCGTCGCGAAGCGCGGCGTAAGTGTCACCGGGGAATTTTGAGTCGATGGGCAGATAGATAAATCCGTCGTCATCGGCAGGAAGCTTGACCGCGAATTCAACGACATTCTTTGAGCCTTTCTTTGTGGCTATGTTTTCTTCGTATTGCTCGGGAGACAGTATTTCGCGCAAAATGCTTCCAAGCTGAATTTCACCTAAAATGCCGCGCGTTTTTACGTTTGACAGCACTTTTTTCAGGTCGCCCACGCCCACGGCGAGGTTTTGCATTTCGCCCAAGCCTTTGTAAACCTGTTCGAGTCTTTCGTTTACAAGCGAGAAGCTTTGGTTCATCTTTTCTTCAAGCGTTTTTTGAAGCTTGTCGTCAACGGTTTTTCGCATTTCCTCAAGTTGGGCGTTGTTGTCTGAGCGCATTGACTCAAGCTGCTTTTCCATTGACGAGCGTATGTTTTCAAGCTTTTGCTCGCTCGAAAGGGAGTAATCTGTCATTCGGCGTTCGAGCGCCCGAAGCCTTTCAGCCTGATTTTCGGATTGGGTTTTCTGGTTGCTTAAAAGCATATCGCCCATGTTTTTTATGCCTGTTTGCGTTTGAACGGTCAGCTCGCGGCGCAGATCGCTGTTTTGTGAGCTTATTTCGGAGCGGACTTCGGGGATGAGCTCGTTCTTTACCGCCTGAACTATTTGTTCCGAATTGTCGTTTTCTTTCTTTTTCAGAATTAAAATCAGTATAATTATTGTTGTCAGCACTGAAACAGCACTTAGAATTACCGATAATGCTTCCATGTAACCACATCCTTTAAGAAAAGTATATCATAATATCTGTCTGCGGTCAACGAAGCATAGGGCGATAAACCGGACAATGCTTAGTCGAATACCGTTTCAACAACCTTTCGGCAGCCCTCGGGCGAATAGAGAAATCTTTTCATGTGATTGCCTGAGTAAAAGTATTTCGGCTTTTGAGGATTGTAGTTGTATTTAAAGGTGTCAATAATTATCAGCTTGATTTTCATTTTGTCCGGAAGAATGCTTTTTATATAAACGCTCGCCTGCATTCCCGCGGTCAGGTTTTCTTTGCTTTCCGCCAGCCCGGCAAGATTTGGCGCAAGCTCAACAAACGCGCCGTAGTTTTCAACGCTGCGGATGATCCCGGTAACGGTTTCGCCCGGAGAAAAAGCCGCGGCGTTTTCCTCCCACGTGCCCAACAATTCCTTGTGGCTAAGGCTGATACGGCCGTTTTCAATTGACTTTACAACAGCCTTGATGTCCATTCCGGGATAAAATCGTTCGCGCGGATGTTCAATTCTGGAAACCGAAATCGAGTCAATGGGAAGCAGCGCGGCAATTCCGCAGCCTATGTCGGCAAATGCGCCGAAGTTTTCAAGGTGGGTAACGCGTGCGTTAATCACGTCGCCGCGTCTTAGTTTGGAAATATAGCTTTCCATGCAGATCCGCTGGGCGTTCTCGCGCGAGAGTATCGCCGTTTTTTCTCCGCTTTCGTCTGTTATTATCCCGGTTACCGTGAAACAAACGGGACGGTTTACACGCGATATTACAGCGATGTCGCGCACGCTGCCGTCGCGGATTCCAAGCGCGCCTTCTTCGCGGGGGATTATGCCCTTCATGCAGCCGAGCTCCACGCTGAGGTTGTGATTTGAGTCGCAAAGAGCGGCACGTGCTTCGAGAATGGTGTTTTGCCTGATCGCTTCCGTGAGCAGCTGTTCGTCGGATATGATTTCCCGGTTCCTTCGTGATAAAATAAGCTTTCCCTCGGGCAAATATTCACTCATTTTATGACCTCCGTTTTGTTGCGTATTTTGTTCAACAATATATATGAGGCGGCGCGGAAATTTATACTAAAGCTGTTGGTCTTGCCCTCACAGCTT
>CADAYK010000115.1:0-2809 GCA_902792105.1 uncultured Ruminococcus sp.
GAGGCTTTTTCTTTGTCAATTGTTGTCCTGATAAAATTACATTCGGACTTATTCTACAGGCTGACCTTTCCCACGGAGGGGGAAGGCTTTATTGTGCGGTAAAATAAAAAAGCGCACACATTAAAAATGCGCACGCTTTTTTGTTAAATTTCAGCAAAAGCGGATGAGTTCAAAAACGGTTTTTCAAACCGCGTTTGCGGGAACGTTCACGGTGTAAATTTATTCATCCGGAAACGGAATGGGTACATAAACGGTTGCGCCGATATTATTTACAGTCGTGCTTCCGTCCAGATAATAGCCTGAATGACTGAAATCGGTGATATTATCTGTTTGATTTCCATTACCGTCACTGAGGATAACGCCGGCAGCGTTTGCGGGAACGTTCACGGTATAAACTTCCTGACCGTAGTCATTGATAAAGCAATCTGTCAGTTTATTGCCCGGCCAATTTGTTGTGACAGCTTCGCCGTTTTTGTCCCACGCGTACACGAATATTTCATCCCAGCCAAGGTTGTTTGGAAAAGTGAAGGAAGTACCCTGAGCATAGGAGATTTTTTTCAAAGCATAAACGGTTTCGCCCATGTCGTTAACGGTTGTTTTTCCTTCGTCAGGGGAATATACGTCTGCCTGTCCGGGAATTGTATAGAAGCCGGTGATGTAGTCGGTTCTGTGCCCGTTACCGTCACTCATCGTAACCTTGCGTGCATAGAATTTGGGATTTACGGTAAACCTGTCGCCCTCGCCGGTTAACTCGGTTGATTTAACCAAATTGCTCGGTTGATTTAACCAAATTGCCGTATTCATCCCATTCTTCCATAACAACCTTGTCCCAGCCCAGCGAATTGACAAATTCGAATTCGGCAATTAAACCGGTCGGCTCATAGAGTTCGCAATTCACAACATAACGGCTGTTGCCTTTATCATAGGATACATAGAGCATGCCGAAACCAAGTGAAAGAACCATGCTGTCGGTGCAGGGAACTGTGCGCTTGGTGCCGTCCTCGCTGACAATGGTAAGTGAAGCTGTTTTCGACGGGATTTGAATGAGGCTTTCGGAATCGCTGCCCTCTACAACATTTGCCGGCAAGCGGTTGCCGTTCTTATCGCGCGCGATAACCGATACCTTTCCCCAGTCGAGCAGATCGCAGAAATCTAAAGAATATATTTTCTTGTCGGAATAAGGTTTTATGCTCTTCATTGTGTTGCAGCGGTTGTTTTCGCGCTCAATGCCTGCTAAATAAAGCTGAATAAGCGTTGCGTCCTCGATCGAGATCACGTTGTCCTGATTTGCGTCAGCGGCAAACGCGTTAAAGCTTTTGGGAACGGGATTGTCCGCCAAATACTTTTGAACAGCGGTAACGTCGCTGATGTTGATGGTCTTGTTGCCGTCAGCGTCGCCGATAATGATGTTAAACGTTTCGTCAAGCGGGATCGGAACATATACCAAAGCACCGTTTCCGTTGACAGTTGTTCTGTCGGCATCCAAATAATAACCGTCGCCTGCGGGATAAAAGTCGGTGATGTCGTCGGTTTGTACTCCCCAGCCGTCGTTGATGATGATACCTGTCGATCCGTAGGGGATGTTAAGGTAGTATACTTCACAGCCGTCATCGTCCGTGAATTCAGGGCTGAGCTGTTCTCCCGGCCATTGCGCGGAAACATCACCTGCTTCATTCCACGCGTACATAAAAACGTTTTCCCATTTCAGAGTGTTGTTAAACTTCAGGATGCCGCAGCCCGGGCCAGGGACGCCGGCGGCGTTGTTTGTTTGTGCAGCGGCGGCGGGAATGACCGTCGTGCAGCTGAATACCAGCATTAATACCAGTACCAGCGAGATGAGTTTGCGTGTTTTGTTCATGCTTGATTAATACCAGTACCAGCGAGATGAGTTTGCGTGTTTTGTTCATGCTTGAACCTCCTTAAAATATATAATTCTCCATAAACACAAGCACACGGCTTGTGAATAATGCAAAAGCATATACACCTTAATTATTATACGAGCAAATGAATTTTAATTCAATCTTAATAATAAACAATAAGTAAAAGTAAATTTTGTACAATTTGTCAGAAGCTTTTCCTGCTTTTTTGTCGAAAACCGCGGTTTGTTTTGTGATGATGTTTAAATTACCAGCGAAGGCTTTTCTGTATCGGTGAATATAATTAATTAATTATCACTTGTATAATTTGATCTTATGATGTATAATAAGCTTAGGTATATCCTTCATTACCTGCGGCCATATTTCTTTATCGGAAATTTATCGCCGCCGGTATCATATAAAACAAAGGTGATAGCATGCGTCTTTTCATTAAGCGCGACAAGTCACCGGACAGCACCGATTTTGTGATTTTCGGCGAGTCCGGAGAGGAAAGGTACAAAACACATATGCTTTTTTAGCAGACCACAGCAAAAAAAAACAGCCTCAAAAAAGGGCGTCAATCTTAGGATAGTTGACGCTTCGGGCTGCACCGCGGCAAAAATCCGAAGGTTTCCGATCGCGCCCGCAAGTATCTTTTTTATCAGGCTTGAAAAAAGCAGGCTTACCTTTGTTACCGTTCCGGCAAAAAACGGCTTGTACTCTTATTTTTACGGCAGCAACCGCCTTGTAAGCGGCAGCGTTGCCGCCAAAAACTTTTCGGTTATCGACGTTGACAAGTCGGTGGTTTTCAGCCACCGCCGCCGCCCGGGGTACATCGAGCTTGAAATTGCCGACAAAAAAAACGAGGCGTTCAGTGTTGCCGTTTCGGTGTGCGCAAACCTTATAAACACGGTTGAAAAGCACGAGCTGAAGCCTGCCTGACAAAAAAACAA
>CADAYK010000115.1:2838-5708 GCA_902792105.1 uncultured Ruminococcus sp.
AAATTCGGGAGGAATAATCATGAATAAATTACTGCAGCTTTTGGGAACAAATTCACAGTTCAGCACCGCGGAGATCGCCGCAATGCTCGGCGAGCCCGAGGATTACATCGCAGCTCAAATCAAGGAATATGAAAAGGAAGGCATAATAAAGGGTTATCAGGCTGTTGTGAACTGGGAACAGCTTGATGACAACCGCCATGTTGAGGCGCTTATCGAGCTGAAGGTAACGCCCAAAAAGGAGAGAGGCTTTGACGAAATGGCAGAGATGTGCATGGCTTTTGAAGAGGTTGAAAGCGTGTATCTTATGGCAGGCGTTTACGATTTTGCGCTCATCGTCAAGGGCGAAACCATGCAGGACATCGCCATGTTTGTCGCCAAAAAGCTTTCCACGATCGACGGCGTGCTTTCAACGGGCACCCACTTTATACTCCGCTGCTACAAGGACAGGGGAATGAAGCTGTTTTCGTTTGAGGACAGCGCGGACGAGAGGAGCTTAATCCTGTGATCAACTACGACAAATATCTTAACAGCAGCATCAGGAGCGTCAGTCCTTCGGGCATCCGCAAGTTTTTTGACATTGCCAACGAAATGGACGACGTTATCTCGCTTTCAATAGGCGAGCCCGATTTTCAAACCCCTTGGCACATCCGCGACGAGGGAATACGCAGCCTTATCAAGGGCAAAACCTGGTATTCGCCCAACCGCGGCTTTGCCGATTTATTAAACGAGATATCAAAATATTACGAGCGCCGCTTCGGCATAAGCTACAGCCCCTCAAAGCAGACCATTGTTACCGTGGGCGGAAGCGAAGCCATTGACCTTGCGTTCCGCGTTATGGTCGAGCCCGGCGACGAGGTCATTATTCCCCAGCCCTCGTTTGTTTGTTATGAGCCGCTGGCGGTAATGGCAGGCGGCAAGCCCGTTATTATCAACACCAAAGACGAGGACAACTTCCGGCTTAAGGCGGCTGATCTTGAGGCGGCAATAACACCCAAAACCAAGCTTTTGGTGCTGCCCTTTCCCAACAATCCCACCGGCGCTATCATGGAAAAGCGCGACCTCGAGGAAATTGCCGGGGTGGTTAAAAAGCACGACCTTATTGTGCTGTCCGACGAAATTTATTCCGAGCTTACATACGGCGGCAGGGACCATGTGTCCATCGCGTCCATCGACGGAATGTACGAGCGCACCATTGTGATCAACGGCTTTTCAAAATCCTACGCCATGACCGGCTGGAGGCTGGGCTATGCGCTCGGTCCCACCGAGATCATCTCGCAGATGACCAAGCTTCACCAGTACGGGATCATGTCGGCTCCCACCACCGCCCAGTACGCCGCGATCGAGGCGCTTAAAAACGGCAGCCGCGACGTCAGAAAAATGCGCGACGAGTACGACATGCGCCGCAGGCTGGTGGTCGACAGCTTCAACGACATGGGACTCAGCTGCTTTGAACCGCTCGGCGCGTTCTATGTGTTCCCGTGCATAAAGTCCACAGGGCTTTCGTCCGAGGAATTTTGCACCAGACTCATTATGGAAAAGCACGTCGCGGTGGTTCCCGGCACGGCGTTCGGCAAATGCGGCGACGGCTTTGTAAGGGTAAGCTACTCCTATTCGCTCAAGCACCTTAAAATCGCGCTCGAGCGGATCCGTGAATTTACGGAGGAACTGAAAAATGAAGGTAACGGTTAAGGCTCCGGCAAAAATCAACCTGTCGCTTGACGTTTTGGGAAAACGTCCCGACGGCTACCACAATATTTCAACGGTAATGCAGGCGGTCAGCCTGTACGACACCGTCAGCGTTACAGACAACGACAGCGGCAAGGTGACCGTTTCGTGCGGTTATGAGGGCGTTCCCAACGACGAAAGCAACATTGCCGTCAAGGCGGCTTACAGGTTTTTTGACTACTGCAAAATGCCTCAAAAGGGCGTACATATTGAAATCGACAAGCAAATCCCCACCCAAGCCGGACTCGCCGGCGGCAGCAGCGACGGCGCGGCGGTTATCTTCGGGCTTAACCGCCTGTTTTCCGCAAACCTCAGCCCTGCCGATATGCGCGCCATAGCCGAACGCGTGGGCGCCGACGTTCCGTTTTGCGTCGAGGGCGGCACAAGGCTGTGCACCGGCACGGGCACCACAATGCAAAAGCTGCCCAAATTCCGCTGCGGCGACATTGTTATCTGCAAGCCCGCAACCGTCAGCGTTTCTACCGCCGAGGCATATCAAAAGGTTGACGCGCTTGCGCCTCACCCGTGCTACACCGACGAAATGGTCAAGGCGCTTTTCAGCCGCGATATGTTTATGATATCAACCACGATTTTTAACGATTTTGAGCTTGCGCTTCAAATTCCCGAGGTAAACGGAATCAAGAAGATCATGCTCAAAAACAAGGCGAGGGGAGCAGGAATGAGCGGTTCGGGCTCCGCGGTGTTCGCTATTTTCACATCCCCGTCCAAGGCGAAAAAATGCTTTGACGAGCTAAAACAAGCCTATCCCCAAACCTTTATGTGCAAGCCCGTTGAGGTTGGCTGCGAGGTTGTGGATTAATACCTATTTCAAATTAAACGCTAAAATAATCAATAAAAATCTTCCTTATTTTGCCGCTTTGAGCACTAACCTCAAAGCGGTTTTTTACGTCGCGTTCTTGATGTCGGCTTGATTGATAACATCGGCGTTTCGCGAGAAAACATAATCTGTCGGAAGCTTTGAGGGCAATGGAAACTACGTTTGGCTTTATTGGCTCTCTGACTGATATTTGTTTCGGCTTTAATGCTGTTGAATTTGCGCACAAAGGTAAAAAAGCCTTCTCCCTGCGTGGAGAAGGTGGGCAATTTGCTTGCAAATTGGTCGGATGAGGGGTCGCCGAAGGCGT
>CADAYK010000116.1 GCA_902792105.1 uncultured Ruminococcus sp.
CATTATCGACAAACGCAGGCCCAAGGCAAACGTTTGCGAGGTTATGAATATCATCGGCGACGCCAAGGGCAAGAAGGTTATCCTTGTTGACGATATGATCGACACCGCCGGCACACTTTGCAACGCGGCTAACGCTATCGTTGAAAAGGGCGGCGCTACCGAGGTTTACGCCTGCGCTACCCACGCGGTACTGTCAGGCCCCGCTGTTGAGAGAATCAAAAACAGCGCTATCAAGGAGGTTATCCTCCTCGACACAATTCCCGTTCCCGAGGAGAAGATGATCGATAAGTTCACCATTCTCCCCACCGCTCCCGTTTTTGCGGAGGCTATCGCGAGAATTTACAACGACAAGCCCTTTACAGCAGCGTTCAGCTGATTCGACGGGTTTTTCGAGAGGTATTATATTATAATTAAAGAAGCGTTACAGGCGGACTTTTGCAAAGTCCGCCTTTGCGGCTATATCGCATAACATGAAAGGAAAACTATGTTTGGAAGAAATAAGTTGGGCGCTGCCGAGTATTTAATTGTCGGGCTGGGCAATCCCGATAAAAAGTATGAAAACACCCGACACAACTGTGGCTGGCTGGCGCTCGATTACATCGCCGAAAAGCTTGGAGTAAGAGTAAACAAAATAAAATACAAAAGCTTTGTGGGCGAGGCTGAAATAACCGGCAAAAAAGCTCTGCTTATGAAGCCCACCACCTATATGAACAACAGCGGCCAGGCGGTTGTTGAAGCGATGAACTTCTACAAAATCAAGCCCGAAAACGTTATTGTTATCTTTGATGATGTTTCTCTGGACGTCGGCAAAATGCGGATCCGTCAGAAGGGCAGCGACGGCGGTCAAAAGGGTATGCGCAGCATTATTTACCTGAGCGGCAGCGACGCTTTTCCGAGAATAAAAATAGGTATCGGCGCAAAGCCCAACCCCAACTGGGACTTGGCTGACTGGGTGCTGTCAAAATTCACCGACGACGAGCACAAAACGATTGACAAGATGTTTGAAAACGCGTTTGAGGCGGTAAAGCTTATTATAGACGGCAAAATTGACAGGGCGATGAACCTGTATAACTAACAGAGTTAAGATTTGAAAGTTGAGAGTTAAGAGTTGAGCGAGAAAACAAACAAAACTAATTTTCTTCCCGAGGTTTTCGGGCGCAACAGCGCCTTTCAGAACCTTTTGAAAAACTCAAAAACGGGAAAATCGCTTTGCGTTTCGGGGCTTTTCCCCGTTGCTAAGGCAAATTTAATAAACGCTTTGTGCCGCGCCAAGAAAAAGACGACGCTGTGCATTGCCTCAGACGAGCGCGAGGCTCAGACCCTTTGCAATGATTTGTGCTGCATGGGGCTTTTGGCGCTTGTGTACCCCGTGCGCGATTACAACTTTCTTGAGGAGATAAGCAGCCGCTCACATGAATATGAGCACCAGCGCCTTAAGGTTCTGCTTAAGCTTATTGAGGGCGAGTGCGACGTGGCGATTGCCTGCGTCGACGCAGCGTGTCAGCTTACCGTCCCTAAAAAGGTGCTGGGCGACACCGTTCTCGAGCTTGCCGAAGGCAAAGAGATTCCGATTGAAAAGGCTGTGCGCGCGCTCACTCTGCTTGGCTACGAGCGCTTTGACGCGGTTGACGGCAACGGTCAGTTCTCGCTTCGCGGCGGCATTCTGGACTTTTTCATGCCCGACAGCGAGCATCCCCTGCGCGCCGAGTTCTGGGGTGATGAAATCTGCGACCTGAGCTATTTTGACTTGGAAACCCAGCGCCGCTTTAAAAAGGCGGGCACAATCCGCCTTACGCCCTCAACGGAAATCATCATCGAGGACAGGGCGGCTCTCGCGGATAAAATCACTCACAAGGCAGGACTGTTGCGCGGCAAAACAGCCGCAATCGCCAAAGAGCGGCTTTACGGCGAGGCGGACAGGCTGCGCTCGGGCGCGGTTTTGGCAAACGCCGACAAATTTATAAACCAAATATACGACAAGCCCGAGTGCCTGCTCGACTACATCAGCCGCGACAGCCTGCTGTTTTTAAGCGAATTTTCAAACGTGCGCGACCGCGGCAAGGCTATGGATTACCAGAATTCCGAACAGCTCACCCAGGGCTTTAAGGACGGCGTTCTTGCGCGCGGCTTCGACCGCTTTTCGCTGACCTTTAACGAGTGCATGGACTTTTTTGCGGCTCACGGAACAATTGTGCTGGAGAGCTTTGTGCACGGCAGCATTCCTCTGCCGCTGAGCGACATTATCAGCTTTTCGGCAAAGCAGCTCAGCCAGTGGAACGGCTCCTACAAGCAGCTAACAGAGGATTTGCGCGGGCTTTACACGCCCGATTCATCAGGCGTTGTGCTTGCGGGAACAGGCAAGGCGGCTAACAACCTTGTTGAAAGCCTTAAGGCTGACGGCTGCAACGCTGAATTTACAAAAGCTCTGCCAAAAGCCGAGCGCGGCGTGATTTATGTAATGGAAGGCGCCTTGAGCGCGGGCTTTGAGCTGCCCTCGGAAAAGTTTTTCCTGATAAGCTACGGGCAGGCGGCTTACCGCCCCGAAAAAAAGCGCCGCCGCAAAAAGGAAGGGAAGGAAATTTACAGCCTTTCCGAGCTTTCCGCGGGCGATTACGTTGTTCACAGCGTTCACGGAATAGGCGTTTTCGGCGGAATCAGGAAAATCGACACCCACGGAATCACCAAGGACTACATAAAAATCGACTACGCCAAGGGCGATGTGCTTTATGTTCCCGTCACCCAGCTTGACATGGTAGCAAAATACATCGGCGCTCAGGAAAACAGCCGCGTAAAGCTC
>CADAYK010000117.1 GCA_902792105.1 uncultured Ruminococcus sp.
GAGTTTCAGTGATCCGAAACGTTAACCGCTTGCCTCTCATTATGGGCAAGCGGTATTTTTATGCCTGTTTAGGCGAATCATTAACGTTTCGGAGGTGAAAAAGAGATGACTCAGATCCCGGTTATCAATATGGTAGCGACCGGTCAAAATATTACGCGCTTACGAAAGCAAGCCGGACTCTCGGTTGCAAATTTACAGCAGATATTCGGTTTTACAACACCGCAGGCGATCTACAAGTGGCAGCGTGGAGCGGCGTTGCCCACGGTGGACAACTTAGTCGTCTTGTCGGCTGTATTCAACACCAATATCAACAATATATTAGTTATTTCATAATTCACCGGAGCTGTCGGATTCTGCTGACAGCTTCGGAGATATACGAGGTCGTTACGCGGAGCTTTATCATCCTCAAAAAAAATCATGCTTAATTGTCTGCCGGTGTGCAGGTGCTGCCGTCAGCATAGAAGTAATGAGTTGTACCCTGCGAATCGGTGGAGTTCGTTACTCCGATATAATATACAGCCGAGCCGTCGGATGAAGTCTTCTGTTCACAGCTTGATACGCGCCAGCTGCCTTCGCCGTAAAGCTCTTTTGCCTTTTCAACTGCGCTCTGAACAGCCTTCATCTTATTTGCGTTTTCCTCCTGATTGACGGAAGAGGACGTCTGATCGTTAGCTGAGTTGTCAGGTGAGCAGTTTTCGCCGTCAACATAAAAGTAATATGTCTTAGACTGAGAATCGGAGTAGTTCATTACGCCGATATAGTACATTTCCGTGCCGGCATCGGTGGTCTTTGTTTCAATGCTCGCAACGCCCCAGTTGCCTTTGCCGTAAAGGTTTGCAGCTGCCTCGCATGCTTTAAAAGCTGCTTTTTGCTGATTAGCCTGCGACTCCTGTTTGTCGGCTGCCGCACTGTTTTGTGTGCTGCCGGTGTTTTGATTGTCGGAACTGTTCTGAACGCTTGCAGCAGGAGTGGTTGCGGGCGCAGCGGTTGCCGCGGCGACCGTTGTGGGTGCTACCGTTGTTTCCGTTTTGGAGCTGTTATTATTACTGCCGCATCCTGTGAAGCAGAGTGTTGCGGTAACTGCGCAAACGCAAAGCGCGAATGCTCCGATGACTGTAGCTGTTGTTTTTTTATTTGTTGTCTTTTTCATTTTGATTACCTCTTTATTGGAATTTGTTTTGTTTATTTATGTTTTTCTCTTCTGTGGCTATATACTATCATTCTTTTTGATGGAATACAACATACGATTTCCGCGTGATTCGTCTATAAAAAGACACTTCGAGGGTGAAGTGTCTTTTTTGGGACAGGTCGATATCGATCTGCCTATATATGTGATTTGTTATGTGTTGTTAATCAGTCGGGCTTGATTTGGAGTGTAAGCATCGTCATATCGTCCGATTGCTCTGATCCTTGAGCAAAGCCATTGATTTCCGCAGTTACAGCGTTCAGCAGATTATCTGCACAATCTTTGTTTTTATGCAAAACTTCCTCCAGCTGCGTTTCACCGAATAGCTCGCCGCTTTTGTTCGCCGCTTCCGTTACACCGTCGGTATACATAAACAGGCAGTCGCCGGGTTTCATTTTAACAGTGTATTCGGGGAACTCGACATCTTCAAACGAGCCTGCCATAATACCGTTTTCAGTATTCAGTGCGGTCAGCTTGTCTGATATGATATACGGATAGTTATGACCTGCGTTAGAGTAGATCAATTCTCCCGCTTTCGGATCGTATACTGCGACAAATGCCGTAATAAACATCATATTCGGATTATGCGCCGCAAGATTGTTATTGAATTCAAACAGCATTTTTGCGGGAGAGTAACCGAGCTTTGCGTAGTTGTTCAGCAGAGTGATCGCGCGTGCCATAAACAGCGCGGCGGTGATACCCTTGCCCGAAACGTCTCCGATTGCGACAAAAACGCTGCCGTTATCCAAAATACGATAATCATACAAATCGCCGCCGACAACCCTTGCGGTCGTCATCGAAGCGTTGATTTTTACCTTGTCGTTTTCAAAGGAGTCCGGTTCCAGTAAGCCCAGCTGAATGGTTTGAGCAATGTTCAGCTCGGCTTTTTGCCGGTTCAGCTCTGCAACGTCATCGATGTATTGCTCAAGCTCATCTGCCATTGTGTTAAAGGAATCTGACATTTCGGCAAGCTCGTCCTTACCCTTGACAGGCAGCTTTTCGAATCCCGCGTCACGGTCTGAGACAAAGCCCTTCATTCTCATACTGATTTTTTTCAGCGGCTTCGTTACTCTAAAATACAGGATGACTGCCGCCGAGATGCCTACCGTCAGCGTGACTATAACCATAATAACCGCAAATTCGCGGAATTTCTTATTGAAATCACTTGTTAAGTTTTTGACAGATATCTCGGCTCTTATGAGTGATTTTATTTCCGTTTCGGGATTTTCACTTTCAGGGTTTTTGTAATACAAAACCGGCATATAGCAAACCAGCTTGTCCTCGTCACCGTTCCTGATATGGGTGGTGATCCCGCTGTCGTCGCCGGCAAAGGCTCTTTTCATCGGCTTGGTGTGCGCTTATTCCTCGCGCCAAATATTTTGCGCTGTTGTCCTTAGAATCAGGCAGAATAAGATACACGGTGTCAACATCATACTGAATACAGGTGTTAGTGAAAATGATCACAACGTCCTTTTCGTCATCAGAGCCGACAGCAAACTTATCGGGATTTACATAATAGATATGATCCGCGGCGGCACGGGCGGCGCTTGTTACATTCACAGTCGCTTCGTTAACGATAGTGTTATATGTATAGTTATATAAAGCGATAAGCATCACAGCCTCAACAGCGGTAATGATAATCAGCAGCCAAAGCGCTACCTTTTTGAATATAGAAGATTTCATACGCACACCTCCCGATTATCATTATTATACAATACTCCGAGGCGATTGTCACTAAAAAAATTTGCGCAGATTTAATGACAAATCAAAAACACTGTGTTATACTATAAGCAGTAAAAACAAAACGGAGAATGAACTATGAAAGTTACATCATCAAAAAAAGGCAGCACCTGCACACTGACCGTTGAAGGAAAAATCGACACGATAACCGCTCCCGAGTTGGAAGAAGCAGTAAAATCAAATCTTCCAAAATGCGAAAAAATGATTTTTGACTTTACCAATGCAAACTATATCACCTCGGCAGGCTTGCGCGTGCTGGTGTATGCTCAGCGAGAGCTGATGAAGAAGGGCGGCGTTGAAATAACGGGCGTAAACGATAGCATCAAAAACGTCTTTACCGTTACGGGAATGTACAAGGTACTGAAAATCAAATAATACTACGTTATAACAAACAGGGATTTCCGGTAATCGGGAATCCTTATTTATTTAGCAAAGATTTGACGTTGCTGGACAATTAACAGGTCATCTGTCTAAAAACAGACACTTGGCCCGAAAAGCGTCCAAATGTAGACAAACAGAGGCTTTTTTGAAGATTGTATTTGCCTGAAATCGGTGTTATCATAAAGCCACAGTCAAGGGAAAACGAA
>CADAYK010000118.1 GCA_902792105.1 uncultured Ruminococcus sp.
GCTTGCCGTAAAGGTTAGGCCATACAGCGGATATATGATTTCCGATGTTTCGGCGCACCTCGGCTCCGCAAACGGCACCAAGCTCAGACTGAATGCTTCTGCTCCCGACACAAACGGCGCAATAACCTACACGCTGCTCAGAACCGACGGACAGCCCTTTGAAATGCCCACCCAGAACGACGTATATATCAGCGTAAAGTTCTCGATTAAGAACTCGGGCACAGTTAAAATCAAAGTGCAGTACACCGATGATCTGAGCACAGTTAAAAACATTCCGGGTAATCTGCAAAACGCCGTTGTCACTGCCTCGGCAAGCAACACAAACAACATTTTCAACGGCGAGTATACGCTTACCGAGTTAGCGACCGGCGAAAAGAACAACACCTTTACCGTTCCCTCTTACAATACAGATACCTATGACTATAATGTGCTTGCGGGTTCAACTTTTACCGTAAACGCGACGGGCTACAGCGGCTATATCCCGCTGACCGCCACGATAAAAAAAGGCAGCAGCACAACAAACGCAAGTGTATCCAAAAACAACGGTTACTTCTCTGTATCGTCCACCGTTAATGCCGATGAGGAGGTTACCATTGAGGTTCTTCTTGTACCGGTAGGCAGATACAGCCTGATGACAACCAACCTCAACTGCTACAACAATACTCCGTCTGGAGTTCAGACCTCTGACCGTAACATTATCGACTTTATCACCTTCAGCGCAACAAACGACAGCGAGCTGATTAATAAAGCGATTTATGCGGATTCAAAATGGAAGTCCACCGACGACGGCCTCAAAGCTACAAACTACATTGTTCAAAACAGCGATCTTACAATTACCGCCGACCTCAGCAAAATCACCCCCGGCAATCTCCTTAATGTCGAAGTTTACAAAAACGGCACAAAGATGGATGACAGCCTTATCGTCAAGGGCGGCACAGCCGGTATGCCGACCTACACCATCCCGGCCGAGCAAATTGGCAGAAACGATGTTTTCTATGTTCACCCGATTTATGAGTGCATAGATATCTACAACGAATCAAATCATCCTATCAATGCATACATGGTTTGCACCGATCAAATCGACATCGACAAGGTCGCCCAAGATACAATCAGGATGACCAAGTCAGATGTTTATGTAAACAACGAGCACGCAATCTACCTGCGTACACGCAGCCACGGAACACAAAACCGCGCGGCTCATCTGTCGCAGTCATACGCCAATCGTGTAGAGAAAAACTATTTCGTAATTGAAAAAACCGAGTCTGACGCTGAGGTTCGCCTGACAGGCGCAACGTTCTATGACTACAGGGTTCAGCAAAACGTAAGTATTCTCAGCAATCTCAAGGCGCATTATTCGGAGCAAAACGTAGGCGGATATACACATTACTTCTATGTGTATGAGGTTCAGCCCGACTATCCAACGGTCGGTCAGGCTAATCTGGATAATTCTATGAGCTTCAAGCTGACATTTACCAAAATCAGCGATCCCGGCACTACAACCCCGACAGATCCCGAAAATCCCGATGAATCTCTTGTTACCCTTACGCAGTTCGCGCGCGCCGATAACAACGCTTATCAGACCACAACAGAGGGTACAGCGACCATGCGTGTGGCCGACGGCTCAAGCTTTATGCTTTCGGGCAGTGAAACAGCCGCGGCGCTCACCGTGCCTGACGAGCCCGAGCCCGGTGTTTCTGAGCCGAGCATTTCAGGCAGAACCTATATCGGCAAAAAGGTTAAGGTAACCGCTCAGGCGCCGGAGGATTACTACATAAGCAAGGTTGAAGCGGTTTCCTCAGGCGGAGCAAACTCAATCAAGCGCGACTCCAACGGCGAGTACATCGTCAGCATCAGTTCCGGAATAGTCAATATTAACGTATATTACGCTAAGCCGCAGATTACCTTCTCTACCAACAACACCGCCCAAACAGGAAAGGGCACCGTGTATATCGACGGCGAGGAGATTATCAGTGAGCACGAGTATATGGACAAGGCGCTTGTTAAGCAGGGCGATACAAAAACTCTGCTTATAAGACCTAACAAATACACAGACAGCCACGGCCAGGAAAAGAATTACAGCGTTGCGTATATCCTTATGGGAACCTCGCGCAATAATATGAAGCTGATCGATTCCAACGCCATCTCAACAAATGAGACAACGGGAGAAATCACCGTTACTCTCGCCAATATCAATTCCGACTTTGACCTGCATATACAGTTTGCGGGCGAAGAGGAAATCAAAACCACGATGCTGATTGTCAGCGCTTGAATGAAAAAGTGAAGTCAAGGTAAAAACACGTTGACAGATATTTTCGTCCAAGCTGATTGAAATTAGAGCCAGTTTCGGCAATGCCAACGCCGAAACAAAGCATATTTTACTAAGTTTTGCAATCGTCAGGGCATAGCAAAGCTGACAGACCGCC
>CADAYK010000119.1 GCA_902792105.1 uncultured Ruminococcus sp.
ACTCAGAGTTTACTTTGTTAAGAACACATCAGCCTTCAATCCTTCGGATTATCAGGGAAATAAGGCGAACTATTATTACTATGTGGAGAAGTCGGATATCGCGGCGGCAGATCTTGACAAACATCAGACCTTCACCGTAGGAAATCAGACCTTTAAGTATTCGGCTCTTGACTTTGCCAAGCTGATGATCACAGGCAATGCCGAAAAACCGTCTAAGGAGCTTGCAAAGGCGCTGTATTGGTACAATCAGGCGGCTAATGTGTTCTTTAACTAATCGGAAAGGACGTGCATGAATTATGATAAAAGAAGCTTATGAACGTCTGAGTATGGACGTAACACAGTTTGACGTTGAGGACGTGATCACCACCTCGGGAGTTTACGCCCGATCCCTATGAGGATTTCCCGACTCCGATCGGTTTCTGATTTTAGACAGCCACACTTTTAAGCAACGCAATTCAGGGAGGCGCCCGGCGCCTCCCTTTTGCTATGCTTTGATATATTATTGTAGGGTAATTGCAGGGAACGTCCCGTAGCCGGGCGGCAACCCCTCATCCGTCACGCCGGTATGAGTTTAACTTTAAATACACCGCTGTTCACGCATTTAAACACCATATAAAATATCGCCGCATAAAGCGCGACACCTTCTCCACGGCGGGAGAAGGCTTTTTGTTCTTATGCAATTTGTTTTTGCGCGTTTGGCTTTAAGCTTTCTCAAACCAATACCGGCAGATTTCTTTATCTTCTCCCTGGTAACTGCCAACACCTTTGAACTCCAAAACGAAGCCGCATTTCTCCATTACCTTTTGTGAAGCGATGTTATCTGCAAGACAAATTCCTGCCATTTTTTTAATGCCTATTCTTTCCATAATGACAGGCATGAAAGCCTTTACGGCTTCGGTGGCGTAGCCGTGCTTTGTGTATTTGGCACCGATGTGATAGCCGATTTCCCAAACACCGTCGCCGAGCGGAACAGCCTGTACATATCCGATGTTTGTACCGTCCTTTAACAGCGCGGGATACACCAGCGGACCTTCACAGCCGCCATACTGCGACATCAAAAAATCAATGGTTTCCGTAGCTTCCTCAACTGTTTCGAACACCTCGTCGGGCACGAAGCGGCGGTTATCCTCGTCAAGTGAATTTTCATGAACTGCCTGTGCCATATCGGGCGTAAATTCCGTAATTGTTAATCTTTCGGTTTTTAATGAAAACATAATATTCTCCTCTCAGTAGTGTACATACATTCTTGTCGGTTCAGGGTCGCTTCCCTTGACCATGCAAAGAAACTCCCAGCCGTATCTTTCGTAAAATCCTGTGTGGTCGGTCACAAGATAAATCGGAGTTATCCCCTTTGATCTCATATCCTCGACCGCCATATTCAAAAGCTTTCCTGCTATCCCCTGCTTTCGATAATCGCTTTCGGTATAGACAGCGCACACGTTTGGAGCCAAATCCTTTCTCTCGTGAAAATCATTTTCTATTACTCCCATACCGCCGATGATTTTTTCTTTGTCAAGGCACAAATACCAGCCGTATTCGGTGTCACCGTTAAGGTAGCTGTCCATACATTCGAGATACGCTTCGGCGGGGACTCCCCATTTTTCGTGAAACCACTGCGCGGCTTCATTTTTTATTTCAGGTCTTTCGCGAAGGGTAATGTATTGAAAATTCTTCATCAAAATCATCCTTTCCGTTTTACTGACATTATCATATCACAGGTTTTTAAAAAAATCTACCTCACAAACAATTATAAAAAAGAATGAGCCTGCATTACACAGACTCATTTATTCTCATTTCACGAATGATACGCTGAATTGATTTATCTGAAAGATAGTATCTTTCGGCAAGCACAGACACGGCTTCGCCGTTTATGTATTCGTTGTAAATAGATAAATTACGGCGGCCAAGCTCTGTTCTTGCACCGGTTTTTGCTCCCCAGCTCACACGGGAACCATTTTTCTTCGGGATGTAGATATTTTCCCCATCTATATATTGTTGAATTAGTTTAATTATGTTTTGCGGCAGCACTTCGTCCGCCTTGATATAGCTCATTGTTGCCTCCTAAATTTTCAAAATGCTTTAGGGTAAGCAATGGCTATAGAAATTTTCAATTGATTCCGAATAGCCAATGCTTATTCGGCGATAACATATCTTTTCAAAAGACATCCCTCCTGTCTGCCATATTATATACGAAAGCCTTTTATTTGTCAATAAAAAACCAGAAAAAAACCGATTATACAGCATATGTTTTGTCGCCGTTTTGATAGGCGGCGTAGATTTTTTCAAGCTCCATGACCGCGGCTTCCTTTGTCGGATAGCTGTTCAAAACATCGGAATGATGGCCGACGCTGCCCACAAGCTCGTACTTTTTATCTTTTCCGTTTCCGTAATTGCGCTGAACGGCAAGGCGGTTATACTCCGCGCATTTTGTTTTGTCCTTTGATAAAATAACCATAGTCAATTCCCTTTCCAAA
>CADAYK010000120.1 GCA_902792105.1 uncultured Ruminococcus sp.
GGACAATACGCGCGTTTTAATATATAATAATATCAACTCAATCAAACGGAGAATCATATGAATATACTTAAATGTCCCGTATGCGGCGGCGAACTGAACGCTGAGCCGCGCAGATTATTTTGCGAAAACAATCACAGCTTTGATATCGCAAAAGAAGGCTACGTCAACTTGCTTAGGTCGGGTAAATCGGGCGACAGCAAGGGCGACAACAAGGAGATGGCACGTTCAAGGCGCGATTTTTTGAACAAGGGTTGGTACTCACCGCTTGCCGAAGCAATTTGCGGCTGCGCCGAAAAATATTCAAAGGACGGCGACGCTGTTCTTGACATCTGCTGCGGTGAGGGCTACTACACCGATTACCTTACAAAACGCCTGAGCCGAAGCTTTTACGGCTTTGACATATCAAAAAACATGGTAAGGCTTGCGGCAAAGCGGAAGTGCGGCGCAGAGTTTTTTGTAGCCAACATCGCGTCCGTTCCCGTGAGAAATAACAGCGTGGATTTTGCCTTTCATCTGTTTGCGCCCTTCCACGAAGCGGAATTTTTACGCGTTTTGAAAGACAACGGAGTGATTATCACTGCTGTTCCGGGCAAAAATCACCTTTTCGGTCTAAAAAATGTGCTCTATAGTGAGCCTTATTACAACGACGAAAAACCGCCCCAAACCTCCTCCCTGCTGCTGACTGACACGGTCAGGGTAAAAAGCGAGCTCAAACTTTCAACAAAAGAGGATATAAGCGCGCTTTTTCAGATGACGCCGTACTATTATCACACCCCGTCAGAGGGCATGAAACGGCTTGAAGCGCTTGAAAAATTATCCACAGAAATTGAATTTGTCCTTTTCGTCTACAAAAAAGCTGCCGTGAATTAACGGCAGCTTTTTGCATATAATTTAATAAAAAACCAAAATTTTAACTTGACAGAAAGCGGTAATGTGTACTATAGTAAACTTATTAATAGTTTAGATTCCCATTTGTACAAACATATGAGAAAATGTTATTTTTGCAAATAGCCTATAATTTTTTGTCATTATTTACCGTTTCAAAAATATAGAATCATCAAACGTCTCGGTATTTCAGTAGTATTTTGTCCTACTTTATATGATTTGTATATATTAGCGCTCAGTTTTTATTATAATAATATTTACTAAAGTAATATGGCTATGCTCGTTGCTAATTATGTATAAATAGTCGAAATATACAATAATATGGAGGGTAATCATGAAACCGTTAAAAATCAAGGTGAGCATAACTCTTGACGATGATATTGTACATCAGATAAAAATTTTGAGTGAACAGGACGACAGATCCTTTTCGCAATACATCAATATGGTTTTAAAACAGCACATCGCAAAAAAAGAAAAGGCATTGGCAGAGGAACAGTAACAGGGGTTTTATGCCCCTGTTTTTCTTTTTGCACAGTAGTATTTTATGCTGTTTTATGAGATTTTGAGGTCAAATACCGTAATTTTTTGTATAATTAAATAAAAATAGTAGTTAAGGATGATTTCTCATGAAACCTTTAAAAGATAATGTAAGCATTACCCTTGACGAAGATATCGTTCAAAAAATTAAGGAATACAGCGAACGGGACGACCGTTCTTTTTCGCAGTACATCAACATGGTGCTTCGAAATCACATTAAGGAAACTGAGAATAAAGGATTTAAGCCTTTCTGAGGACCTGCCTTCGGGCAGGTTTTTTTGTGGGTTAAAAGTGATAAAAAGGAGCCGACTTCTATTGCAGGGGCTTGCATTGCAAGCCCGCGAACCGTGTTATCCTTTTGAACCGATTTCATCCAGGAAAACGGCGTTTCCTATCTGCGGGCGACCAATGGTCGCCCCTACATCACAAAATGTCATTCCGAACGAGAAATCACTAAAAAGGAGCCGACTCACTGAGTCGGCTCCTGATTATTCAGAAGAAATTATAATTTTTCTCTTTTTACATACGAAGTATGGAGAAGCTCGTGAGCCTTGTGTGAGCCGGGAGTTTCAAGATACTCGTCGTAGATAGCCTTGATTTCGGGGTTGTCGTGAGACTTTCTGTACTCGAGGTCGAGATCGTCCTCGTAGAGAGCCTTGGCACGCATAGCCTTGAGGTCTGTGAAGTTTCTTACATGACCGGGCTGGATGGGCTGACCGCCGCCGTTTACACAGCCGCCGGGACAGCACATTACCTCGATGAA
>CADAYK010000121.1 GCA_902792105.1 uncultured Ruminococcus sp.
TAAAACGGGCGGCGATGCTGTCCGTTTTCTTTTATCTTTAAACTTTAACATACATCTTTCATCTTTAAACTTTAACAAAATCTATTTACAAGGGTGGCGGTATTTGGTATAATATAATAAATATGCAAAGCCGAAAACGGCGCTGCGCATAAAAATACAGTTTTACAGAATCGAGGAGCTATTATGAAAGTAAAAATTATTTCTGACAGTACCTGCGACCTTTCCCCTGTACTTATTGAAAAATACGACATCGCCATTGTTCCGCTTTATGTTTTGCTTGGCGAAAAAACCGCTAAGGACGGAGTTGACGCTTCGCCGGAGGACATCTACAAGTATGTTGACGAAACAGGCATACTGCCCAAAACCTCCGCGCCCAACTACGCCGATTTTTTTGAGGAGTTTAAGAAGTGGCGCGACGAGGGTTATGAGGTCGTGCACTTTAACATAAGCTCCGATTTTTCGAGCTCTTATCATAACGCCTGCACAGCCGCCGCCGAGCTTGGGGGCGTTGAGGTTGTGGACACGCGCAATTTGTCCACAGGCTCGGGGCTTGTGGTGCTCCACGGCGCCGAAATGGCTCAAAAAGGCGCTTCCGCTGCCGAAATAGCTGCCGAATGCCGAGAAATGACCGGCAGGGTAGAGGCAAGCTTTGTTGTTGACAGCATAGATTACCTGCACAAGGGCGGAAGGTGTTCGTCCGTTGCCGCGCTCGGCGCGAACCTGCTTAAGCTTAAGCCGCTTATCTTGGTTACCGACGGCAAAATGGTTTCGGGCAAAAAGTACCGCGGAAATATCGACAAGGTAATTTTGAATTATGTTGCCGACAAGCTCCGCGACAGAACCGACATTGACAAGCACCGCATTTTTATTACCCACACAAAATGCAACCCTGCCGTGCCCGCGCAGGTGCGCAACAAAATAAACGAGCTTTACCCGGGCTTTGAGGAGATCCTCGAAACCACAGCCGGCTGCACGATCACAAGCCACTGCGGTCCGGCTACGCTCGGAATCCTGTTCGTCAGGAAAAAGTAAAGCTTTGCAAATCATCACGGAGATGTGTTTATGAACGTAGGGGACAAGTGGAGAGAGTGGACAATTGAAGAGCTGCTCGGCGAGGGTGCATTCGGTCAGGTGTTCAAGGTTGTGCGTCACGACTTGGGGCACGACTATTACTCCGCGCTCAAGGTGATAAACATTCCCAACGGCAAAAGCGAGTATTACGCGCTGAAAAGCCAGGGGATGAGCGCCGAGGAAATACAGCTATACTGCCGCGACATTGCCGAGGACTTTTCAAACGAGTTGCAGCTTATGGACGAGCTGAAAGGCCACAGCAATATTGTGAGCTACGAAAACCACCTTGTTGAGCAAAACAGGGAGAGGATCGGCTGGACTATATATATCCGCATGGAGCTGCTCACTCCGCTGATAAAATACTATCAGGATAATCCGCCGTCGGAAAGCGACATAATCAAGCTCGGAATCGACATCTGCACGGCTTTGGAAGCCTGCCGCAAAAATAAAATAATCCATCGCGACATAAAGCCTGCCAATATCTTTATCTCAAAATTCGGCGATTACAAGCTCGGCGATTTCGGAATCGCGCGCAGACTGGAGGGAACCCAGAGCGGACTGTCCAAAAAGGGGACCTACACCTACATGGCGCCCGAGGTGTACCTCGGCAAGCCGTATAACCAGACGGTTGATATTTACTCGCTCGGCATTGTGCTCTACATTTTGCTCAACGACAACCGCGCGCCGTTTGTTCCCGCGCCGCCCGAAATTCCGAGGTACAATGTGTATGACAGCGCGCTTCAAAGGAGGATGAGCGGCGAAGCTTTGCCGCCGCCGAGACACGCAAGTGCGGAGCTTGCCAAGGTAGTTTTGAAGGCGTGCGCCTACGATCCGGGCGAGCGATACCAAACGCCTGACGAGCTTAAAAAAGGCTTGAAAGCGGTGCTTAACACGCCGCGCACCGTTGACACTCCGGAGGTCGTCAAGGCTGAACAGCCAAAGATTGCGGCAGAAAAAGAGCAGCCCGAGCAAAAGCAAGTGCCGCCCAAGCCGGAAACGGCTACACAGCTTGCGGACGATAAGAAAGCCGGGACTGTGACACAGTATGCGGACGGGGAAAAGCCCGGAACCGTAACACAGTATGCGGACGTAAAAAAGAAGCCCGACGCGAAAGACGCGAAATCGGAGGACATTTCTTCCTACCCAATTATTGTAAATGCCCCTGCACAGAGAACCGAAGCCGCAAAGCCCAAAAGAAAAAAGACAAGAAAAAGAGCCGTTATTATCCCGGCTGTAAGCTTGTTGGTTGTTTTGGCGATTGTTTTTGGTGTAATTATATTTCAAAAACTAAATACAAAAGTTACCAACGAAAACAGCAGCCAAGCAGCTGTGCCGAATACTACGGTGGACAATGATGCTGTAAATACTACTGAATTGGTGACAACTGTTCCGAATACTACGGTGGACAATGCAGCAGTAGATAAAACTAATATTGTAGCTGTTGGTAAGGATTCAGATTTGATTACTGATATTACTGATAATATTGAATGGGAAGATGTAAAGGAAATAGCTGTAGATAAATCTCATACCGTAGGTTTAAAAAAAGACGGAACGGTTGTTGCGGTGGGAAGTAATGGCGCTGGTCAGTGTGATGTAGAAAACTGGACAGATATTACAGCTATAGCTGCAGGGACTTTTATTACCGTAGGCTTAAAAAAAGACGGAACGGTTGTTGCGGTGGGAAGTAATGGCGCTGGTCAGTGTAATGTTGGAGATTGGACGGATATTGTTGCAATAGCGGCAGGAGGTATTCATACCGTAGGCTTAAAAAAAGACGGAACGGTTGTTGCGGTCGGAAAAAACCTTAACGGTGAGTGTAACGTTAGCGAATGGACGGATATTACAGCGATAGCTGCAGGAGTAGGTCATACCGTAGGCTTAAAAAAGGACGGAACGGTTGTTGCGGTCGGAAATAATGAGTATAGTCGTTGTAATGTTAAAAACTGGACGGATATTATAGCAATAGATGCAGGATCGTGTCATACCGTAGGCATAAAAAAGGACGGAACGGTTGTTGCAGAAGGACTTAGAGATGATGGTCAGTGTAATGTTGAGAGCTGGAAAGATGTTACAGCGATAGCGGCGGGTTATTATCATACTGTAGGATTAAAAAATGATGGGACGGTTGTCGCAGTCGGTGACCGTTCCGAAGGTCAATGTGATGTAAGTGACTGGAAAGATATTAAATCAATCTCCGCAGGCGATGATTATACCTTCGGCATAAAATAAAACCAAACAGGCAGCCGTTTGACTGCCTGTTTTAAATTGCAATATTTTTAGTATCTTATTTACAAATCAATGGTAATAAATGTGTATATAATCATTTAATTAGTAGCAAAAAAATTTGTGGTGCTATATTTTTATGTGCATTAAATCATGACAAAGAAGCTTATAATTTAATTTTCAAATTTTTTTTAGATCTTTCTGCTTATATATTACCTTATCATAAAAGACCATTTTTGACTGAATTTTTATATAATCTTATTTCAAATAAAAATCAAACTTTGAAAAATTATGGTCGAATATTAATTAATATGATGTTAG
>CADAYK010000122.1 GCA_902792105.1 uncultured Ruminococcus sp.
GGAGAGCCTTGTATGCCATCCGGCAAGCATGACGCACGCCTCCATTCCTTACGAGGTTCGTCAGAAGGTCGGCATTACCGACGGCTTGATCAGACTGTCTATCGGCATTGAAAGCATCGACGATATTTTAGCCGATCTGGAACAGGCTATTGCGGAAAGTGAGGAATAAATATGGCTCTTTATAACGACATGCAACAGCTGATCGGCAACACGCCGCTCGTAAAGCTGAATCACATTGATTTGCCCGAAGGAGCGAATCTTTATGCGAAATTAGAATTATACAATCCTTCCGGCAGCGTAAAGGACAGAATCGGAAAATATATGATAGAGGACGCGGAAAAACGCGGCGTCCTCAAAAAGGGCGGTACGATCGTAGAGGCAACGGCAGGCAATACCGGTCTCGGGATCGCTTTTGCCGCGCTGAACAAGGGTTATAAAATCATCTTTGTCGTTCCGACTAAATTCTCAGAGGAAAAGCAAACGCTCCTGCGCGCACTCGGCGCGGAGATCATCAACACGCCCCGTGAGGGCGGTATGCTCGGCGCGTGGGACAAGGCGGAGGAAATCCGCCGCTCCATTCCGGGCGCGGTGACGCTTGAGCAGTTCAAAAATCAGGCGAATCCGCAGGCGCATTATGAAACGACAGGAAAAGAAATATATGACGACTTGGGCGGTCAGATCGATTATCTCGTTGCTGGCGCAGGCAGCGGCGGAACCTATTCGGGCGTTGTTAAGTATCTAAAAGAGCAAAATGAAAATATCACCGGAGTTCTTGCCGATCCCGTCGGTTCCACGATGGGCGGCGGAGAGCACGGCGATTACAACATTGAGGGCATCGGCAACGACTTTATCGCCGACACCATGGATATGTCGCTTGTCGATAAGGTTGTCAAGATGACCGACGACGAGGCGTTTGTCGGTGCGCGTGAGCTTGCCTCGAAGGAGGGAATCCGCAAGGGGTAATATCGTCATCATTCTTCCCGACCGCGGCGACCGTTATTTCACCAAACATCTTTATGAATAGGCGGCAAAAAAATGAGGATCATTGATTTTCACGCGCACATCTATCCCGATAAAATCGCGGAAAAGGCGACGAATGCCACTGGCGATTTCTACGGCATTACACCTGCCTGCATAGGAACAAGTGAAGCCTTACTCAGAGAAGGTAAAAGGGCGGGTATTGACAGATTTGTCCTTCTGCCTGTCGCAACCAGACCCGAGCAGGCGCGGCATATCAATACCTTTATTCGTGACGAGGTGAACGCTCACGCTGAATTTCACGGCTTTGGAACGCTTCATCCCGACTGAGGTCTTTTGGGCGTAAAGCTGCACCCCGATACACAGGGCTTTGATACCGATGATAAAAGGCTGTTCGAGGTGTACGACTATTTGCAGGGCAGAGGAACGCTTATCGTTCATTGCGGCGACAAGAGGTTTGATTATTCGCACCCGCGCCGCCTGAAAAATGTGATCGACAATTTTCCGAAGCTCCGCGTCATTGCCGCGCACCTCGGCGGATGGTCCCTGTTTGATGAGGCGTTTGCGCTGCTGAAAAACAGCGATTGCTTCTTCGATATTTCAAGCTGTACGATGTTTTTGCCGCCGGAAAAGGTCGCGAAATACATTCGCGGCTACGGGGCCGACAGGGTTTTGTTCGGCACTGATTTCCCTTTGTGGAGCCCGGAATCAGAGGTAAAAGCCTTTCAAAAGCTTCCTCTGAAATCAACGGAATTTGAGAAGATCGCGTACAAAAACGCGTTAAGGGTTATAGGATGAATCTATTACCAACTATACCTATAGGATATTAGACAAATAGCAAAACTAATGATATAATAGGCTCACTGAAACGAAAGGAGAAAACGCAATGACTACCTACGCAACAATGTGTATGAATACCTTTATGTGTAAAAAGCAGAAGGCGGTTTTCTGCGTTAAGGCATGCTGTGCGTTCCGAATGTGAAGGGCATTTTGCGCTTCAACGAGAACGCCGGCGAGGGTGTGCCCACCGGCTATTTTTTATGCCCGACAGCGGGCGGAAAGGGAGTAATCAAATGAAAAAATTACTGATTATCTGTATCATCGCGCTTGTCGCGGCGTTCAGTATAACCGGCTGCGCAACAAGCGCGTCAAACGAAAGCAGTCACAGCGAAAGCGCAACGAAGGATTGCTGTAAGGACAAGGAAGCGACCTCCTCCGAGGTTCCCGACTGCTGCAAAAACAAAGAGCATACGGACAGCAACTCATCCGAAACCTCCGATGTTCCCGATTGCTGTTCGGGAGAATAATCATTGACACACAGAAAGGAAATCAACATGAAAACAAAAATCATCGCGGCTCTTCTTGCCGCAGTACTTTCGGCAGCCGCATTCACCGGCTGTAATACATCATCAGACAGTTCATCCACCCCTGAAACCTCCGCAAGCACCGCTTCAAGCGGTGAAGCAAAGCTCGAAAAGACGACCTTCAACCTCGGACACCTCAATTCCACCGCTCATCTGCTCGGATTTGTGGCAAAGGAGGAAGGTTATTTTGAGGAAGAAGGACTTGACGTAACGCTTACGTTGTTTTCTTCCGCGGCAGAGCTTTCAAGCGGATTGGAAAACGAAAAGCTTGACGTTGCCTTCATCGGTTCCGTTCCCACGCTGACCTTCCAGAGCCAGGGTCACGACCTTACGATTTTCGGCGGTGAGATGACAAACGGTCACGGTTATGTGATCAAGCCCGAATTTGTCGAGGGCAAGACCGACTGGGATGTTTCGATACTCAAGGGCAGAAACGTAGCCTCCGTTAAGAATTCCGTTCAGGACGCAGAGCTGCAAATCCTTTTGAAGGACAAAGGCATTGAGATCGGCGAGGGCAGCGATAAGGTGAACATCGTCTACTTTGACAGCCAGAAGGACGCTTATAACGCGCTCCTAAACGATTCCATCGACGCGGCTTCTGCATATTCGCCCTACACCTCGCTTGCAGAGAGCCAAGGCTACAAGATCGTTTACCGCTGCTCCGAGGAAAAGCTCCTCGAAAACCAGCCTTGCTGCCGTCAGGTTGCCGCAACAGAGGCACTTGCAAAATATCCCAATTCCTACAACGCTTTTGAGCGCGCGCTGATCAAGGCGTATAAGTTCACGCAGGAAAACAAGGAAGGCACGGTTAAGGACGTCAAGAAATACATCGACATCGAGGAAGATTTGATCAACACAGAGGTTTACGGCGGCTACGGCACATCGGTTCCCGACCCCGACAAGCAGGGC
>CADAYK010000123.1 GCA_902792105.1 uncultured Ruminococcus sp.
TATCTTTTCGAGAAAAAGAAACCCAACGAAAAATTGACCGCCTGATTTTTCCACAATTTAACATCAAAAAACAGAGAGTAGTGATACCCTCTGCTTTGCGTTGCTCAGATTTTCAAAAATTGATTCTTTTCTGTAGTAATTATGAGGCTGGCTCTTTTTCACTTTTGAGCCAGCCCCACAAGACAAAGACAAAAACAAAGACAAAAACAAAGACAAAGACAAAGACTAAGACTAAGAAGAACACTCCAAGTGCTTTGGCGGCACAGCCGCCGTAAGAGAGTGTTGATACGGAATATTATTTCAGCAAAAAAAACACCTGCCGGAGCAGGCGTTTATCGGGTTTCCTTTGCTGAATCTTCAATAACCTTAATGTGGTTGCGAAGAACCATATTGATGTACTGTGAAAACGAACGGTCATCACTTTCACTGTATTCGCGGATTTTTTTGACAATATCTTCGTCAAGGGTAATGCTTACGTTGTCTTTCAAGGGTTTCATCACAATCATCCTAATCTACTCTTCTTATAATATATTATACAAAAATTATAGCAATTTTGTTTAAAATCTCATAAATAAGCATAAAATACTATTGGCAAAAGAGTAAACTTTAGAATATAGCTTATTGTTTTGTCTCTTGCCGTGTTGTTTCCTTTTCGGCAATATGACGTTTCAGGACTATATTAATATACTGAGAAAAAGACCTGTCATCCTGCTCGCTCAATTGCTTGATCCGATATACAATATCATCGTCAAGGGTTATGCTTACCTTAATTTTTAATGGTTTCATAATAAGCCTCCGTTATTTTGTATAATTCGGCTGTATATGCATTCGAGTAAAGTTATTAGCCATATTACTTTAGTAACTACAATTATAATAAAATCTGAGCAATAATATATCTAAATCACACAAAGTAGGATAAAATACTACCCATAATTTACGAGTTTTACTAATAATGCTTTTAAATTTGGCAGTTTTGCATCAATATAATACGCCTTGCAGACAAAAAGTATTTTTTGCGAAAAAGCCGGCATCTTTTTGTTTTTGATTTCAGTCAGTTTACTATAGTGCACATTAACTTGCTTTGCAAAGTGTATCTCCCGGCTGTTTATGAAAAAACACAAAAAATTATATTGTTTATCGCTGCGGCTTTTTGTAAATCAAAAGTATAAATTCTGTTTCGGTGTACAGCTTTTCCAGCGACTCAAGCCGTTTCATACCGTTTGCCGGGGTGTGATAATAGTAGGGCGTCATTTGAAACAGCGCGTTTATATCGCCGGGATCATCAAGATCGAGTTCACCTTTTACCCGAATTATATCCGTCAATTGCAAAAATGACGTTTGAGGCGCCTTTTCGTCATTATAGTATGGTTTACTATAGAGCACTTTTTTAAGCCCGTAAAGGTGGTTTTTGCCCGGAACAGCCGTAACGATAACTCCGCTGTCTGCCAAAACACGCGAAAACTCATCCTCGTGAAACGGGGCGAAAAGGTGAAAAGCAAAATCAACGCTCTTGTCCGCGACAGGTATGGAAGCAATGTTAGCCACAAAAAAATCAGCGCCGCATTTTCGCTTTGCCGCCAGCCTTACCATATTTTTGGATATGTCAAAGCCGTAAAAGCTCCGGTCAAGGTGTTTTGTCAGGTATTCGGTGTAATAGCCCTCGCCGCAGCAGATGTCAAGCACAGTGTCTCCGCTTTCGGAATACTTTTCCGCGCACGCGCAAACCTCCTTGGCAAGAGGGGAATAGTAGCCTTTGTTTAAGAAGTCGTGCCGTGAACGCGCCATTTCCCTGTTGTCGCCCTTGCAGTCGCCGGACTTTCCCGACAACAGCAGGTTAACATAACCTTCCTTAGCCGTATCAAAGCTGTGGCTGTTTTCACAAAAAAACCTGCGCTGTCCGTTTTGAAGCTCCTTGCCGCAAACGGGGCATTTTAATATGTTCATGTGTATTCCTCGTTTTGTCAGTTATATATATGGTATTATAACATATTTAAAAAAATAAACAATACGCAACGTCAAATAATAACCGCCCAAAACAGCGCAGGTCAGTGCCGGCAGATAAAATGGTT
>CADAYK010000124.1 GCA_902792105.1 uncultured Ruminococcus sp.
ATTACCGCGCCCTTTTTGCCGCGCTCGATTATAAGCGCCTCGGAATTGCCTTCGGGATTAACAAGCTCTTCGCTTTCACCCTTCATGGCTGTGCGGAAGAAGTTTACCGCTCTTACTCGACTGTCCTTGTAAATGTCGCTGCCCTGGGCGCCGATGCGGTTCATTCCCCACTCGTTTTCTGCGCTGCTGCAGTAGGGACGCGAGAAAAACAGCGGCGTGCCGTCCTTGCGCGCGGTGATGATCACCCAGCCGTTGATCACGTCGTCGTCGGAAAGCTGAGCAAAGGTTTTGTCGTTGATGTAGTTATCGTGCGACTCAACCCACGTTACAATGTTGAGATCCTCGTCGCCGATCCAATATTCCTCAACGCTTGAGGTGTCGATGATTTTGTTTACAAGCGCGGCGTGCCTATTTCCTTGATGTAGTCCTCGATCCTGTCGTTGCCGCCCTGGAGCACCTCGCCGTAAATAAACATATCATCCGCTTTGTCAATATCCTTGGTCACGCGTTCCCAGAAGTTGTTTTTAAAGCCGTCGTCCTCCTTGGGATCGTCCGGAAGCCCGATGTGCTTTGCGGTGTCATGACGGAAGCCGTCGGCTCCGCAGGCAATGCAGTCGTTTATAAACTTTAGGAAGTATTCCTGATACGACGGCCGCTCGGTGTTGATGTCGGGCAAGCCGCCCATTTTGTAGGTGGTGCACTGCAAACGGTCGCTGTAGTCGGAAATATCCTTGGCGTTGCCCTTGTGATAAAGCGTTTCAAGGCTGCCGCCGCCCGCCTTGATCAGGTCGTTTGAAACCGCGCTCAAAGTCGTTGTGGTGTGGTTCGCTATTACATCCACAAGCACCTTTATGCCGTATTTGTGCGCTTCGTCGCACATAGCCTTGAACTCATCGCGCGTGCCAAGCTGATAGTTGCCGATTTTAAAATCGGTGGGCTGGTAATGGTAGTACCACTTTCCGTCGCCGTAAAGCTCCATTCCGCCGCCTTCGCCCTTTAAACACTCGTTTATCGGCGAGGTCTGCACAGCCGAAAAGCCTGCCGCCGCGATGTCCGCCATTGAAGCCTTAATGGTGTTAAAATCCCAGCTGAACGCCTGCAAAATCGCGCCGTCCTGAACCTTGTCCGCGGTTTTAAAGTCCGTTGAAGCCGCCTGCTCCTTTTCGCCCTTGCCCTTGTTGTCGGTGCAGCCCGAAACGCACGCTGCCGCAGACACAAGCACAAGCGAGCCGAGCAAAGCGGACATTATTCTTTTATGCAATTATTTCACTCCTTTTCAATAAAATTCAGAGTTGTAAAGGTTATATTTGATTTTTTATACTAATTCCTGATAGAAAGTAGACTTATATTTTGCGAAGATATTTTTCGCAAGACAAGGCGGAGGACGCCGCAAGGCTGGCGCCTTGCAAGGANNNNGGAGGACGCCGCAAGGCTGGCGCCTTGCAAGGACGACAACGCAGTATTGCGGAAAATAGTCCGCAAAGATTGTCTACTTTTTATTAGGTATTAGTATTATATAACATCACAAAATAATTATATCACAAAAATATCGGTAATGGAATACTTATTTTTATTTTGCCGCAAAATTTACGCAATAATTTTATAAACATAATTGAAATTCGGTTTATTCTGTGATATAATATTTTTATAAATTTTTACGGTAATTCCGCGAAAAAACAGATTATCTTTAGAATAGCGGAATAAAATAAAGGCATTAAACACAAAGGAGGATTATTATGTTAAAAAAGAGTTTATGCACAGCATTATCGGCAGCAATTTGCCTGTCCGCGGCGTCGGTTATCCCGTCCGCACAGGCGGCTGAGGTAAAACCCGAGCCGACGGGCGCGCTTGCCGAAAGCAGCTTCGGCGGCGAGAACAACATCAGCCTGACGGTTTGGACGAGCGACAAAGCACTAAGCCTTGTTAAAAGGCAGGTTGAAAGCTTTAAGTCGCTTTACCCCGGCAAGACCTTTAAAAAAATCGAGGTTGCGGCATTAGGCGAATACGACTCGGCAACTCAGCTTATCAACGACCCCAACACCGCCGCCGACGTTATGACGGTTCCGTCAGACCAGCTTGGCTGGCTTAACTACGCAGATGTTATCAGCCCGGTAAAATTTTCCGCTGAGGTCAAAAGCAGGGACGCGGGATATTCGGTAAACGCCGCAACTTACAACAACACTTTGTACGCCTATCCGCACTCCGTTGACAACGGCTATTACCTTGTTTATGACAAAAACGTTGTTTCAACAGAAAACGCCAAAACCCTTGAGGGCACACTGGAGGCTTGCAAAAAGGCGAAAAAACAGTTCGTAATGGACTGCGAAAACGGTTTTTACTCCTGCATTTTCGCCTTTACCGGAGGAGCTGTGATCGACGGTTTTGAAAGCGACGGCGAAACCCAGAGGTTTAAGGCTTATGATGAAGAAACCGCCGTTAATACCCTGCAGGCTTTTTCAAAGCTTATGCACGATTACAAGGGCACGTTTGTTTCACACGATCCGTCACAAATCGTCTCCGGCTTCAGCAACGGTATAGTCGGCGCCGGATTTGACGGCACATGGAACGCGTCGGCGGACAAGTCGGTGCTGGGTTCACGCTACGGCGCGGCAAAGCTGCCTACAATTACCGTTAACAACACCAAGCGGCAAATTGTTCCCATGCAGGGCTTTAAATACAATGTTGTAAACAAAAAAACAAAATTTCCTAACGCGGCGCAAATGCTCGCTTGTTACCTGACAGACGAGGAATGTCAAAAGCAAAACGCGCAGCAGTTTGGCTGGACTCCGTCAAACAAGGCGGTGCAAAATTCGGCGACCGTCAGCAACAACGCGCTTATGAAGGTAATGAAAACGCAGGCGGAATTTGCCTGTCCTCAGGTAGAGGTTCAGGGTACCTTCTGGGGTGCTATGGCAAACCTCGGCA
>CADAYK010000125.1:0-951 GCA_902792105.1 uncultured Ruminococcus sp.
TGTTTAAGTTTATCAACGGTTTAGCAGGTAATACGATGTCTTGTTGAAAACAAAGACAAATATCAACGAAACAGTCAATTTTGAAATGCGCCGTTATATCTTCCCAAATTACAAAGCAGATCATATTCGGTTATTCCCTAATAGTTTTAGTTACGAATCAGTGATTAGCCATAGCGCATAAAAGCAACGCGTCCCCTGACGATTCACGAAAAGGGACGCGTTATTTTTGTTATTATAGTTTTTTCCGAAATCACGCGCGGTCGGCAGCATTGCGGCAAGCAGCCGTGCTCCGCTTTTGTTTTGACAGACATGCGGAAAAGGGCGTTTATCGCAACGGACTATTCCTCGATCGCGCCGATTTGTTTCAAACGGGCAATAGCTTCGGCGACGTCGGCTTTAATGTCATCCCTGTTGCCGTCAAAGCGTGAGATTGCGGCGAGGGTTTTGTTTCCCTGTACCAAACCGTGAAAATCCGCGTCTGCGGTCGGAACGATAACTGTCTCGCTTTCAAGCTGATGATGCACAAAGCTGTTTTTTAATTTCATGATTTCACTTCCTTAGAATATAGTTAAGGATCGGTCAGTAATTCAATGTGCGGTTTTACGGAGCAGAGCGTCAAAGCCCTGACCTTGTCAAAAAAGCAAAACTGTACCGCCGTTTTAAGTAGAGCACCTAAACCGGCGGCAGTTAAATTTTAAGATAGTTATTAAATTATTTCATCAGAAACCGATCGGAGTCGGGAAATCCTCATAGGGATCGGGCGTAAAGCCGGGGGTACCTCCGCCGCCTCCGGGAGTTACTCCCGAGGTGGTGATCACGTCCTCAACGTCAAACTGTGTTACGTCCATACTAAGACGTTCATAAGCTTCTTTTATCATAATTCATGCACGTCCTTTCAGGTTAGGGTTCAATGGGGTCGGGTTCGGTAGGATAAAAAGGCTCGGTTGGATG
>CADAYK010000125.1:993-3133 GCA_902792105.1 uncultured Ruminococcus sp.
GTGGGACTTGTGGGATCCGTTGAATCAGTGGGACTTGTGGGATCGGTAGGCTCGACAGGAATAACCGGTTCATCTCCGCCAAAGAACACATTAGCCGCCTGATTGTACCAATACAGTGCCTTTGCAAGCTCCTTAGACGATGGCTCGGCATTGCCTGTGATCATCAGCTTGGCAAAATCGAGAGCCGAATACTTAAAGGTCTGACTACCTACGGTGAAGGTCTGATGTTTGTCAAGATCTGCCGCTGCAATATCCGACTTCTCCACATAGTAATAATAGTTCGCCTTATTTCCCTGATAATCCGAAGGATTGAAGGCTGATGTGTTCTTAACAAAGTAAACTCTGAGTTGGTGGTGTACCACTTGGCACCGAGTGCGGAGGCAACGGCGTTAAAATCGGTAGTAGTATTGCTGCCGTTTGCCGCAAAGACAGCTTCTTCGATCATAGCTGCGGTGACGTCCTCCATCTCGTAATCGAGCGCGCTGTTGGCAAGGTCTTCTGTGTTGATTTTAAAGACTGTCTGTGCCTTTGCACCGTAATCGAGCATCTTGGTGACGAGGTCGCAAAGCTGTGCGTACTTAGCCTCGCCGTTCTCTTCTATATAATTCTGAGAGAATTCGGAATCGGAATCCAAAATCGTATCGCAGTAATCGCGAACGCAATAGTCTTCCGTTTCGGTTGTGTTGTTAAGAGCAACAGTTGCCTTAACGTCGCAGGACATTTCAGCCGCGCATACCTTGCAGGTCACCTTGATAAGGTCGCCGACCTGAGTGTATGATAAGGTCGCCGACCTGAGTGTAGTTTGAGCTGTTAACTTCAACAGTTGTGCTCTGTGAAACAACGTCAACGAGCGGATCGCTGTTTGCCCACTCAAAGTCAACCTTGAGAGTGCCGCTCTGTCCGGGCTCTAAACCTGCCGCCGAGGGATCGATATAGAAGTTGATGCCGATGTTGCCGTCGAGGGTAAGGGTGTGACCTGCAATGAGTTTTTTGGGCTCAAAGGTCGCGGTATAGGTTACGTCACCTGTAACCGCAGGAAGTGTGTCGCCGGGGGCGTAGACCGTGTCGCCGTTCTTCCAGCCTGCAAAGGTGTAGGCGTACTGCGCGTCGGCAGGCTTGGTCGGGGTTTCGCCGTCATAGGACGGAGTTGCGCCGTACTGGACAGTTTTTGTACCTAATTCGGAATTATCGTAATTCAACCATGTGACTGTGTAACCACTTATGATAAGGTGGATTGTGGATTCCTTTTCGATATTATACTCGGCAAGAGTTTTTGCGTCTTCGAGCTGCTTGCCTGCAAAAATAAGCCGTTGTGCGGTTGCAGGAGCCCCGGTCTGTGAAGCCAGTATATCCTTTAATTGTGCGACTGTGGTTTCGCCCGATACGTCGTAAACGTTGATCGTTCCGCCTGTGAGTTTCTTTACAAAGACCATGAAAGTCCTTGCCTCTGACGTAAACTGCGCGGTGTAGGTCACATCGCCGGAAACCGCGGGAAGAGCCGCGTCTGGAGCGTAGGTGGTCTCGCCGTTTTTCCAGCCGGAGAAGGTGTAGTCGTAGTACTTGTCGCTTGTCTTGGTGGGAGTCGCGCCGTCATAGGTCGGGGTGGTGCCTTCTGCTACATCGGTGTCGGTTTCGAGAGTTGTGCCGTCCCAGTTATTCCATGTTACGGTGTGGGTGGTGGGAGCAACTTGCTTTAGATAATAAAATTTAGCGGAAGCCGCTTTAAAAATATCATAATCTGATGTTCCTGCATTATTCACATAAGCTCCGTTATTGTAAATACAAAAGCGAACAACATCAGCATAAAAATAAAGAATCAAACGCTCATAACCCGATTTGGTAGGTGGCTCCCATACTTTTCCTTCATCAACAGAAACCGAGACCATGTCATCCAGAGCAGCTTGAAGCTCCGAAACGGACGAAGCGTTTTTTACAATGTTGGTAACATCTACGACCTCATAATTGGTCGCCGCACTCGCTGTGAACGGAACCACAGCAAAAACGCTGAATACCATCAGCACAGTCAATAAAATACTGACCGGCTTTTTGATTTTTTGAATCATTAAAATCCTCCTCTTTAAATTTATTAAAAGTTTAGTACTTGCATTGTTAATTTTGCATTAAAAGAACTTGTTAATTT
>CADAYK010000126.1 GCA_902792105.1 uncultured Ruminococcus sp.
TGTCCGCCTTGGCTTCGTCGATTGCGTCAAGCTCTCCGTCTACATAATCCTTTAAAACAGCGTCGTAGGCGGTAATGTGTTCATCAACGATTGTTTCGACAAACGACCTGTCCGACGGATCCTCGGGGCTTATGTAGCCGTCGGGCTTTTCGCGCGGCTCGACCGGAATTTGGATTTCGCGGATCGTGTGCGCCGAGGTTTCACTGTCGCGAAGGTGCACCCATACCTTAGCCGGAACACCGTCGGCGTACGCTAAAAACAGGTTCGGAATGTCTGCCGTAAGTGTTGAGTCGCCGGAGTTGAATTCGCCTGTTTTTACTATCGCGCGGTTTGTGTATTTAAGTGCAAAATGCACCTCGGTGTTTTCGTTTATGCCGGACAGCCCCTGTATTTTGAGCTGCTGTCCCGTGTCGTACTGCCATAGCTTGTCACTCAGTCTGAGCACCTCGCCGGAGGGCAGTCCGCTGAAATTTGCAGTTATCATATTTTCCTCCCAGCATTATTCTTATGTTTCATTTTTGAAACAAAATAATTAAAAAAATAATATTCAACTTTCATAAAGGCAATACCGCATAATTCAGGTGTGCGGATTGCGCAGCAAGATTTTTTGTCAGATTGTACAAATAAATCGAGGTAAGGCTGTCGCCTTGCCGAGATTTTTTGGGCAAGCTGACGGAATAATATTCAAGCAAGCCGTGCGCTTTGAATAGCCGTGCGCTTTGAATTGTGCGGTGTTGCCTAAAGTATTTAAAGCAGTTACCCTGTGCTTTATCTGTTCCGATAATGGAACACTTATAATTATGACAGATATTTTTTCAGTTGTCAATCCGTTTTTGAAACACTTGTTAGTAAGCACAAAATAATCGTTGCATTTTCGGAACAAACAGTATATAATTAAATTATAAAAGGTTGGGTGATATTATGACTGTCGGCGAAAGGCTTGCATATTACAGAGAGAATAAAAAGCTAAGTCTCGGGGAATTATCGAATTTGACAAACGTTCCCAAAACAAACTTGCAAAGGTACGAAAAAGGCACCACAAAGAAAATCCCCATTGATGTTATACCGGTTTTGGAAAAAGCGCTTTCGCTGCGCCCGGGAACGCTGATGGGATGGGTAAAGGATCCGCAGCTTGACGGCGGTGATTTTTCGCAGCATAATTATTTTATGCGTCCGGTTTTTAACAGCGCAAACTCCGCCTTTGGGATAGAAGAATGCGAAAATATTGAAGAGTACAGCCCGGCGTTTATCGGGGATCCGGCTGAGCGGGAACGTTATGTATGGATCAAAATTCACGGTGACAGCATGGCTCCGCTGATTGACGGCGGCAGCGAAGTTCTTGTGAAAAAGCAGGATACACTTGAGAACGGTCAAATCGGAGTTGCGGTAATTGACGGCGAAAAAGCTGTAATAAAAAAAATAAACCTCGGCAATGAGAGAATCGAGCTTGTCTCGGTCAACCCCTACTATCCCACGCTCAGCTTTGAAAAGCTGGATATGAAGCGCGTAAAAATCGTGGGAGCCGTTAAGAAAATTTGCAAAAATCTGTAAAATTATCCGCCGGATGAGCTTTGTCTCACGGCGGACATTTTTATATGCAGAAACGCCCTGTAATTTTCTAACCGCTGACCACTAATCAACAATCACTTCAATGAAATGACATTATTTAAAAAGTAAATTATTGTTTTCGCTGTATGAATAACTGCTTCGGTGTTCTGCACAAATCCTATCTGTCAAATATGTTAATTCTGACAAATTGCTTTACAAGCAGTATTATTTTGTCACAATCCCCTTGAAAAACCGACTAAATCAGTATAATATTATAATTACTTATTTTATTTGCTTGGCTATTTTGCCAATGCCTGATATTTGTACAAATACAATATTCGGTCAGCAGGCAAACACAAATTAACAAGTTCTTTTAATGCAAAATTAACAATGCAAGTACTAAACTTTTAATAAATTTAAAGAGGAGGATTTTAATGATTCAAAAAATCAAAAAGC
>CADAYK010000127.1 GCA_902792105.1 uncultured Ruminococcus sp.
CGCCAGCCTTTCTCTCGGAACATCAATAAGCTTGTGCGCCTGACTTAGCGCGCCGTCGGCAAAAATCAGCGTCTTTGCGCAGAGAACGTCGCCGTTTGAAAGGGTTATGCTGCTGTTTTTATAATCAATTGTATAGCCGCGCTCGCCCTCAAACAGCTTTCCGCCAAGCTCTAGGTACCGCTTTACCAGGGCGTTGTCAAAGTCTATTCGGTTTACAAGCCTTACGGGGTTGGTTATGGGAGCCGCGGTCAAAAGCTCGGTTCTGCTGAAAAGCCTTATTTCGGACGAAACGGCGCAGAAAATGCCGTCGTCAATCTTATTGTCAAAAAGCTCCTCAATCAGCTTATATGTCTTGCCCGTAACAAGCCCCGCGCAGGTTTTTGAGCGCGGAAATACCGCCTTGTCTATCACGCAGTTTGAGACTTTGCTCTTTTGCAGAGTTATCCCGCAGGCTGCTCCCGCGGGGCCGGCGCCTATTACTATGGCTTCATATTCGTGTTTCACGGTATCACCCCGAAAACATTATAACATGATTTCGGCTTTTTCGTAAATAAAATTTAAAAACTTTTTTTATTTAAGGATTATTTAATAATTGCTCAGCTATACTTAAGCCACAACAGACAAAGGAGATGCTTTTATGAATAAAACAGAATTTATCGAGGCGCTGTCCAAAAGCGCGGACGTCACAATTGAACAGGCTGAGCTTGTTGATGAAATTTTAGAGAGCCGCAATGTCCTCAGAAAGAAAAATGAGCCGCTTTTTGTCGCTGAGATCTCAAAGAAGCTCAATGTTGACAATGTGCGCGCAAAGGAGATTTACGACGCGGGCTACGGCCTTATCGGCAGCGGAATAGTTAATAAAGTTAAACACCCGTTTCGCTCGCTTGACTGAGCGTAAAGTTTAAGACAGGAGATCACCATGTTTTTTGACATTTTAAAGCGCGACCTCAAGCGCAAAAAAACAATGAATATTTATCATACTGCTCTTTGTTATTCTGTCGGTCATGTTTATCGCGTCAAGCGCCAATAACCTTGTCGCGGTTACAAGCTCGCTCGATAATTATTTTGACAAGGCGGGCGTCGGCGATTTCATAGCCGCTGAGCGTTCGGGCGGAACCTACACGGTCAAAGAAGCCGTAAAAAACGTTGAGGGCGTAAAGAAGTTCAAGCAGGAGGAATGCATTTTCCTTTCGGACTACATGTTTAACGGCCGTGAAAAGACTCAGGATGATCAGACCGCGACAATGAGCTTTATAAGCTGCTTGTCAAATCAAATCGAGAATTACTTTGACGGAAACAACAGCGAGATCACCAAAGTCGGCGACGGCGAGGCGTATGTCCGTCAGTCGGTTCTTGACAGCAACGGCGCAAAAATAGGCGATACCGTTACTTTGACCTTAGGGGATGTAAGCCGCAGCCTGACAATAAAGGGAATCCTTAAGGACGCTTTGTTCGGCTCGCACCTTATGGGCAACGCGCGGTTTTTGGTTTCGGATAACGACTACAAGGCGTTTGAAAAGTTTGACGGTATTGAGCCGTATAAATTATATATAAGCTTTATCGATACCGATGATACTTCCGCTCTGCAATCGGAGCTGGGAAAATGCGACGCGGTAATCTTCAGCGGAGACCGCGGGTTTATACGCACAACATATATCATGGAAATGATCGTTGCAGGCATTCTTCTGGTAGTAAGCGCGGCGCTTATTATAATTGCGGTCGTTATCCTGCGCTTTACAATCGGCTTTACTCTCAGCGAGGAGTTCAGGCAGATCGGAATCATGAAGGCTATCGGCATTCCTAACGCAAAAATCCGTTCGCTGTACCTTGTTAAGTATCTGTCGATAGCTATAGTCGGCGCGGCTGTCGGTATCGCCCTGTCGTTCCCGTTCGGAAACATGCTTTTGCAGCAGGTTTCTCAAAGTATTGTTATGGAAAGCTCAAACGGTGTCCTGCTCGGCTTCGGCTGCGCGCTGGCGGTCGTGGCGCTTATCCTGCTGTTCTGCTGGATAAGTACGCGCAAAGTCAAAAAGTTTACTCCGGTAGACGCTATCCGGAGCGGAGCAACGGGCGAAAGGTACAAGAAAAAGGGCATTATCCGCCTCGGCAAAAAGCGCGTGAACCCCTTGTTCTTCATGGCTGTAAACG
>CADAYK010000128.1 GCA_902792105.1 uncultured Ruminococcus sp.
GTCGCCGCTGCTGTTGTGATCGATCAGCACAAAATCGCCCACCGTTGGGAAAACCTCGTTCCCGTAATAGTATTCCTTTCCCTTCAACTGCGCGTAGCCATCGCCGAAGTCGGACACGATCGCAAACCGTCCCTTGTGAACGGCAGTAATCCGTGCCGGCGTGCCGATAGTTTCATTTGAATTGATCTCATAATCAAATCCGTAATCTGTTATATTCAACGTTTATTCCTCCAAATTCAGTTCAAATTCAGTTTTAATAATTTCAAATAATGCGCTAACTGAATTTGGACACAAAAAGACCGCAGAAAGCAACCCGTTCGGGGATTTCTGCGGCGCGCCGAAAAATTAGGACAAAAGAAAGCACACCCTTCTCGAGTGTGCTGTAAGCAGTCATTTATCACGAAAGGTTTCTTTAAGCGGCACGACAAAAACAGGGGCTTTCCGTCCCTAAGCCTAAAGCGTGCCAATATTCAGTTAGCCGGAATATACCTCGCTGAATATACCTCGCTGACAATCATATTCGTTCTCCTTTCGCATTTGCCGAGACTATTTTGTCGGCAAATTATTATCGGTATTATATCATTGCTTTTTTGTTTTGTCAATAGGTTTTCTGCTCTCTTTTTGAAAACGCCGCCAAGTAGGAGATTATCCCACTTGGCGGCTGTGCTGATCAGGAATAAGTCAACTCTGTATTTACAATCTCCGTTGCACGGTTGCGAATATTGTTCATTCGCTGTCTCGCCTGTCGGCTCGGTCGGCGCTTCTGCCTGCGGCAGAGGTCTCCACCGGAGACCCGCGCCCCACAGCATGCTTGTCAGCAGGTTTGTATATAAGATTGGGCGGCGATGTTTGATATATTTCAAATGTCGCTTACCCCAAATACCAACCTTGTTGTGATGATTTTGTCCGCTATATTGTTCATTTGGCTCGGTATAAAGATAATTAAACACATTGACCGACCGCATAAATCAGGTTGACCGCTCAATTTTTCGCCAAAGCAGTCGCTGCCGCAGAACACGAATGTATGTTTTGACAATTGTTTATTTTGTTTGGTGTTTCTAATCAAAAAAACAAAGTATGTTAAATTTTTTTATTGACAGTTTTATTTTTAGGTGATATAATAAAATAGCAGAGAATATTTTTATTATTATTGATAGTTATTTATTCTTTCCAAAAAACACATAACTTTATAAGAGGTGATTGATATGAAAAAAAGTATTAAATTTATTTCCATCATGCTGATGCTGTCGATGCTGTTTTTTGCCGTACCGATAGCGCATGCCGCCGAACCCGATCAACAGCCGAACATCAGGGAAAGCTTGATTCAAAAAGCTTGCGGTGGACACGAGGATTATCTTTTAGTCTACAAGGAATTATATACACACAAGGATCAGGACGGCAACAATGACTGGACGCTGATTTTTGCCAGAACCGCAACCTATAATGTATGTGAAGTGGGTTTTGCCTACTACTTCGGCGGTGTGTATTATACACAATCCGGTATATCAGACGACCCCTTGACAATCTGCTATACTATTTATGACTATAAGACAAATGAGTTTATTGATTTTCTCAAAGCCTGGAATCCTGAATGGTACCCTGAACATGCAGGCACCATACGCAACTATGAAGGACTCCACGAGGTTTTCGGCGATGTATATTACAGCGTGATCAAAGAGGAGTTTGTTAATACTTATATGTCGGGAAACGAGGATAGCGTTAAGGAATTCAAAGAGCTGTACTATCATAAAACGGAAAAAACTGCTCCGCTTTGCGACTGGGCGCTTGTTTACTGCGAAACGTTTGAGAATAGCGAAAACACTTGTCCTTTTGAAACAGGCTATATGGTTTATTCCTATTATAATAGATCTGATCTACAAAAGTTTTATGGCATCAACGAGGCTCTGGAATCGGGCAAATTTGAAGGACTCCAAGAAGCTGTTGACAAGTATTGCACCGAATCCGATCAACAGCCGAACATCAGGGAAACCTTGATTCAAAAAGCTTGCGGTGGACACGAGGATTATCTTTTAGTCTACAAGGAATTATATACACACAAGGATCAGGACGGCAACAATGACTGGACGCT